>JBKPPH010000097.1:0-11717 GCA_046733535.1 Acidobacteriota bacterium
TGCTGCCCGGCTGCGTGGTCCAAAAGCGTGTTCACGACTCGCTGAATACTCGGGCGCAGCCGCTGTATCATTTGTGGCGTAAACTCCTTATTCACGAGTTTGCGCAAGCGGCTGTGCTGCGGCGGATCAAGAAAGAGCATCCACTTGGAGAAGATCTGATTAAACTGTGAGAATTCGTGTTGCACGTCGACCGGGAGCGCAGCGGTTAGGTTGTGACTGCGCTGGCTCGATAGCCGGACGTCGTGCAGACCGGTCATTACATCCGCATACCGCGGCACTACCCACGCACCGGCGCGAAACTTGTCTGCCCAGTGCAACGGTGCGGTTTGCCGCAAGTGGTCGTAAATTTTGTAAGGGTTGGCAATGAAATCAGCGCCGAACATTTGGCCCTCGCGTGGATGCTTCAGCTAAGCGTTGCCATCTTAAATGTCTTTGCGCGGCCTGCGCCAGCAAATGCAATACCGGTTCGGCTCGGCCCGCATATTCACGTTAATGGAGGATAATCACATGCAACGTTTGATTACTGCGGTCGTGCTTGCGTTGATGCTGACCAGCTTTGGTGCTGCGCAGGATCGTAAGACGTTCACGGTTGGCACTGCGACTGCCGCGCGTGGACAGAAAGTAACGGGTCTGATCGAAGTGCCCGCTGGTAGCGATGGACCACTCAGCATTCCCGTTGCGGTCGTTCATGGGTCAAAGCCCGGACCCGTCTTAGCGTTGGTAGCGGGCTCACACGGTACCGAATACGCCTCAATCATTGCACTCGAAAAACTGATCACTAAACTCGATCCCGCCGACATCTCCGGGACAGTGATCATCGTTCCGCTCATCAACATTCCATCGTTCGAGCAGAAGGTGCCTCATGTCAATCCCGTCGATAAGAAAAGCATGAACCGTTTCTATCCCGGGAAGATGGACGGCACACAAACCGAGCGTGCTTCTTATCTGATCACGAAACAAGTTGTCGAGCAGTGCGACCATTTGATCGATTTGCACGGCGGCGACACGGATGAGAGTTTGCGCCCGTACAGTTATTGGACGAAGACCGGCAATGAAAAACAGGACCAGATCTCGCGCGAGATGGTCCTTGCCTTCGGTCTCGATCACATCATCATCTCGACTGACCGGCCCAAGGACCCGCAAGCAGCGCGTTATCTCGAGAACACGGCGACGACGCGTGGCAAACCGTCCATCACGGCTGAAGCCGGTCATGCCGGCACGGTCGAAAGCGAGGATGTGAATGCGTTGATCGACGGCTGTCTGAACGTGATGCGTTATTTGAAGATGATGGCGGGTCCAGCGTCTGTGGTCCAACATCCGGTTTGGATCGAAAAGGTCGTAACACTCGCAAGCGAACAGACGGGAATCTTTTATCCACTCGTCAAGCGGGGAACTTACGTCGAGCAGGGAATGAAGATCGGCTACGTCACTGATTACTTCGGCAATATTTCATTCGAAGCACGCGCCCCCGTTGCCGGCATCGTCCTATACATTTGCGCTGTGCCCTCGATGACTAAAGGCGCAACCGTCGCGAACATAGGCGTCGTCGCTCGACAAACTCCGTAAGATGAACGCAAATCGTAGAAATGTTTCCCTCACTTTTATCATAAAAATAAAAGAGCCCGTACTCGCGCCCCAGCCCGGTACACGTTTGACTGCAAGGAGAGAAACTATGCCGTCTCGCAATATAGATGATCTGGTTCCGGAACTGAGACCAATGGCAAGGACCCTCCTGCAGAATTGCAGAGCACGCGGCATCGAAATGCGCCCATACGAGACTCTGCGGTCTCCCATTGAGCAGGGAATAATCTGGAGACAGTCGAGGACGACCGAGCAAATTCGGGCAAAGATCCTCGAGCTTCGAGACGCGGGTGCGGAGTATTTAGCATTCTGCATACAGAGCGTCGGACCTCAATCGGGCAGGCATGTAACAGACGCTCCACCTGGTCTTTCATGGCACCAGTGGGCTGAGGCTTTCGATTCTTTTTGGGTCGTTAACGGTGCGGCCGAGTGGTCGACCACCCGAAAAATAAATGGATTAAACGGCTATCATGTGTACGCGGAAGAGGCGGAGAGACTTGGCTTGACTGCGGGCGGGCTTTGGCCACGATTTAAGGATTGGCCTCACGTGCAACTTAAAACGGCAAAAAGTCCAAGGGAAATTTTTACGATCACAGAAATCAACCAAATCATGAGAGAGCGATTCGGAGCATAGAACGTTCTTCTGCCCGCATTTGCAAATTTGACTTCGCTCGTATAAACCATTGTCCTGCTGTCGACGAGATCCGCGCTAGTAGATCTGGACAAACAAAGATGCTGTCAGTTATCAAGATCATACTCGGCGGTTATTTTCTGATAACCGGAGCCTTGATGGTCGCTTTTCACAAAGACCTCATCAAGATCGTTGAGAATATGTTGGCGGGTATTCCCGAGGAACTTCGGCGGTTGCCTCACGGCAGATCTCTGACGGCAGTGATCCTCACGACTGGCGTGGTGTCCGTCGTCGTTGGCCTCATATTGCTGCTGATGTATTTTCTGGCGGCGTAGACGATCACCGCTGAGCGGGAAGAACTCCTCCCGCCCCGTTAGTGATTATTCAATTCCTGCGCTTGCACGTACTACGAGTACGTACGAGTCGCTAGTCTCAGTCGCGTCTGCGACGCTTCCTCAGCGTTCCCGCTATCCCCATCACTCCCGTGGCTAACAGAAGAACGGTCGCAGGCTCCGGAACGGCTTGAAGAAGCTGCCCGCGAATCTCGCCGCCCGGAAACTGGGTAGTGTGGATGTTTAGATACGTCTGACCGCTGAGTAATCCGGCGATGAACGCCGCCTGCGCTCCCGCCACCGTTCCGCCATGTGCTGTTATGAAGGCGGGGTTGTAGGTCGAGGCGAGAGTGAGGTCAAACGTCATCAAGTAAGTACCAGTAGTGACGCCAAGCGGAAATCCGGGAAAAGTCGGAACCGTGGTGGCGACCATGGCAGTGGTTCCCGGCGGCGCACAACAATGAATGTGAGAAGCAATCGTCGGACTTCCCAGTCCGGCGAATGAAACATTGACCGTCAGTAAGTTGGTCACCGTGTCCAGCGTTACTAACGCACTGCCGATGCCTGGCGAACCAGTTGGCGGCACTTCCTGTGAGCCAGTAAGCGTCGCGGTAAACGCCAGTGTGTCTGCTTTTGCGATCGCAGACAACATCAAAACAGCCAGCACAACCCCAAGGAGTTTCACTGTTTTCTTCATTAATACCTCCCTTTATCGTCCTGAAAAGCGATTCGCAGCCCAACCCTGCTATGCGCAGGTACTACTGCTTCAGGTTGTCGGGTATCCGAAGCCAGCGGGAGTTGGAGTAGACAGTGCAGGTCCGCACTTCCTGCGCACGTCTAAACCGAAACTGACATGTCGGGAACTTATTGAGGGGGAAATTTTTCGTCGGGCAAACAGAGTGCCAGCGTTTGACGGAAGTTAAATATGCCTGTGAAGCGGCGCTTTTAGTCATGTAAGGAGATCGCTACGAGCAAAAACCATTGGGACATTTGGAGAGATGTTTATAAATTTGGATCATCATTGGACGGGTGTTAATCCGGGTTCATGTGGGGCTGAGCTTATTAGAAGGATCCTGCCAACCTAAAACGGCAGAAACCTGTGATGACATCAATGGACGGCGCGGTGTAGATTCCGTCCTACTTCAAATGATGTACAGGCACTTACGAGCGAGGGAAGAATGCGTTACCCGACAACGTTCTTTGATTACCCGTCTGAACGGGAGGCTAAAAATGCATCCCATTTCTACCATCCAGAACTAGATGTTTTACGCTTTATCGCCTTCCTAGCGGTCTTCATGCATCACGCGCTGCCGCGCGATGCGAACCTTTACACTGCTGCGGGCCTTCCGACCACTGTCACTCAATGGCTACTCACGGCCAAAGAGGCTGGGGCTTTCGGACTTGGTCTGTTCTTCGCGTTAAGTTCCTACTTGATTACCGAACTCCTGCTGCGCGAGCATGCGAAGCGAGGCAGCTTTAGCGTTTCTGCATTTTACGTTCGGCGGGCGCTACGCATTTGGCCGCTGTACTTCACCTTTCTCGCGATCACCGTACTTGTGATTCCCACCATCCTGCCGCAGGAAAGCTTCGGGCTGATTTACATCGTCTCATTCGCGCTCTTTGTTGGTAACTGGGTGTGTGCAGCGTATGGACTGCCTTTCTCGGTCGCGAGTCCGTTGTGGAGCATCTCGGTGGAAGAGCAATTCTATATCGGCTGGCCGCTGTTATTGCGAGTGTTCGGCATTAACCGCATCAAGCAGCTCGCAATCGCGATGCTCGCAGTGGCCATCGTGACTCGGATTCTGTTGGCGGCATTTGCCGTCGAACATCCGGCGGTTTGGTGCAACACATTGGCCCGGCTCGATCCGATCGCATTGGGTGCAATTCTCGCGTTCGTTCTTCGCGGGCGTGCTCCGCAAATCAAAATGGTATCGCGAATTGTTTTAGGCGTGGTGGCGTTGGCGACCTGGTGGTTGGTTGCGCGATATCTACGGCAGGACGGGCTGACGAGTGTCGCTACATATACGCTCAGTGGTCTTGCGAGTGTGACGTTGCTGGTAGCGGTTCTTCAGACAAACGTTTCACTCCTGCGTCTGCCGCCGTTTTCATGGCTGGTGTACCTTGGGCGCATTTCTTATGGGTTGTATGTGTTCCATCTGTTTGCGCTTGCGTGGGTGATGAAGTGGTTGTCTGTGCCGCTGGTTGGAATTCCGCTCAACTTTCAAGGTCGCCTTATCACTGCTTTCATACTGACAGTCGGATTGGCGGCAGTGTCTTACAGGTGGCTTGAGCTACCGTTTCTGAGATTGAAGAAGCGTTTCAGTTATATTGACGATCATGAACCGACGCGGCCGGTGGTAACGAGTCGAGCGGCGGTCGTGGGTTGATCACGCATCGACCATCTTTGCTACAAGATGCTCGAGTGCGGCAGCCGGGTCGGTGCACCTGCCGGTGTGAACGGGTGAAGTTTGAATAACTGTACTGCGCGGCGCGACGAGCCAGTGAAAACGTTGGCGCTGCGGTAGCTGCCCAATTGAGCCCGCTTCATCGCCGCCGCGACAGATAGTTGGAATCGTGGCTAGATGGTTTCGCACGAGATCAAGATCAACTGTTGGATCGAGAGCGAGCAGTCGGGTTTCGTTTAGCTGGATGTGCGCTTCCAAAAAAGATAGTTCGGGACACGAGACTATTACGCCGGCGTTGATAAATTCCTCGCGGTCCACTTTTGGTACGACCCGAATCACGGCATAGTCATACCTGAATTTATCGGGCACGAATTGCCTCCTCAACGAACTGGCGAGGCGCTTCGAGACGCCTCGTCAGGTATTCGACGTAAGCCTGTCTGTTTTCCGCAATCGTACCGAACGGAGAGTTTTCGCTCATCCAATCTTCAGGCACGAGGTCAACAACTCCTTTTATTACCTCTTCCGTGATGGCTTCGGTCATCGCCTGGTCAACGGCTTCGAGAGCGCTGGCGAATCGCAGCAGTATGTGTTCCTTGATCAAACGGAACGGATCCTTGCTGCGTTGGTCCATGTCGGTCCAGGCGTGATGAAAGTACAGGGCGGCGCCGTGATCGATCAACCAGAGCTTGCGATGCCACATTAACATGTTTGCATTTCGTGGGGTGCGATCGACATTCGTGACATAGGCGTCGAACCAAACTATGCGTGAAGCGAGATCAGCGTCAGGTTTGTCGGCAACGGGGTCGAACATTACTGAGCCGGGAAGATAATCGAGTCCGAGATTGAGGCCGCCGCTGGCGCGGATGAGGTCCTGTATTTCGGGATCGGGTTCCGTTTTTGCGATTTCAGGATCGAGTGACACGAAGACGAGCTCGGGAACTAGGAAGCCCGCCGCCCGCGCGAGCTCCCCCGCGATCAACTCCGCAATGAGCGCCTTCGTGCCCTGACCCGCGCCGCGGAATTTGAGGACGTACATCCCATCATCGTCCGCTTCGATGATCGCCGGAAGCGATCCACCTTCGCGGAGCGGCGTCACATACCGTGCAGCGTTCACAGTTCGCATGGGCAGGTTTAAAATCCGGTCGAAGTACTTGATCGTCAGCTACTTCTTCACAGGCTTTCCTTCCGCGTCGAGTATGACGATCTCCCCGAGCTTTAACTCACGCACACCCGCTTCGATCTTGGAAAGATCGCCGACGAGTATCAACGTCGCTTTGCCGGGTACAGCATAACGTTGCGCGGCAGTATTGACGGCCGCGAGGGTGGCTCGCTGAGTTTCGTCCGGGTAGCGTTGGAGTTCGCTCAACGGAAGTTCCTGCGACCAGAGCTGCGCGATTTGACCGACCAACTGCCCAAGCGTCTCGAACTGCTGAGCATAGCCTCGCACGCGGTTGCCTCTTGCATCAGCAAGTTCCGTTTCAGTGATCGGCTTCCCACCCGCAATGCCTTTAAGCTCGTTGACAAACTCGACCACTGACTCCTTAGTCTTGTTCGTCTGCACGCCGCCAGTGGCTATCCAGATATTCGCTTTCGCGTAGTGGACGGGGAACGAAAATGTGCCGTACGAGTAGCCCTTCTCTTCACGCAAATTCAAGTTGAGCCGCGTCTGAAACCCGCCGCCCCACACTGCGTCCGCAAGATTGAATGCGTAGAACTCGTCGGATTTTCGCGGTGGCGCGTCAGCAATCTGCATGACGACAGTCTGCGCTGCGTCGGGTTTATCGATGAGAAAGATTTTTCCGAGGCCCATCGGCTGCGGTGCCGGAACGTTGGCGGCAGCCGGCGCCGTCCCTGACCACGAGCCGAAATGCTGGCGCGCGAGTTCGGTTGCCTCGGCGAGCGTGATGTCGCCGGCGAAGATTAGTGCGGAGTTCGCCGGTTTGAGATACGTTGCGTGAAACTTCTCGAGGTCCGCCGGAGTGATTTGGCTCACAGTCGAAGTGAAACCCATCTCAGGTCGGCCATACGGATGGCTGGCGCCGAAAGCAACCATGTTAACCACCCGGTTCGCGATGCCGTTTGGATTACTCAACTGTTGCGCGATCGCATCGAGCGTGATCTTTTTCTCGCGCTCGATCTCGGCCGCAGGATACGTAGGGTTGCGGACGACGTCGGCGAAGATTGGCAGGGCGGACGCGAGATTTCGCTTGAGTACCTCAAACGCTAACGACGAGACTTCGCGATCGGTGTTGGCTTGCAGTGAAGTGCCGAGGTCGCCGAGCGCGTCTTCAATCTCGAGGGCTTTTCGCGTCTTAGTGCCCATGTCCATTGTCTGATACGCGAGACGGGCCACGCCCGCTTTCTCCGCGGTATCGTCAACACTGCCGGCTTTCGTAGCGAGTGTGACCGCCACCTTCGGCAGTTCCTTCCGCTCGACAACGTAGATCTCGAGGCCGTTTTCCAACTTCGCCGCCTTGACATCTGGTGCGGTATAGCCGCGATCAGCTCCCAGTGTTGGCTGCTTGGTGCGATCTATTTGGGCCACCTCGGTGTCGCGCCTCGAGTTCTCTGGATGAAAGCGAACGACGAGACGATGCGGCGTATTGAGCCACTTTGCGGCCGTAGCCTGCACGCGCTGCGCGGAAGCGGAACGGTACCGGTTCAGGTCAAACTCAAACTTTCCGGGATCGCCGAGGAAGGTGTTGTAGGAATTCAGCAGATCGGCTTTGCCGCCGAATCCGCCGATGCGTTCGAGATTGGTGACAAAGTTAAACTCCCATTTCGTCTTCGCGCGCGCGAGTTCGGCCGGCGTTGGACCATCCTTGGCGAGGCGGCCGATCTCTTCCTCGATCACTTTCTCTATCTGCGCCAGTGATGCACCCGGACGCGCCGTTGCCATCACCGCAAAGAAGCTCGAAATCTCCATCGAGACCTGGAACGCCTGGACGTCGGATGCGATCTGGCGGTCGTACACGAGTGCCTTGTTAAGACGCGACGACAGACCGTCAGAAAGTATGTTGCTAATGATGTCGAGGTCAGCGTCAGCGGTATCGTAGCGCGGCGGTGTCGGCCACGCGATGTACGTGCGCTCTTGAGGCACACGATCATTCACCTCGATTACCTTCTCGAAATCGATCACCGGCATGTTGCGGACGGGACGATCGAGCGCAGGTCCTGGCGGAATTGGACCAAAGTACTTCGCGACGAGGCGCTTTGCTTCCGCAGGATCAAAGTCGCCCGCGATCACGAGCGAAAGGTTGTTGGGTGTGTAGTAGGTCTTGAAGAACTCGCGCACGTCTTCGAGCGTGGCCGCAGTCAGATCTTCGTGGATGCCGATCACGTCCCAGGAATACGGGTGCCCCTTCGGATGTAAGTTTTCGAAAAGGAGCTTGAAAGCTCGTCCGTAAGGCTGGTTCTCGAGGCCCTGGCGCCGCTCGTTCTTCACTACGTCGCGCTGGTTGTCGAGTTTCTCTTTCGTGAGGGCGTCGGCAAGTGTCGCGAGCCGGTCTGATTCGAGCCAGAGCAAATATTCAAGATTTGCGGAGGGAACGGTCGCGAAGTAGTTCGTGCGATCGTTGTTTGTCGTGCCGTTAACTCCGCCGGCGAACAGGTTCGCGCCTGCCTTCTCGACGTAAGAGAAATACTCTCCGGAGGCGTTCTGCGAACCTTGAAACATCATGTGTTCGAACAGGTGTGCGAAGCCGGTGCGGTTCAGTTTCTCGTTCTTTGATCCGACGTGGTACCACTGGTTCACGTGAACGACGGGCAGTTTTCGATCGACATGGAGGATGACCTGGAGGCCGTTTGGCAAAGTGTATTTTTCGAATTCGACTTTCGGCACGGGGGCGGCCGCCTGCGGTGTCGAAGGCTGAGCGGTCTGCGCGAGCGCTGGACCAAACGCGAAGAGAATCATCAGGAGCGCGCGAGAGAGAATGTGGTTGCGAAGGCTCTTCATACAGGGATTTCCTTTCAAGCTGTAGGCGAAGCTAAGATACTTAAAAAGCAGTAAGCGACCAACGCAGATGGCAGACTCTGAAGCACAGGTATTCTAAACGTAAAGACCGGTGTGTCAATTCGCAATGAGCATGGTTATTAAAAGCAAACTCCTTGACAGATGCACTCATTCAGTCAATTATTCGTGCATGAGCCTTACATCTATTCAAGAGGAAATTGCTCGCCTTAGTTCTATCGAGCGCGCGACTTTGATTGACATTCTTTGGGAAAGTCTTGATGAAGAGCGCGTCAGGGAAATTGAGGCGAAATGGGCCGCTGAATCCGAGGAACGGATTGACGCGGTGGACCGTGGCGAATTGCAAACAGTAGACGGACCATCCGCACTTCGAGATCTTCGTTCATCTCTGCGATAATGACCCAATTCCGGTTTACGTCCTCCGCCCTCACCGAACTGACGCAAGCGACGCTTTACTATGAGCAACGTGAAAATGGACTCGGAACTGCATTCCTAAACGAGATCGAGGCCACCGTTGCTCGAATTGTTCAGTATCCTACCGCTTGGCATCAGCTGTCTCCACGAACGAGACGCTGTCGAACTCATCGCTTTCCGTTTGGTCTAATTTACCAAGTCCGTACTGATGAGATTCTCATAACTTCAGTAATGGACTTACGCCGCAATCCGGCGAGCTGGAAGGACCTGTTGTAGAGGTTCGCTAGACTGCGCGGCTCGCGTTTACCAACGAACGCCTGATGGTGTTCAACCTTGCCGGCGCGTAAGGAGCGAGGTGGTATCATTAGACGCCGGCAAAAAGAGGGGAGCGCGAAATGATAACTGTCGCTAATCGGATCTACGTAGCCAGGGAATATGCTGACGCTTTCGAACAAAGGTTTCGTGAACGCGCGGGGCTAGTGGATCAAATGCCTGGGTTCATCTCCAATCAGGTGCTGCGACCAGTCAACGAAGGCGACCCTTATGTCGTCTTTACTATTTGGAATAGCCGTCAGGACTTTCTCAACTGGGTACGCTCGGATGCTTTCATGAAAGGACACGCGCAGTCTGGAACGCTGCCGAAGGAAGCATTTGTTAAGTCGAATGTACTCGAGATGCATGAGGTGGTCCAGGATTCGAGTCGCCCTGGTTTAGAACCGGAGCCGCACGGTGGCCCGTTCAAGATGCATTGAGTCTCCGAATTATTCAAGTCGCAGGCCTCGCATTTACGATCGCATACGCTGCGTTCATCGTTTGGATCTATGCGACGGAACCGCGCAGCTTCAAAGAAGTGACTACGAGTGCGGAAGTCGCCGCCGGCACTTACGAGATCAACCAGCAGCAATTCGATTCCGCTCTCAGTCTCTTCCGGCGTGAGCAGTTTCGCGCGGCTCGCAACGAATGGCAGCAAGCAGATCCCGCGCAACGAGATGCTCGCACACAGTTCTACATCGCGTACTCGTTTTACCGTGAGGGCTGGGGCCGGATTTATTTTGATCAGGAGTTGTTCAAGCAAGGTGTGGAGGCAGTGAATCGAGCAATGGCACTCTCGCCGACCAGTCCGCTGACGATCGATGATCCGGACCTGCAGATGCATACAGCCGCGGAGTTGAAGGTGGAACTTGAACAAGGATTAGAACGCAGTTGGGACGACGCCAATCCGCTCAAGGTTTTACGGACAAGGAAGTGACTCCTGACAGCAACAATGGCGCAGACGAATCGTTCCAGAAACCGCGCGCTGGTGGACTTTATTCTACTGCCGCCGCCAATCCGCTCAAGATCTTACCGACAAGGAAGTGACTCCTGACGGCAACAATGGCGCAGACGAATCGTTCCAGAAACCGCGCTCTGGTGGACTTTGTTCTACTGCCGTTTCTGTTTCTGACAGTGGCGCTTCTGGGCGGGCTGCGAATCGGCGCGGAGAGTCGCACGTTTATTTTCATCGCGCCGCCATTGGTGACGCTTCTGCTCGCCGTGCTACTGATGCTGCTTCTTATTCGCGGTGGTCTAATTAGATTTCGTGAATGGGTTGGCAGCGACCTTCCTCCTCTCACCAATGCTGCGCACGTTTGGATGTTCATCACACTCTTCTTTGCGTCCGCGCAGGCGTTCAATTCGGTGTTGCCTGAGCGTGGTCTGCTGCACTGGCTGTTCTCGTTCTTTTTTCTTTGGACGCTCTGGAACAATCAGTTTTCGTCGTTCGACGCGAGCCGGCTTTTGCGCAGTCTTGCAGTTCTGTTCGGGACAGCTTTCGTTGTGAAGCATTTGTTGTTGGCGAGTCTGTATAGTCCCGAAGGTGGTTGGCTCAAGCGAGTGGCAGGAACGCTGTTGCAAGGCGTCGCGCTCGGCACGCTCGACGCGCCGAGCTTTGCAGCGGCGACTGGGTATATCGGTTTCTTCACGTTGGCGTTGTACGTAGCGGGACTGATCCTGTTGGGACTTGCCGTCAACGATCAGACCCAGGTGTTCACTCATCCCGTGCTGGAGGAGTATAGACAACTACCTGCTGATGAGAGGCTGTCGGTACGCGAAGCAATTGTCGACGAGCCAGGTGACTAGCGATTCAGGCGCGTGCTGCATAAACCGCGCAGCGGTGAGCGAAGGTAGCCGGGGGTGAAGCACGGAGCGCAGCGCCGTGCGTAACCCCTGGATCACGCGGCAAAAAATTCGAACCCTGTAAGGGCGACAGAGTTCGTTTTGCGACACAGCCACATTGTGTATCAACCGCGCAGCGGTGAGAGAAGGTAGCCAGGGGTGAAGCACGGGTGCGTAACCCCTGGATTACTCGGCAAAAATTCGCTCCCTTGTAAGGGCGACAGAGTTCG
>JBKPPH010000098.1:0-11149 GCA_046733535.1 Acidobacteriota bacterium
AGTGAAGCCGCATAAGCATTGACGCCGCGCGCGTACGCTTCCAACACCGCGCGCGCTCGCGGAGACGCATTAGCGAGTTCGGCTTCAGCGGCCTGCGAAAAGCCGTACGTGCGATGCAGCTTGTCCTGGTCCAACGCGGCGTTGTTAGGCCCCGCGCCGAGCACCTCGGCCAGCTCGCCGCGTGCGGTGCGCCGGTAGAGATCCATTTGCCACAGGCGATCGGCGGCGGTTGCGTAGCCTTGTCCGAAGTATAGATCTTCATCGTTCTGCGCTTCGACGTAAGGAATGCCGCGTTCGTCGCGGCGAATCGTGATGCGCGCCTTGATTCCCTGAATCTGGACCGCGTTTTGTTGAGGGGCCGTCTCGCCCGCCGTCACGAAGCAAACGAGAGTAAAAAACAAAATGATTAGGCGTCGCATAGTGGTTTCCTTTCGAGCCAAAGAATACAGGATCTGTTAGACATGATTAACAAGATTCTTGTTAATCATGTAAACCTGTCTTAGAATCCCACGCGATGAGGCGCGTCTTCTTCATATTGGTCTTGTTGGTGTTCTGTGCGCTCAATTGCATCGCACAGCAGCGACCGCTCATCACGGAAGACGTCGACATCATCCCACCGGGATCGATCCGAATCGAAGCCGGCATCGACTTCATGCAGGGCGCGAAGTATACCGTCTCGGGTATTCGAGGCGATCTCACGCGCGTCGGCGTGATCGGCATCAACTTCGGAATGGGGCCGAACGTCGAGTTTCAAATCGAAGGCGTCGCCCAGAATTATGTCAGCATCAACTCGCGCGGTGTTTCGGCAATCCCACTGGAGCTCGCGCCCGGCGTAAACTCAACCAACGACACCGGTGACTTCACTCTCGCGGCTAAATTCAAACTGCGAAACGAAACGCGGCATGGTCCCTCACTCGGATTTCGTTTTGGCGTGCAGCTTCCGAATTCAAACGAAGCGCGCGGCATCGGACTCAATTCAACAAACGCGTTCGGATCGGTGTTGGTTGGGAAGAAGTTCGGACGAGATGGACGCCTCAATACTTTCGGTAATCTCGGCATCGCGATTCTCACTGCGCCGACGGAATTGTTTACGCAGAACGACGTTTTGACCTACGGCGTGGCCGGCATCTTTCGCATCAACAAACAATTCAGCGTTGCAGGCGAAGTTAACGGACGCGCTAACACGCGACCCGGCAACGGGCCGCTCGGCACCGAGTCGCAGGCAGAAGCGCGGCTCGGGATGCAAATTAGGGCATCGGGATTACGCTTCGACTTCGCCGGGATCAAAGGCCTCACAACCTTCAGTCCAAACTCCGGATTTACTGTCGGCGTTACTTACGACACGCCTTCCGTTTTCGCACCCGTAAAATAGGCCGCGGATTTACGCGGATTGGAGACGGATCAGGGCGGATTATGAGTTCGGCGTCTTGATGTGGTTTTATTAGCGCCGATGTACGACTGGATAGCTGCGATTGCCCGGTGGTTGGAAGTCAATGTCATCGGCCTGCCCATTTACCTCGCGGCGCCGGCGATGATTATCATCGGCGCTCTCGATTCATCGCTCTTGTCGCTACCTGAAATCAACGATTATCTCGTCGTCGGACGTTGTTTCAAGGACCCGAGCGCGGCCTTCTATTTCCCATTGTTCGCCGCTGCGGGATCTGTGCTTGGTTGCCATCTTCTTTACACGATCGTGCGCCGCGGTGGGCAAGCCGTGCTGCGCAAGCGGTTCAACCTGAACCAAATCAAGCGCGTCGAACGCGCGTACGAGCGGTTTGGTTTTCTCGCCATTGGAGTTCCAGCGATACTTCCGCCGCCGTTGCCTTTCAAAATATTTGTCGCGACGGCGGGCGCGTTGGAGTATCCGCGTTGGAAGTTTTTATTGACGGTGATGATTGCGCGATCGTTCCGCTACTACGTTGAAGGTGTGCTCGCCGTGTTTTATGGGCGGCGCGTTTTGCTGTTCATGAAAGACAATGGGCTCGCGATATTGAGTATTGTCGCGACGATAGGCCTGATCGCGCTGATCATTTATTTCTTTATTAACCGGCGCCGCAACCCGAGCGTTGCCGCCGCTGACGAAGTTCCCGAGCCCGAAAGGACCACTGATTGAAATCGTTTCTCCATCCCATCAAATGGCTCACACGCCTTTCTGAGTATCTGATCACTTTCGGAGCTTTTGGTCTGTTCGCGGTGGCCCTCCTCGATTCGACGTTTGTGCCCCTGCCCAGCAGCGCAGACGCGTTAATGCTGCTGCTCTCGACGACCTACCCGAGCTGGATGCTGCTCTATGCATTCATGGCGACGGCGGGCTCGGCGGTTGGTTGCTGGATTTTGTATTTGATATCGAGGCGTGCCGGAGCGCGAGCGCTGAACAGGTTCTCGGAGCGGAAACAACAGAGAGTGAAGAGTCTCATCGAGCGCTACGACATAATGGCGGTGCTGGTGGCGACGTTGTTGCCGCCGCCGTTTCCGTTCAAGTTGTTTGTGGTTACGGCGGGAGTGTTTCGGTTTAGTTTACTGCGATTCATGCTCGCCATAATCGCAGGGCGAGCTTTTCGATTTTTACTCGAGGGTTACTTCGCCGTGCGTTACGGCGCGGAAGCGAAAGTGATCCTCGCGAAGTATTATCCGTGGATTGGGCTCGGATTGGTCGTGGTGATTGTGCTTTTTGTCGTGTTACGACAAAGATTCAAAAGACCGGAGATTGTCGCGGATCATCCGTGAAGATCCGCGGCGAGCTCCGGAAACTGAAAGTTTCGCGCACCCGCCAGGTCTTTGATGCCGTGAGCTTCTTCGAGTTTGGTAAGTAAGAGAAGAAAGATTTCGGCGGTGGCGAGTGCATCGCTGCCGGCGCGGTGCCTGCTGACGATCGGAATCGAAAAGTGGTTCGCAATCGTATCCAGGCGGTGATTGAGCAGATCAGGCAGCGCGCGCCGTGAAAGCCTGACGGTGCAAAGATGCGGGTTGACCATTCGATGTCCGGGATAGACGCGCGAGATTTCGTGGTTCAAAAAGCTCGTATCAAACGGCGCATTGTGGGCCACGAGCACTGAATCGCTCACGAAGTCGAGCCATTGCGGCGCCAGATCGGCAAACACCGGAGCACGCCTGACCATATCGTTCGAGATACCGGTGAGCGACATGACAAAACGCGGGATCGGAATTTCGGGATTGACGAGCGACAGAAACTTGTCGACGATGCGTCCGCCGCGAATTCGATAAGCACCGAGTTCGATGAGACGATTGGGCGGCGTCTTCGCCCCAGTCGCTTCAACGTCGACTACGACGAAATCGAGATCTTTGAGTAGACGCGAGTAACTGTCGTCTTGCAGCAGTTCGACAGTGTTGTTGTCTAACTTGAAGCGCCGATCGTTTCTGATGAGATCGGCCACGAGCAATCCCGCGAGTTCGTCGTCGATGTGAGAAAGTTTGAAAACGGCGTCGACGATCTCCGATGCAGCCGCGCGTCCGCCCGAACAAGTTAAGAGGTCGATTGTGTCTTGAACGAGGGTGGAATCAGAAACTAAATTCGGATAAGGCGGCATTCGCACGCGATTGTAGCACGCTCAACATACGCGAGGTAGGAATTTGAAACCGGACCAGGTTATAGATCAATTCAGAACGACCGGCGCGTTGCTTGAAGGTCATTTCCAACTTTCGAGCGGCTTGCACAGCACGGTCTATTTGCAGTGCGCGCTCGTGCTTCAGTTTCCTGAAAAGGCGGAAGCGTTTGGGCGCGCGATCGCGGATTCGTATCGCGAGCAGGGCATTCAACTCGTCGCGTCGCCGGCGATTGGCGGGATCGTGATCGGGCACGAAGTCGCGCGAGCGTTAGGGGCACGCTTTGTGTGGACCGAGCGAGACGCTGGACAGATGACGCTGCGTCGTGGGTTTACAGTCTCACCCGGTGAGAAGACATTGGTGGTTGAAGACGTCATCACGACCGGCGGCTCAACTCGTGAAACTATCGAGGCGCTCGAACGAGCTGGTGCAACCGTCGTCGCGGCAGCGTCGATCATCGATCGGTCGGGTGGTACTGCGGACGTTGGCGTTCCGTTGTCTGCGCTTGCGTCGCTGAAAGTGTTGTCAGTTGAGCCTGCCGCTTGTGATGCGTGCAAACTCGGAGAACCGGTGGTGAAGCCAGGCAGCCGCAAGACAACTGTGTGAAATATAAGCTTTTACTCCAGTACGACGGCACCGATTTTCACGGATGGCAGATTCAAGGCGATCTGAGGACCGTTCAGGGTGAGTTGACGAATGCGCTCTCGTTGATCGAAGGCCGGGCCGTCAATGTTCACGGATCGGGACGTACGGATGCGGGTGTGCACGCGGAAGGGCAGGTGGCGAGTGTTGAGATTGCGCGTGAGATCTCGACTGCGAAGCTTCGCGCCGCGATTAACGGAAACATCGGCAAAGACGTGCGGGTGTTAACGGTTGAGACTGCTGCTGACGATTTTCACGCGCGTTATTCGGCGCTCGAAAAGACGTACGTGTACCGGATAGTGAATGGGCCGCTGATCTCGCCGTTTTGGTGGCGCTACGCTCATCACGATGCGCGACAGTTGGATCTGGAAAGTATGAGACGCGGCGCGGAGTTGTTTTGCGGCAAGCACGATTGGACGGCGTTTTCAGCGGCGCAGTCGGACGTTGAAGATCGCGTTCGGACTGTGACACGCGTCGAGATTTCAGAGCGGTCTGATGAACGATCGCGGGGTTCGTTGATCGAGATACGCGTCAGTGCTGATGGGTTTTTGCGGTACATGGTGCGAGCGATGGCGGGGACGTTGATGGCGCTCGGGCGTGGCGAGTTGGATAACGACGCGATCGTAGAAGCGCTGGACAGTGGGATTCGACCGGCGGCGGCAGCGACGGCGCCGGCTTGTGGACTGACATTGCTGTCGGTTCGTTATTAGACAGGATTGCAGGATTTTTCAGGATTGCACGCCTTAGGTTTGCAATATAAACTGCTTTGAATGCTTTCTGACTTCACAGCGGTAATACAAAAAGGAACGCGGGAAGAGTCGTTGCTCGCTGCCGTCGCCTGGGACCGCCTGCCGCGTCATGTCGCAATCATCATGGACGGCAACGGGCGCTGGGCGGCCCAACGCGGCCAACCGCGCATTGCGGGCCATAGGGCCGGCGTTGAAGCTGTTCGCGCTGCCGTCGACACCGGCGCGCGCCTCGGTCTGAACGCGCTGACGTTGTACGCCTTCTCAACGGAAAACTGGAAACGGCCGCGATACGAAGTAGAGGCGTTGATGCGCATGTTGCGTCGTTACCTCCGACTCGAGCTGGACGAGATCGACCGGCAGGACATCAAGTTTCAGACGATCGGCCGCATCGGCGCGCTTCCGGAAAATGTTAGAAAAGAAATTCAACGGGCCACCGAACAGACGGCGCGAAACAAAGGCATGATCTTGAGCGTGGCCCTGAATTACGGTGGACGCGCTGAGATCGTCGACGCGGCACGCGCCGCAGTGAGACGACTACTGGACGAAGGCAGCCGTCCCGACGAGCTGACAGAGGAACGCATCGCGAACGAGCTTTACACGCGAAACCTGCCCGAGCTCGATCTGCTGGTCCGCACGAGTGGCGAACTGCGAATCTCAAACTTTCTACTCTGGCAAAGTGCGTACAGCGAGATCTACGTGACGGAAACCCTCTGGCCCGACTTCCGCCGCGTACATTTGTTGGAAGCCGTCGTCGATTACCAGCGCCGCGACAGACGCTTTGGCGGACTGAAGCTCGTGGTAAGTAAAAGTTAGCGTGCAGGATTTCAGCATGAGCATGATTTAGATAATGGCGGAACCTGACTGAATGAAGAGAATCCTAACGGCGCTCGTAGTTCTGCCATTCCTGATCGCTTCAATTCTCATTGCTTCTTTATGGTGGCTGTTTGTGCTCATGGCGGCCGCCGCGATGGTTTTGGCGCTGTGGGAGTTTTACCTGCTCGCCAAACGTCTCAAGCTCCAACCCAATGCTACAGCCGGATACGTCGCCGGAGCGGCCCTCATCACGATCTCACTGCAAAACGATCCCGCCATCAACGTGCTGCTGGTCCAGTTTGTCATCATCGTATTGACGGCCGGCGTTCTGATCGCCGCGACTTTACGCGGCGCGCCGTTCGACAAAATGATCCCCTCCGCGGGCGCGACGATCCTCGGTGTGCTGTACATCGCGCTGCTTGGTAGTCATCTCGTATCTCTTCGCACTGGTTTCACGCCAACTCTCTCCGCACACTTGCTCTCATTCTTTTTTCTCGTACTGATGGGTGCGGACGCCGGCGCTTATTACGTCGGGCGAGCTTTTGGAAAACGCAAACTCGCGCCTTCAATCAGCCCGGGTAAGACGTGGGAAGGAGCGGTTGGCGGCGTCGTGGCTGCGCTCGCAATGGCTGCGTTAGCTCACTTCTGGTTCTTTCGTGAACTGCCACTGAAATACACTCTGCCGCTCGCAGTAATCATGACAGTCGTCGGCATCTTCGGCGATCTCGCAGAGAGCGCGCTCAAGCGCGGCGCCGGAGCGAAGGACGCCGCGAATATCCTGCCCGGTCATGGCGGCATACTCGATCGACTCGATAGCTTGCTCTTCAATGCACCGCTCATCTACTATTTTGCCCGCTTCTATTTCCATAGCTGACGCTCCGAGATGACGACGAAGAAGATCGTTTTGATTATCGGCGCAGTGGTCGTCGTGCTCGGTTTGCTCGTTGTTCTGTTCGTCGGCGGCATCGTCGGTTTCGCCTTGTACCAGGTCGGCAACAGCCAGGCGGCACTGAAAGCGAAGGATTTTCTGCGCAACAGTGAAAAGCTGAAGCAGGACATTGGCGAAGTAAAAGATTTTGGCAGTATCGTTACCGGAAGCGTTAATATGCACGATGGTAATGGTGAGGCCACGGTGAATCTGAAGGTTATCGGTGGACGGAAAACCGTTAATGCATCGGTTGACCTGGTTTTGGTAAACGGCAGCGCCTGGCGCGTAAGTTCCGCCTCATACGTTAACGAGTCAGGCCAGACCGTCGAACTTCTTGACCCCTACGACTCCAAACGAGTAACCCCCCTGTTGATTGCATGATCGAGTCATCAACCTATAGCGCCGGAGTAGCAATACTCGGCTCAACCGGATCCATCGGGTGTAACAGTCTTCGCGTTATCGAATCGTTAAGCACCAGGCGCATGCGTGTCGTCGCACTTGCGGCCGGTACCAACGTCGAACGATTGGCCGATCAGGTTGCGGCGCACCTGCCGGAAGTCGTCTCGGTTGACACTGAAACTGCCGCGCACGATCTGCGCGCGATGTTGTTTGCACGCGACATCGACTTGCCGCGCATCGTCACCGGTGAAGCGGGACTAGTCGAAGTCGCAACTCACCCGGATGCGGACTGCGTTGTTTCAGCGACTGTCGGCGCCGTCGGTTTTTTACCGACACTCAGAGCGCTCGAGCTGGGTAAGCGTGTCGCCCTCGCGAACAAAGAGACGTTGGTGATGGCGGGTGAGTTGATGACGCAAGCCGCCCTGAAATCAGGCGCTGAGTTATTGCCCGTTGACTCCGAGCACAACGCCCTGCACCAGTGTTTGCGAGGCGAGCGACCTGAAGAAGTGCGCCGGATCATATTGACCGCTTCGGGCGGACCATTTCGCACCAAGAACAAAGCCGAGATGAGACACGCAACCGTGTCGGAAGCGATGCAGCACCCGACCTGGAACATGGGCGCGAAGATCACGATCGATTCAGCCACGTTGATGAACAAGGGATTGGAAGTGATCGAGGCGCACTGGCTCTTTGGATTCGGGCCGGATGAAATCGACATACTCGTCCATCCCGAGTCAGTTGTTCATTCCATGATCGAAATGATCGACGGTTCGGTGATCGCACAAATGGGAGTCACGGACATGCGGCACGCGATTCAATACGCGCTCACGTATCCGGAGCGCCACTCGTGCCAGTTGCCGCCGTTGGATTTGACGGCAGTTTCCGGGCTGCACTTTGAAACTCCCGATCTCGACCGTTTTCCGTGCGTTGCACTCGCGTATCGGGCGTTGCGGGAAGGCGGCACACTACCCGCCGCGATGAACGCAGCAAATGAAGAAGCGGTCAGCGCGTTTATCAACGAACGGATCTGTTTGACGGAGATCCCGCAGATTATTGAGACCGTAATGAATGCTCACGCAAACCAGCCGGCAAGTGATATCCAGACCATACTCGAGGCCGATCACCAGGCCCGGCTCGCAGCTCACACTGTCATCGAGGAGTTAGGCGACAAAGAAACAGTTCAAAGGATTTAATTTAGCCGTGCTCTTGTGATTCTTTGGCGCGCGACAATTGTTTGACGTTATCTCAACCTGACGCGTAAACTCAGCTAGTGCAACCCGACTCGCAGTGGTCGAGTCTAAACGTGGTTGTTTTCGCCACAAGACTGTGAGAAAAGGTTCTGAATGACGTATTTACTGTACCTGCTTGGTTTCATCTTCATACTGGGTTCTGCCGTCGTCCTGCACGAATTTGGCCACTTTATCGTAGCCAAACTTTTCAAGATTCGCGTTGAGACCTTTTCGGTCGGTTTTGGCCCTCGTCTGTTCGGCAGAAAATGGGGTCAGACTGATTACCGTCTGTCCGCCATTCCGCTTGGCGGGTATGTAAAACTGGGCGGCGATGACTCAAACGCGCCGCTCGAAGGCGCAAGCGCCCAAGACATTCCGCCCGAGGAGATGTTCAATCTGCGCCCGCGCTGGCAGCGAGTGCTCGTCGCTCTGGCTGGTCCGGTGATGAACATTCTCACTGCGCTGGCGATTCCGTTTGCCGGAGCGTTTATCTACGGAGTTCCCGCGACTCCTGCTCCCGTCGTCTATCACATTCAGAAGGGCGGCGCCGCCGAGTTAGCCGGTCTGAAGGAAGGCGATCGCATCATCTCGTTCAACGGTAATAAGAACCCGACCTGGGAAGCTATCAGCGGCGATGCTTTACTCTCGCCCGGGCGGCCTTTGCCCGTCGTCGTAAGTCGAGACGGATCGGAAGTTTCACTGACGATCACGCCGACCACGCGCACGGAAAACGGCGACGCGGCGGGTTCTTTGGATTTCGTTCCTGATTACGGCGGTTCGCCGGTCGTTGTAGTCGCAGCGGAGCCTGGCTCGCCTGCGGCAGAGTCCGGCTTGCAGGAAGACGATCGTTTTATCTCGATTGGCGGTGACAGCGTAAGAAGTTCGGCACAGGTAACTGAATACATTCGCACTCACGACGCGCAAAAGATCCCGATCACGGTGAACCGTAACGGGCAGACTATTCAACTCCTGAGTACTGAACGTCGTGTTAACGGCAAGTTGGGCGTCACAGTTACGGAACAGTTCCCGCTGCACGCCGCCGGAATCGGTTCGGCTGCGAAATACGCTTACGACAGCAACATTCAGATTCTGTGGCTGACCGGCAAGGCCCTGGGACAAGTGTTCAGCGGACAGCGGTCCGTGCGCAACACTTTGTCGGGCCCCATTGGCATTTACCAGGCTACGCAGATATCGATTGAGAAAGCCGGCTGGAGCGGTATCTTCGCGATGCTCGGTTTCCTCAGTCTGAATCTCGGTATCTTCAACCTGCTGCCCATCCCGGTGCTCGACGGCGGCGCGATTTTCCTTCTCCTTCTCGAAGGATTGCTGGCGTTGATAGGTTTATCGATCTCAGCGGCGGTGCGAGATCGTATACAGCAAGTAGGGTTCGTGATGGTGCTGCTGTTGATGGTTTTTGTAATCAGTAACGACTTGCTGAAAACCTTCGGCGGCCGCCGCGACCAACCGAAAACACCGCCGGCTGCCGAGGCGCCGGCAAAATAGATGCGCAAGTCGCGACCAGTTCAAGTTAAGCACATTCAGATCGGTGGTGGCGCTCCGGTGGTGATTCAGTCGATGACGAAGACTGACACCTCCGACGTAGGCGCCACTGTGGCCCAAATCGAGGAGATGGTGCGGGCCGGTTGCGAGATCGTCAGGCTGGCCGTTCCGGACAACGATGCGGCGGTCGCTTTGAAAGAGATCCGCAAGCGAGTGCCCGAAGTTCCGCTCGTCGCCGATATTCACTTCCACTACAAACTCGCGTTGATGGCCCTCGAAGCGGGCATCGATAAGCTGCGCCTGAATCCGGGTAACATCGGTGCGCACGAACGCATTCGCGAAGTGGTGCGCGCCGCTCAATCGCAGAAGGTGCCAATCCGTATCGGCGTGAACGGCGGCTCGCTCGAGAAAGATCTGCTGAAGAAGTATGGCACTGCTACTCCTGAGGCGATGGTCGAGTCGGCGTTGCGCCATATCAAAATCCTCGAAGATCTCGATTTCACTGACATTATCGTCTCGCTCAAAGCTTCGGACGTGCACCGGACAGTTGCGGCGTATCGTCTGCTTGCTGAAAAAGTCGATTATCCATTTCATCTGGGTGTTACCGAGGCGGGTACGTCGTTCAGCGGAACAGTGAAGTCATCCATCGGACTCGGCATTCTGCTGCACGAGGGAATCGGCGACACGATCCGCGTTTCACTTGCTGCTGAGCCGCAGGAAGAAGTGCGGGTGGCGTGGGAGATTGTGAAGTCGTTGGGACTGCGCACACGCGGCGTGACGGTTGTTGCTTGCCCGACTTGCGGCAGGCTTGACGTCGACAACTTCGTCGGGATCGTGACTGAAATCGAGCGGCGGCTGGCCCACATTGAAGAACCGCTACATCTTTCGATCATGGGCTGCGCGGTGAATGGTCCAGGAGAAGCTCACGATTCGCAACTCGGAATCACGTTTGGACGCGGCGTGGGGATGATCTTCAAGGACGGTGTGCCGATGCGCAAAGTTGCGGGCGAGAATATCGTTGAAGCGTTCGTGATGGAAACCGAGAAGCTGCTGGCTGATCTCAAGAATAAGCCGCAGATAAACGCGGATATACGCTGATCAGATCTCTTTCTGATCTGCGTGTGTCCGCGTTTATCTGCGGCTTTATCTGACTTTTGGTCTCTTAGTCGCCGCGACGTCGCCCGCCATAACCAGGAACAAAGCGTCCGTCGTTACCTTGCGATTGATATTCACGATCAGTTGCTCCCGCAGGTCTTCAATCTGCAATATCCAATCAGCCGCACGACTCGGATCCATCTTCCTGCTAATCTCTGTCAGGTCAGCCG
>JBKPPH010000099.1:0-6396 GCA_046733535.1 Acidobacteriota bacterium
TCTACACGACAAAAAATGACCCGACTACTGCCGGAGCCTGGAGTGGACCACGCGACCGTTAGACCAATTCCATCACCACGCGCTTACATAGAAGACCTCCTGCGGTTAATCGTGATGAAGTTGATCAGTGGGCCAGACAAAAGGCTGAAAGGTGACGAAGCCACAAGTCGAAAAGCGAAGGTTCAAAAATACCGTCACTGCATGGTCGTCGAGAAATGTGGTCAACTTGACGGCCGAGGCAATATAACCGCGGCGGGAGCACAGTGGCAGTTTTATAAACGCTGGAAGGACGAAAAGATTACGGCAGTACAAAATACTAGTCGGATACTCGAAGCCAGGCATCACAAAGATATACACGCCCGCAACGCAATTAAGCGTTGGAAGCGGCCCTGGAAAAGTTGCTCCAACCAATCGTTCAGTTGGTCGAGTTTAGACCGAAGAGGGATAGAGTAGTGACTCATCTTTGGCTCATCGACGTATCAACGTGAGGATTTTTTGTTTTAGGGAAACGGGTAGAATTAGGGTTACGGACAACATACCGGCGTGGGGGAATGGCAGACACTGCGGACCTCAACCCACGGCGAGGGGCCGCTCCTGCCACTGGCTCAAGTGAGCACAGATGGTTTAAGATGCGCTCAGATTAATCCGTTTTCAGCGGACCATCTGGTCCAGCTGTAGCTGTAAGTTATTGATTACAGCCCGCTTGGCTCAGCGGTAGAGCACTCGCTTCACACGCGAGGGGTCAGTAGTTCGAATCTACTAGCGGGCACCAATTCCAGTAGCGGGCGAGGCTTTGGCGTCGCCCGTTTCGTTTGCACCAATGACTCTTCAAGACGAAGAAACTGAGCGGCTGTTTTCTTACGGAACCCTACAGACTGCATCCGTTCAACTCGCCATCTTCGGGCGCACGCTGAATGGCAGGACGGATACTTTGATTGGTTATCGAGTGATAATGACCGCCACCGAAGATCAAGACTTCATCAACAAAACCGGCGCCGTGCATCACCGTAATCTTCAGTCCACTGCCGTCGAATCAGACATCGTCGATGGCACTGTTCTAACACTTACCCCGAAAGAACTCGAGCAGGCCGACTCTTATGAACCCACTGATTATGAACGCGTCCTGGTGCAATTGAAATCCGGCGTAGAAGCATGGGTTTACATCAATAATCACCCATGAGAATCGCCGTATCCGGAACGCACTGCACGGGCAAATCAACTCTGATCGAAGAGTTCCTCCGCGCGCATCCCGACTTTGCTCACGACCCTGAACCATACACAGCGATGATTGAAGATCTCGGTGAGGAGTTTTCAGCCGAACCGTGTGTCGAAGACTTCTTTCGCCAACTCGAATACAACATCGATCGTCTTCAGCAACACTCACCCGGACAACGAGTGATCTACGAACGGTGCCCGCTCGACTTCCTCGCGTACATCGACGCGCTCGATCGAAAAAGTACAACAACCCTCCTGGGCCAAGTCTCAGATGCGATGCAGAACCTCGATCTAGTCGTTTACTTGCCACTCGACGACACTGCGCCTGACTGCGAATACCTGAAACTGCGAAAGGCAGTGGACCAGCGCCTGAGCGCGATTTTCAGAGACGACGAGTTCGACGTTCTCAGTTCGTGCAACGCCACGATCGTCGAAGCGAGCGGCTCGACAGCCCAGCGGTTGCGCATCATGGAGTCTCACCTCGTCCAATCGAACACGCAGCCCGGCGACGTCTCGCACAAAATCACGTCGTAACTCTCAAGCAGCGGCATCGCCAGCGCTTCCAACTCATTCTTCCACAACTCGCCGCCATAAAACGCATTCCTCATTCGTTCGCGTTCCTCGAGTGAAGGAAAGCTGCGGAGGAAGACAAACTTGTTCGGGTTCTCCACATCCAGGAATGGACCAACCACCTTCATCCCATACTCGCGCTGCGCCGCCACCGCGCGAGTTTCAAAGAGCTTAATGAACTCAGCACGGTGCCCCGGCTTGATCCGGTAGCTTCTGACTTCTACTATCATTACTCACCTCCGAAGAAGGACTCTAAACCGACTTATGAGCGCCATCAAGAAGGCACCTTCAGGTAACGATCAACAACGCGGGCGACCGAATCCCGTGGAAGGATGTCCGCTAACGGCAGCGCTCGCGGCCATCGGCGGCAAGTGGAAGCTGATCATCGTCTATTGGCTCGCCGAATCGCCGAAACACTTCGCGGCCTTGCGAAAAGCGATGCCAAGCATTTCGCAAAAAGTTCTCACACAGCAACTGCGCGAGCTAGTGAGTGACGGTATCGTCGAACGCGAAGCAAAAGGCGCCGTTCCCGCGCCGGTTGTGTATTCACTTTCCGACTATGGACGATCGGTTTTGCCGCTGGTCGAAGGCGTTCGCGTCTGGGGTCGTAAGCATCTATCGCGATCCACGTAACAATTTTTCGAAACCTGTCGATTTCCGCTCCGGCCGTTCGACTTAACAGTGGCAGCACATAAATTACGACAGTGAAGGAGACGTCATGCGAAAGATAACCCCGTTTTTATGGTTCGATAATAACGCCGAAGAGGCTGCGAATTTCTACATTTCCATCTTCAAAAACTCAAAGCTCGAGAATGTTTCGCGCTACGGAGACGCTGGCCCGGGACCAAAAGGCACCGTGCTAACCGTCGACTTCGAACTCGATGGACAAAAGTTTATTGCGCTAAACGGGGGGCCTCAATTCAAGTTTACCGAGGCCGTATCGTTTGTCGTGCACTGCGAAACGCAGGAGGAAATCGACTACTTCTGGGAAAAGCTTTCGGCAGGCGGGCAGAAGGCGGAATGCGGCTGGTTGAAAGACAAGTACGGTTTGTCATGGCAAATCGTGCCCACAATCCTCGGTGAGTTAATGGGAAGCAAGGATGCGGAGCGCTCAAACCGAGTGATGCAGGCGATCATGAAATCGCAGAAGCTCGAGATCGACACGTTGAAGCGCGCTTATGAGGGCCGCGGCTGAACACGGATTTGAAACCGATCATCCGGATGCGGAAGGTGTTTCGAGACGTTTCAGTGCACGTTTGAGTGAGCGTTTCTTCTTGAGCATGTCCGCCCACAAGTCGCCCACTGCGGAGATTCGTTGGACCATCGTTCGTAAAGTAAACGTCCTTGGTCCAACTTCACCACGCTCGAGCTCCTGCCAGGTGCACGGCGCGGAAACCGGCGCACCTGGCTTCGCCCGGACAGTGTAGGCAGCGGCGAAAGTTGCGCTGTAACCGTTGCGTCCAGTGTCGACAAGAATACGCCCGGCGCGATCAAGTTTAAGAAATTCCTGTGTCAGGTTCTCCGGATCACGCTCGACGAGAACTTTTCCTACGAGGTGTGCGAAGCGTGCGACCGTACCGAAGTCTGCCTTGCCATCAAGCGGAACGGCGATGTGAAAACCCTTCGAGCCTGAAGTCTTGATCCAACTCGGCAAACCAAGCTCTTCAAGCAAGTCTCGCAGATTCAACGCCGCCTTACGCAACGTTTCCACTGCGTCTTCGTTCGCCGGATCGAGATCGAAGACGCAGATGTCCGGGGTGTACAGGTTCGGAGTGCGCGACGGCCACACGTGAATCGTGATGCTGTTCTGGTTCGCAAGCCACAGCAGAGATCGAGTGTCGTTCGCGATCGGATGATGGACCGTGCCGCCATGCTTCGGAACTTCCACGCGCTCGAGCCACTCAGGAAATCCTTTCGACACGTCCTTCTGAAAGAAGCCCGGCGCGCCAATGCCGCGGTGATAACGTTCCATCGTGATGGGGCGGCGCCGCAAGTGTGGCAGCATGAAAGGCGCAATCGTTTCGTAGTACGACGCCAGCTCGCCTTTTGTGATCCCGTCTGCCGGAAACAGTATCTTTTCAGGATGAGTGATCATCTGGTGCTGGTCCAACCACGGCGAGCAGACGCGGATGCCGCAGTTTGCCGTGCACCGTCCATTCGATGAAGCCGACGTTGACGACGATCTCAGGCAGTACCCAGTGCGCACGAACCCGCGGCAAGCCGACTGCTTTCGTGAACGGCGCCTTCTCGATCTCGAGTCTGTCTAATTGGGCACGCAGGTCGAGCAGCATTTGGGTGTCGAATCCAGTCCCGATCTTTCCGGCGAACACGAAGTCGCCATCTTTGTGATAACCGACGAGCAGCGCACCGAGACCAACGCGCTTGCCTTGCGGATCCGTAAAACCACCGACGATGAAGTCCTGCGACAACTCGCATTTCATCTTGAGCCACTGCTTCGAGCGTCGATGTTCATAGATCGAGCCGCGTCGCTTCGCAATGACGCCTTCCCAACCTTCCCTCTGCGCGCGTTCCCACGGAGATGGATCCTCGATCACACTTACGCGATGCAGCGGTGGCTTGAGTGGCAACTCCGCCAGGAGCTGGCGACGTTCTTCAAGCGGGAGCGTGGTCACGTTGCGACCATCGATCCACATGATGTCGAAGACGTGATAGGCAGAGGCGCCGCCGCGCCAGGTGATCTCGCCGTCGAGGATCAGTTCATCGTGCGGCAGGCGTTCGATTGCTACCGCGACTGCGGGCAGGTGCTGCGGAAGATGATTGCGCGAGAACAGCTGGACGTCGTTGCCCTTCTTGTAAGTAAGCAACCGAATGCCGTCAAACTTGCGTTCGAAGATCCATTCGGATCCGGTGAACCGCTCCTGCGTTAGCGTCGCGGCCATCGGCACCAGCCATTCCGGGAAGGACGTCATAACCAAAGATTACACGGATTAGTACACATCTGGTAATCTGCGCAATGGATGGATACATTGATTAATCGACGCGATTTTCTTCGTGGTGCGGCAGCTACGAGCGCGCTGTTGCTGGCGACGCGTGCAACACCTGCGTTCGATGGCAAACGCCACTTCGCTCCCGTCAAAGTCGCTCGCGATCGAATCATTCGTGAGGTTGTTGGACTGCGGCCGTATCGCCCGGACGGATTTGTCATCGACGCCCAGCGATTCAGAAACAAACTGCTGGTCCATAACTACGGGCACGGCGGCGGTGGTGTGACACTGTCGTGGGGCACTGCGTCGCTTGCAGTTGATCTCGCGCGAGACTTTCTCATTGCGCACAACTCTCCGCGACCCACTCGATTCGCTGTGCTCGGTTGTGGCGTCAGTGGACTCTCGACCGCACGCCTGCTGCAACGTCGTTTTCAAAATGGACCAGGAACGGTAACGATCTACGCGAAGGATCTACCGCCTGATACAACGTCGAACATCGCCGGCGCGTGGTGGTCGCCGACGTCTGTTTATGAAAACTACACCAGCAAATTCAAAAAACAGTTTCGGCAGGCTGCTCACATCTCAAACCGGGCGTTTCAACTGCTTGTCGGCTCGGAGTATGGAGTTCGCTGGATCGATAGTTTTGAGTTGCTGAGATCTGAGGCGTCGCTGGAGCGCGAGTTGCCGGGTGGTAACGATCTGTATCCCGCACCCGAAGTCCATCGCGATCCGGAAAACTATTTTGGCTTTCCTGTCGTGCGGCAGTACACGACGATGCTGATCGAACCGTCGATCTATTTGAGTGCGTTGTTGCGTGATTTCTACATTGCCGGCGGCAGGGTCGTGGTGAAGGAGTTTCGCAGTCGTCAAGAGATCGCGCGACTGCGTGAGCCGGTGATCTTCAACTGTACGGGGCTCGGTTCGCGCGCGCTCTTTGATGACGAGCAACTTGTTCCGGTGCGTGGCCAACTCGAAGTGCTACTGCCGCAACCTGAGATCGATTATTGCTATGCGAGTAGCGGTTACATGTTTCCACGCCGCGACGGCATCATCCTCGGCGGCACGTGGGACCACGACAACTGGTCGTTAACACCCGATCCCGAACAGGCGAATCAGATCCTTCAAGGGCACATCGAGATTATGAAGCATTTATTGTAGGCCACAGATTTATACCGGGAGGCCTTCCAGACGCATGATCGTCAGCGCATTCGTAGTGGGACATGGTCCTGGTCGAAGCCGGTAATCGAAAACCATTCTTCCGTCGCGCACCTCTTCGCGAAAGTGAAAGTTTACGACCCCGTCGATCTCATCAGCCAGTTTGACCAGCTCGAGATCGTGGGTTGCAACCAGTCCCATCGACGCGCCTTCGGACAATGTGCGTATGTAAGAACGACTTCCTATCAGGCGCTCGCGACTATTCGTGCCGCGAAAGATCTCGTCGATCAAGAACAATACGGGCAGCACGTCATCGGCGTCCGTTGCGGCGAGCAGCGCCTGGAGCCGTTTCACTTCCGCATAAAAATACGAAAGTCCATCCTGAACAGAATCACTCACCTTGATGCAGGTAAAGAGGCGGAACAAAGACGCCTGCAAGCGTTCGGCATTTACGGGCGCTCCGGCGTAAGCGAGGGAAAGGTTGACGCCGATGGTCCTGAGAAACGTGCTC
>JBKPPH010000100.1:0-6777 GCA_046733535.1 Acidobacteriota bacterium
AAACAGATCGGCCATGAGTTGGATATCAGCGTCAAGACAGTTGAAACTCACCGTGCGCAGTTGATGGAACGCCTCGACATTCACGACGTCGCCGGTCTCGTGCGTTATGCGATCATCGTCGGCCTCATCGACGTTGAATAAGCATCCGTGCTTCTCGTCGGTCCAAACCAAAACTTGCCAAAATGCTCAGGAATTGACTGAGTTGATGTCAGGAATCTCCCCATTGCGCACTTCTTAGAGACCGCTTAGCCTACTGCTCTGTTGGTTTTCTCCTGTCGACAAACATTTGCAACCCGGCTGTAAAGTGAAAATTCAGGAGGCGCGCGCGTTGTAAGCATTGCAATCCTCGCGCGTAGAGAAGGGGGACGGCGGCCAGGGCGAGGTCACCGTCCCCCTCCTGCAAATTAGTTGAAGGATTTTGGAAAAGTGCTTTTTGTAGACGACGAACTAAAGGTGCGCGAGCAATTACCAGAGCGCCCACAGAGATCCTCACCCACGGGACGCGGGGCTGCGTGTCAATCAGACAAGGGACTGGTGAGACGCAGCCAAGCGTTTATCGAAGTATTGAAACAGGTGGACCGTGTTTCGACTTCCAACCTGCCGGTGCTGCTGATTGGCGAACCGGGTACAGTCAAAGAACTGGTTGCTTCAGCGATTCATCATTGCAGTAATCGCCGCGACCAGCCGTTTGTTGCCGTTGACTGCGCTGCTATCTCGCACGAACCAATCGACGCGGAGTTGTTCGCACAAGCTGACGGCGGCAGTATCTTTCTCGATCACATCACGGAAACAAGCGCGACGTTCCAGCAGAACTTGTTACACGCACTGCAAACAGTGGAAGGTGAGCCGAGAAGAGTAGATGTACGGGTAATCGCAGCCGCCGATCTTGACCTCGAGCAAGACGTAGCTGCCGGAAAGTTTCGAAGTGATCTGTTCTACTACCTGAACGCTGCAACGATAGTTCTCCCTCCCCTACACGATGAACCGGAGGCGCGCGTTAAAGAAGACTGGGTGACGCTATCGGAAATCGAAGGACGTTACGTCGCTCGCGTTTTGGAGTACACGCGTGGAAACAAGCAGGCCGCAGCACGTGTTCTTTCAGTCGATCGAAAGACCCTCGACCGCATGATCAAACGCCACCATCTCGTCTCGCACTACGCGCGCGGCGACCGCGCCAAAGTGTTCCGGGGCGTGTAATCTTCCCGGCGATGGTTTCACTCAAAAGCGCGAAGGCGGCAAAGAAGAAATGACTTTGCCGCCGTTGCTCCTTGCGTGAAAACTAATCCGAAGCTTGACACTCACCAAACGGCCTTGCTACTTTCTGGCCTCCGTGAAGAAAATCCTCCTGGTTGTTGCTGTCGTCGTTGTCTACATACTTCATCAGGACATTTGGTTCTGGCGGAGTTCCTACCTGGTTTTCGGTTTCATTCCAATCGGACTGTTCTATCAAGGATGTTTCTCAGTAGTCGCGGCGCTGTTGATGTGGCTGCTCGTGACTTACGCGTGGCCGTCTCACCTTGAAGAAGAGGTTGAAAGAGCGAATCCCGGGGAGGACGAAGCGCGTTGATTCCCGCAATCGTAGTCTTTCTTTATCTCGCAGCGGTCCTCTATATCGGCATCTTCGCATTTCGCCGCGCGCGCGGCCGCGAGGAGGCTGAAGACTACTTTCTCGCCAGCCGCTCGCTTGGTCCATTCGTGTTTCTGTTCTCGTTGTTCGGCACGAACATGACCGCGTTCGCGATTCTTGGATCATCAGGGCACGCATTCAGCAATGGCATCGTCACTTTCGGCTTGATGGCGTCTTCGTCGGGTCTGGTTATTCCGCTAACGATCTTCCTGATCGGAACACGCGTTTGGGCACTCGGCAAGAAGTACGGCTTTATGACGCCGGTACAGATGTTTCGAGATCGATGGGAGTGCACCCACATCGGCACAGTGATCTTTGTTGTCCAGGCAGTGTTGCTGGTTCCTTACATCATCATCGGCATCATGGGTGGCGGCACCACGTTGAATACAATCAGCGGCGACTTCGTTCCGTATTGGTTTGGCGGCGCCATCGTCGCGATGGTAGTGATGAGTTACGTGTTCTTCGGCGGGATGCGTGGCACCGCCTGGGTCAACACGTTCCAAACAGTGCTCTTCCTGTGTTTCGGCGCGATTGCCCTGATCGTAATCGGCGTTGGCATGGGAGGCTTTCGCAGTGCAGCACAGGGGCTGCAAGCGTCGCCGTTGTCATCGCTACTGACTCGCGAGCGCATCTCGCCGTACTACTTCTTCAGCTACACATTCATTCCGCTCTCGGCAATCGCTTTTCCGCACATCCTGATCTTCTGCCTGACTGCGCGAAAGATGAGCCAGTTCAAGAAGACGGTGATCTTCTATCCGCTGTGCATCCTCGCTATCTGGCTGCCGTGTGTGTTTCTCGGCGTGATGGCGAATCGCGTCACGGACATTCCTGAAATTCGGCAAAAGCAGGAAGCGCGGAGAGTGCTGGCGACGCAGGGCCGGAACATGGCGCCCGAACAGCGAGACGAGTTGCGTGAGCAGTCAGGCGGCGACGACGTCATCATGATCTTGCTGAAACGCTATGCGCCGCTCTGGCTCGCAGGCTTGTTGGGCGCCGGCATCATGGCGGCGGTGATGGCCAGTGATTCGCAGATCCTCGCGTTGTCGACAATGTTTACGGAGGACGTCTTCGCCTTCTACGGCGGTAAGACTCGCTTCGGCGAGTCAGTCCAGGTACAAACCGGACGCATTTTCATAATTCTGATCACGCTCTTTGCTTATGCGGTTGCACTGCGCGCGCCGGAGACGATTTTCGAACTGGCGATCCAGTATGCGTTTTCCGGTTACGCGGCGTTGTCACCGTTATTGGTGGCGGCGTTGTTCTGGAGAGGAAGCACGAAGTGGGGGGCGCTGGCGGTAACTGTTTGGACCGCGCTAGCAGTGGTCGCTGTCGCTATATTTCAGGCCATCGTTCCCGCGCCCGCGCCTGGACCAGCGACTGTCCTTTGGGCGCCTGGAGGTGTCGAGGTTTTGTCGAGAACTCCGGGAGGCACGGCGGTGTTTGGATTTATGCCGGTCGTTCCAATGGTGCTGATCTCGGCGTTACTGATGATCGTCGTTTCGCTGATGACGAGGAAGCCCGCGGCGGCTACGGTGGAGAAGTATTTTTAGCCGCGGATTTACGCGATTTTAATGCAGATCGGCGTTTATCCGCGTCAATCCGCGGCTAAATTAACCGAAGCAATAGAGGCGCCCGTCCTGCGAACCGATCACGATGCGGCCGTTCGCGATGGCGGGTGAGGCTGACAATGGCGCGCCCGCATTGAACTCCCAAAGCTTCGCGCCATTACTCAACGCCAGAACATAGAACCGCCCGTCGTTCGATCCCACAAAAACGCGGTCACCCGCAATTGCCGGCGATGACTCCACGCGCGCACGCGTCGCAAACGTCCACACACCTTTGCCCGACAGCGTCAATCCATGGACCATCTTGTCGCGCCCGCCAACAACCACGCGCGTACTTGTCACTGCGGCAGACGAGTAGAACGGAAATTTTCGCTCGGGATGTTGATAACGCCACGCAATCTGTTTTTGCGCGAGATTGACGCTCAACACTTCGTTATCGAACGTTCCATAAAAAGCCGAACCATCTCTGAGCGCCGGTGACGCGCCGGTGTAAGCGCCTGAAGAAACCTGAAACACTTCCTTCCCATCAGCCACGCGAATCGCGCGAAACATTTCATCGCAGCCCGCGATGAAAGCCATGCCTCCGGAGATACTCGGCGTCGAATGCACTGGCCCATTCGTCTTGAACTTCCAGAGCAGCGACCCGTCGCGCGCCGAGAGGCAGTAGAGATGTTCGTCGTACGACCCGATCAAAACTCGATCGCCGACAATCACCGGCGATGATTTGATCTCGCCACCCGTTTTGAAGGCCCAAATCTTTTTGCCGTCAGCCGCGTTGATCGCATTGAGCCAACCACCCAGGTCGCCGATGTAGACGACGCCGCTGCCGTACGCCGGCGACGACTCACCGATCGGGGATCCGGTTGCGAATTTCCAGTAAACAGATCCGTTTTCGAGATTCAGTGCGGTGAGCTCACCTTTTTGCGAGCCGACGAAGACCGTGCTGCCAACGATCGCTGCCGACGACTCAATCGACTCGCCCGCTTCGTACGTCCACAGTTGTTTCAGCGACGCCGGTACATTCGACTGCGACACGCCGGTTAGGGACGAATTGCCGCGAAACTGTGACCAGTTCTGTCCAGGCGCGACCTCGTTCACTTGGGCCAGCGCCGAAACTGCGAGACAAAGAACCACGAGTAACGTGTTCAATACGCGCATTGGTAAACCTCGATTGCTCCTTCCTTGTTGAATGGACGCGGGTTGAACGTGCCGGTCCACTGCTCGGCCGCTTCGGTCGCGAGCTCATGCAAATCAGTTTGGCTGATTCCGCTCGCGCTGAGTTTATTTCGCAACCCGCCCGCCTCAGCCAGTTCCTCCAGTCGCCGTGCGAGTGCTTCTGTCGCGCTTAAATCATGCGGCTTGTCCGCCACACTGGACCAGCGGAGAAGCATTCGGTACTGATCAGCGGCGACACTTTCATTCCAACGCACTACCGAGGGAAGCAACATCGCAATAGCAGCGCCGTGAGCAGTTCCATAACGCGCAGTCAGAGGGTTGGCACAAGCATGGGTCGCGCCGAGCATCGAATTCTCGATCGCGAGTCCCGCGTAGAATGCTCCCAACTGCATCGCGCCACGCGCTCCCAAGTCGTTCGGCTGCTCGAGCACTCGTTCATAATTGGGCTCGAGCAATCGCCACGCTTCACGCGAAAAGACCTCGGACAAAGGATTTCGTTTAGTCGTGACAAACGTCTCGACGGCGTGGGCTATCGCGTCGAAACCTGAAGTCGCAGTGATGCTTCGCGGTTGCGAGACGGTGAGCGCCGGATCGAGGAGGGCTACTCGAAACGCCGCCTTCGGATCGCCGCAAGCCATCTTGACGTGGGTTTCGGCGTCGGAGATTAGGGCGTAAGTTTGAGCTTCACTTCCAGTCCCGGCTGTTGTCGGTATGGCGATCATCGGCAGCATGGGACGGCTTGCTTTACCGTAGCCGTGGTAGTCAGACATGCGGCCGCCGTTGGTCAGCAGGAAGTTGATGCCCTTCGCACAGTCCATCGAACTGCCACCGCCGAGTCCAATGATCGAATCAATCTGCAATGGCGCAACGAGAGCAGTTCCGGCTTCAACCATTCGCGTGTCGGGATTGGTTTCGAAATCATGAAACCGAAATACCTGGACGCCGGCCCTTTGCAACGGCCCAACTGCTTCGTCGACGTGCCCGGACGCGACGAGTCCCTCGTCGGCGACGAGCAACGTGCGTTGAAAGTTCAACTCGCGCGCCAGCTCGCCGAGACGCTCGACGACACCTGCGCCAAAGATCACGCGAGTCCGAGGTTGAAAGTCAAAATCCTTCATAAGTTGTTTCACGCAAAGGCGCAAAGACAGCAAGTAAAACTTTGCATCTTTGCGCCTTCGCGTGAAATCTCTTCAGTCGAACATTATCGATTACGTGCGGTGGCGGGTTTAGCCGCGGCAGCTTCCGACAATGCGTAAAGTTGATTACGGTTGGAGATGAACAGCGTTCCGTGGGCTGGAACAGCACTCGAGTAAACAGAGCTGCCCATGTTGATTTCAGCGATAACCTTTTTCGTTTTGCCTTCCTGCATGATCACGACGTCGCCGTCTTCGTCGCCAAGATAAACCTTGCCGTCAACCAACATCGGCGAGCCCCAAACAGCCGCGAAGAGGTCGTGTTGCCAGTAAGGCTCGCCTGTCTTCGCATCGAGCGCGTAGAGGAAGCCACTGAAATCAGCCTGGTAAACGATGCCGTCCTTGATGGCCGGGGTCGAGATGGAGCGACGAATCTTGTCGAAGTGCCAGACCATGCCCGTCTTCGTGATGTCGCCGCGCTTAGTGGCGTCGATGCAGTACATGTGGCCCACGCCTTCGCCGTGTTCCGGATCCTGGCCATTCGCGATGTAAACCTTATCTTCGTAGACGACGGGCGTGCCGATGAGTTCATTGCGTGTCTTGGGCCAGACCGCCTCTTTCGGGTTGCTGTCAAACTCCCAGAGCTTCTTGCCGGTCAAAGCTTCATACCCACGAACCCAACCGTCGCCCTGCGCGTGGATCAACTGGACCACACCGCCGATTGTTCCCACCGTGGGCGACGACCATTGTCCGTGCAGGATCTTGTCGAAGACCGAGTTGTCTTCCCACACCAGCTTGCCGGTCTTTTTATTGATGGCGATGATCGCCGGCGCTTTTGGTGACGGAATGTTTACATGGCTCTCGTCCTGGCCGTTCGACGTGCTGACATAGATGAGGTCGCCATACATTACAGGCGATGAGTTCGCGAGGTTGTGCGGCAGCGACCCGACCTCTTCGATCATGTCAAACTTCCAAACGACATCTGCATTAGTTTCGCCGGTCAGCTTTTCGTCAGTGACTGGACCATCGTTCTCCTTGTCGCGAAAACCCTGCGTGTCGAGACACATCAACTCAGCCCGATTCGACACGTAATAGAGTTTGTCGCCGTCAACCAGAGGCGACGAAGCAATACCCTGGTATGGCCAATCGTTTACGCGTCCGGCGGCGAGCTTGTCATGTACCATCTGCCACATGAATGCGCCGTCTGATTCGCGAAATGCCATCAGCACACCTTTGTCACCGGTGATCTTCGGATCACGCAGACCCTCGTTATTCG
>JBKPPH010000101.1:0-7522 GCA_046733535.1 Acidobacteriota bacterium
ACGCGCAGGCCGTTCTTTCCATCGGCGACGTACGCAAACAGGCTCGCATTCGTCATCGCGATCTTTACTTGATGCACGTCGTTGAGCTTGCCGCCGGCGTTGTACATTTGATCGAGTCGCGGCCGCTCAGGCTGTTCGACGTCGATGATCGCTATCCCCTCTCGACCGTTTGCCACATACGCATACGTGCGCGCCACATAAACATCACGCGCATCATTGAGCGAAACGAAAGCGCCGTCAACAACGCGCGCCTGCTCCGGCACCGTCACCTCGACAACTCGAAGACCTTCCTCGTCGACGACGAACCCATACCGAAACTGAATCGCAACCGCACGCGGATGTTTGAGACTGATGCGATTCACGATTCTTGGATGCAACGGATCGTTGATACTGACGATCACGAGCGCCTGCGCTGTCGTGACGTACGCATAATCGCCTGCGATCGTGATGTTGTTGGCATCGTTGAGCACGCCACCGGGATTGAATGTGAGCGCGCGTTTCAAGTAGTTGTTCAAAGGATCGCCGTCGAGCAGCGTCGCCGCGTTCACCAGTATCAAACCCTCGTACTTGTCGGCGACGTAAAGGTAAGCGTAAAGCGGATGAATCGGCTGTTCTTCGTTTACGGGCAGCTTTTGGCGCGCCGGATCGACTGCGAGCGTAGTCGGCGCCGCGACCGCGGTAGCATATTTAGTCTTCACCCAAAACTTCTGTCCGAAGCGGGACACTGGCGCAGTAGTGATGCGTTCCGAAAAACCTTTCTGATCGATCTGCGCCACGTCATACACGCGCAGCCCGCCTTCCCCTGCGGCAACGTACGCATACTCGCCACGCAACTGCACCTGCAGCACTCGAGGATTACCAACATGCTCGTAAAACGTCTTCAGCTCACTGCCGCCGCGAACGAAGCGCTCGTAGTTTTGCGGATAAGCAATCTTGTGGAGCGTGCTGCCAATCACCGCCTGCGGCTCAGTTTGTTCGGTCGCAACTACCACTTCCAACGCATCATTCGCCGCAACGTAGACGTAACGTCCCATGAAGTTGACGAAGTTCGTGCCTTGTAACAACAACTGGGCGAGCCACGCGTTGTTATCGTTGCCGGCTGAGACGTGACAATCGCTGCACGTCTTTGTTTCGGTCGCACGAACGGTATGCGGCACGTGCGTGTTGAAAGTCTGACCGGCAAAGCCCTCCGCCGACGTCGTTTGCTGTTGCGAATATATCCATTCGCGATTTTGATTCTGAGAACTCACGAGGACCGCTGACGACGAGCGCACCGGAGCAACGCGATTTCCCGTGACTGTGCCGTCGCGGCCAAGCATGAAGATATCGTCGCGCAAGACCTGGAAGTTATACTGCGTGAAGTTACGCGTGTTGCCGCCTTCGTTGTGGCGGTTAGGCATCTTGCGATTTGCCTGCATCGAGAGGTGACAACCGAAACAACTCGTCACCCACGAAGAATGGCAGGAGACACACGTCATGTCCGAGTCGCGATGCGCGAGCTGATTGCTGTCGGCAGGAACGTCGCCCCAGGTCGTGTTGTCTTTGCGAATAGTCTTCGCGTAACGCGACCGTTCGTTGTAGTCGCGGCTACCCTGCGTGACGGTGTCGAGTGTTTGGGGAACGCGCCACCAGCGGCCGGGCACGACCATCGAGTTCTGCATGATGTCGCCGGTTTTCAGATCGACGTCGGCGCCCTTTTCATTTTTCCGTTTTCGATCGCGCGTCACTCGTTGAAAGAGCGGAATGCGGGTGCCTTCAGCGTCACGGACGCGGATACGCGTCAGATCCTGTCCAACCAACGGCTGGTTTTGCGACTTGCGCCGCTCGGCTGCTGAGCCGGTTACGCTCGCAGCAGCAGGCCCCGAGGTAAAGAGCGTCGCGCGTTGCTTGATGGTCCCGTGACAATCTTCGCACGCGATCTCGATCGCCGCGCGCGGCTCGTTGTAGAGATTGCCGTCGCCGTGTGAGTCCTGGCGGAAGTGACAATCGATGCAGTGCATTCCTCGTTCGAGATGAATGTCGTTGAGATGCACGGTCTTGCTGAACTTTGCCGGATCGTCCGGTGAGACGATGTTGCCCTCAGCGTCAAGCAGATTGCCTTTGCGATCGCGCTTGAAGACTTTGCGAAACAGCCAGCCGTGGCCGTGAAAGTCGGCAAACTGCGTGTTCCGCAAGAGCGCGTTGAACGCAGGCGTACCGGAGTCTTTCAAAAAATCAAAATTGGACCACAAGCCGCGCAGACTCGCGCCTTCGGGATTCCGATCGAGCTTCTCCTGCTCCTCATCCTGACTGGGGTCGTGCTGTGTCGCCGGATACATCTTTGCGCCGTCGCTTTCGTTGTCCCACCACGTCAATCCGAGATAGCTCGCGACCATGTTTGTTCCCGGGTGCATGTGACAGACCATGCATTGCGACGTCGGAATCTGGCTGGTGAACTGGTGGCGGATCGGATGGCCTGATTCGCCTTTTGCAATCGATGTGTCTGGGGTTTGGGACTGGCCGAGATTTCCGGCTCGATGATACGAAGCGGAGTGAGAGGGATCGCGATCGTTTGCGTAAATAATGTGACAGGCGGAACAACCGGAGGAGCGATAGTCGCCGGGATGATCGTTTGTGCCGAGAAAGTTCAGGGTCGGATCGAGCAGCCGTGTTTTCTGTAGACCCAGAAAGACCGGGTCGGTGCGTTGTGCAGTGCCGAGCCCGCGCGCGCTGAGTCCTTTGTCAGGTTTGCCCGGGTCCTCTTCTTTGTCAGGCAAGCCCACGTCGAGCCGGCGCTTTCCGCCACGCTCAAACACACGCAGGATGTTTCCCGGTTGAGAAATCTCCCAACGCGGAATCGGATCGAGCAACTCCAGCAAACCTGTCGTGCGTCGCTCTTCTTCCGTACTTGTTTGCAGCAATGTTTGCGGCGCGCCTGACTCGCTGTAGGTCTCACCGAAGCGCGCATCCTTCAAGTGAAAACTGCCGTTGTTGTAGAGCGCAGCGCCCCAGAGCATCGCGCCATGCGTCATCATGCTGCGCGGCACGTTCTTCGACTCGACCTCGTGACACGCAGAACCGGCGCAGGTCTTTGCCACGACGCGTAGATCGCCGGGATTGATAAACCGAACAAACTCCCAACTCTCGCGGGCGAGGAGCGTGTTGGATCTTTCGGGATTCGCGCCCGTGTACTTCCCGGCGCGACGCCACTCACGCGGAAACATCGGCCTCACATGCGCCTCTTCCTTGAGACGCGAAACCGGATTCCCGCCGTGACACGCGGTACAACTCAACCCGACCGCATCTTTCCCATCCTTGAGTTTCTCCAGCGTCTCAGTTGTCCCATACTTATGCATCGGCTCGATCAGCCCATGACACGAGACACACCCCTCGACTTTCACCGACGGCGCTTGCTCTGCCGCAGCAGGCCAGACCATGACGAGGACCGCAGCAATGAGAACACCAACTAGACTGGCAAATAGTCGAGTCATCTTTTTCTTCTCTGTGCAATCTCTGTGTTCTCTGTGTCTCTGTGGTTATCCTTGCAATGAATCTCACCACAGAGACACAGAGAACACAGAGGTTGCACAGAGGTAATCAGAGCACGCGCCTGCGAATCCCATCTTTCAGCAGCACTACGTTGAAATTAATCAGTAGTCCTACTTCCCATCCGCCCAGGCGTAGATACGTAAGCAACTGGGCATCGTGAACAGGAGCCAGCTTCTCTACAGCTTTAATTTCAACTACCACAAGGCCGGCGACCAAGATATCGATTCTATAACCACAATCGAGCTGGACACCTTTGTATTGCAATGGCAATCCGCACTCTCGCTTGAAACCAATGCCACGCAACGAAAGTTCCCGGCAAAGACACTCGCGATAAGAGGATTCAAGTAGTCCCGGCCCAAGTGTTCGATGTACTTCAATAGCGGCCCCGATGGTGTCGTGTGTAAGCTCATTGAGGTGAGGATTCACAAGCTTCTCCCTTCAAAATTAAAAGACTAGTTTCATCTGCCCGAACAGCGAATACAACATCTTCTTCGGACTGATCACACTCGGGCCACAAAAATCCTCGACTCCGGGCGGACAGTTGCGCGACGCGTCCGTGAATATGTCTCGAAAGCCGCGTCCTGTCTGTAAGCTCGCCGCGCCGAACGTAACCGTGAAGTTGTTAATCAGAAATGGCCGGTAGGCTACGCCCAAACTGTAATCGAAGCCGATGTCGTCCCGGATGCGATTCTGAAATAGCAACAACTCGAGTGGCTCAGTGCGATGGAACCGCAAATAGTTCACGTTGACCACTGCCTTCACACGCTGCGTGACTTCAACATCAACGCCCGCGTTGTAAACAAAAATCCCAGGGTTCACGAAATTCGCTTGTCCCTGAATCTTACTGCTTCGCAAACTCGGCAACAGGCTATTCGGCTGGACCAACCCGACACCCGTCTGCGTCAGACGAATTCCGTTTCTAACCCAGAACGAAAACTGGCCGCCGACAAAATTCGGATCGTCGAAGATCGCATCGAACCCGGATGCACGTTCGTCAGTCGGATTACCATCGCCCTGTGCCCAAAAGAACGAGCCTTTGAAACGAAGATAGTCGCGATCGACCGACGCTTCTACAGCCGCGAGGTTGGACCTCACCTGCACTCTCCGGCCTGCGATCTGGTTTCGCTCGTCGTGGCCAAACGCGAAGTAGTAAGAGTGTGAAAGATTGAGCCGGCCGAGGTGGCCGTCGCCGCTGAAGCCCAGATAAGCGACTTTGATCGCGTGTGGCCTGACGTTGCCGATCGGCGCCGGCCGCACGAGAAAACCGTTGCGATCAAACTCGACGCCTCGTCGATCGTCGTTGTAGTGGAAACTTCCCTGGATCGTATATCCCTTGCGAATGAAATCCTGCCGGAAGATGTTTGCGACGTAAACGTTTTGATGGCGCGTGTCGAACCGGTTCAAGCCGCTGTTTGTGTCTTTCTCGAGCATCGAGAAATACGCGGCATTAAATTGATAACGATTATTGTCGAAGGCGCCAAACACTCGCGCGCCGAGGTTGTTATCGGAAAAGATAAAGCCGCGGAAGTCTGAAACGAACGGCTGGATACCGGCGCGCACCGAAACAAAATCGTAATTGGCGTTGATGTCCGCCAGCTTTACTTCACCAAAAGCCTCTTCGAGTGAGGCGTGCCAGTCGGTACGGTTCGTGCCGCGCCTCACGTCGATGTTGACCACGCCGTTCTCACGCGCGTTCAGATAGTTCGGCACACTGAAGGTCGGCGAGAACTTGATGGCCCAATCGCGCGGCTTGAAAGTCGTGTCGCCATGAAATAGCTCAAAACTGAATTGCAGCGTTTCACTAGCGGCGAATTGTTCCGGGCGGCCAAAAAATTCCGCACTCAAAGGGTTGACAGTGCTGACGCCGGAAGGTGTCGGCGCGCGTCGCTGTTCGGCGTTAGTGCTGCTGACGGCGGTAAGGATCATGAACAGCTTGTCGCCCTTGATTGGATAGTCGCCTTTGAGGACGTTCTGGTTGTAAGGATCCCACCAGCGCCCGCGTTTGAAAGGAATGTCGCGGCCTCGCGCGCCACGATCGCCGTAACGATCGTATTCGGGAAAGGTGATGCGCCAGCGATCCGGTGTCTCCCGACGTTGCGGAGAGGGCTGGTCCTTTTGCGGCGGTGCGATTGAAACATCGACAACAGTTTCTTTATCCGGTTCGATGATTACGTTCTCGAGAGTGTCGCCACGCGCGATCGCGAAGTCGCCGTAGTTTTTGTCCTTATCAAATTGGGCGGTGTTTGGCTGGTCCAGGTTGAGGCGATAAGCGCCCGCCGGAAGTTGGACCGAGTAACTTCCGTCAGCGCCGCTGCGAACGCGTCTGGTTTTTCGTGTGACCTGGTTTGTAACGACAACGACTGCGCCTGCGGCCGGCGCGCCCGAGGACGTCCGGACCACACCTTTGAGCTGGCCCGACGCTTGCGCGAAGACAGGAAGACAACTCGCCATGATCGCAAACGCCAGCACTGTTGTTTGGACTGAGCGACGGATCACGTTCTTGGCGTTGTAACATACGAATCACGAATTAAGGAAGAGTTTTGTAGGGGCGGCCCTCCGTGGCCGCCCCCCTCGTTTGGTTTGCGGCAATAGAATCTACGCAGTCACACGATTGCTTTATGGTACATTGTGCTTCATGCGGCTTGGCGTCTCCCTGCTGGCACTTCTGCTGTTCGCGATTAGCCTCATACACTTTGATCGAGTCAGCGCGCAGTCGACACGGCCAACACTCATCAGCCACGTCGATTCCACACGCGCGATCGCTTTCGAGTCCGTAACGCGACAACGCGAACCATTCACCACGACGGCCCAGATTAAGTTTGGTTCTGATTCAGCCACGCGCATCATGTTGTTTGCGATGAATCTTCAGTTACAACCCGGCGAAACTCCGAGCGCTGTGACTGCTGACGCTGAAGATGCAAACCACACGATCCATGCGTTAACTGTCGAACACGTCGACAGCCTTCCTGAACAACCGTGGGCCACTTCACTCGTTGTGCGTCTAGCAGAAAATCTGCCGCAGGCAGGCGACGTGCTGGTGCGGATCAAGTATCGCGGCGTGGAGAGTAACCGCGTGCGTGTCGGCATCGGACACGTCGGAGATGGACCACCTGATGACGACGGCGCTGTTCCAACGCCCGGCGCCATCGGTCCTCAATTAAATCCCGCTGCAACCAACCTGGCGGCGAGCGACGTGCAAACGATCCTGCAACAAGCGGCCTCGGCAGCAAACGCACTCGGAAAACCTGTAGACATCGTCGTCACCGACCGCGAAGGCAACGTAATCGGTTTCTTCCCCATGCCCGGCACGCCTTCGCCTTCGACCATTCGCAGCGTTGGCAGATTCGGACAAGGGCTCGAAGGCACAGTCGTATCGCCGGCCGACGCAGCGACAGCAAAGGCAGCGACGGCGGCGTTCTTCAGCACTGCCGGCAACGCTTTCACTACTCGCACCGCGGGCTTCATCATTCAGGAACACTTTCCACCCGGCATCAGTTTTCGCGCCGGTGGTCCGCTCTACGGCGTTCAGTTCTCTTCTCTGCCTTGCAGCGATATTAAAAAGCCCTCCGCGCGCCTCGGTCTCTCCGGCGATCCCGGCGGGCTGCCCATTTACAAAAACGGTGTACCGGCCGGCGGCATCGGCGTGGAAGGCGACGGGCTTTATACAGTCGATCGCGATCCCGCAGACGACGATCAACCTTTCGAAGAACTCATCGCAGCGTCGGCCATTCGCGGTTACGAAGCGCCTGCGCTGATTCGTGGCGATAACATTCTCGTGGACGGCATCAGATTGCCATTCTCAAACGTTGCAAATCCTCCCGCACCAACAAGCAATGCGAGCATCGCCGGTGCCACCATCTCCGCGGCGCCCGCTTCCGAGTTTGTGCCGCAGGTCATCGGCGGTGTTGCCGGCGAAGTCAGTCCACGGTTCTTTCCTTTCATCGCAGGAACGGCTCCGGCGGCGAATGCACTCACCACGGTGGAAGTCGGGACG
>JBKPPH010000102.1:0-12453 GCA_046733535.1 Acidobacteriota bacterium
AGCTAGAGAAGGTTGCGAGACTTTCTCGAGCCATTCGAATAAAAACGAATGGCACCCGGAGGCAAGGACCCGCCGAAGGGAGCAAAGCGGCTCAACGAAAGTTGAGCTTCGTTGCCGGAGCGTAACCGGCGGTGGAGGAAAAGCCACCACAACAAAAACCTAAAGGCACCGCGTTCTTCGGAACGCGAGGATTGTGAAAATGATTCGTGTGCTGACCGGCGATTGACTGACCGCCAGTTGATCATCGGGATACAAATTGGCGACTTGAGTGTGTACATGCTCTTGTTGCCATCTTATAGGGAGCTTCGGCGAACTATAGGAAAACGGATTGCGCTGCTTTCAGCTTGCTGGATGCAGCGCATTTCGTTTTTAAAATCCTCTTAATCCGTCCAACGTGTCCATCCGTAGATCAAGTTTGCATTTTTTGTTAGATTAGCCACTTCCAAAAACAGAAAAGTTTCTCCCCGCATTGGTTCCACTTCTTTAAGGAGATGACCCAGATGACTGAAGCACGAATGCAAGAGGTACCCGAATACAAACCAGGTACGTTCTGTTGGGTTGAGTTGGGAACAATCGATAGTCCGGCCGCCAAGACTTTTTACACCCAACTCTTCGGCTGGGAATATGAGGACCATCCAATGGGACCCGGCATGGTCTATACAATGCTCAAGCTCAACGGCAAAGACGTCGGTGCACTTTACGAATTGATGCCGGAGATGAAGGCGCAGGGAGTTCCACCTCACTGGCTTAGCTATGTCTCCGTCAACAATGCTGACGAGACGGCGGAAAAGGCGAGAGCTGCGGGCGCAACGTTGATTAAAGAACCGTTCGACGTTATGACCGAGGGCCGAATGGCCGTGATCCAGGATCCAACTGGCGCTGTCTTTGCGATTTGGCAAGCCATGAATCACAAAGGATCCGCGGCGCGCATGGTTCCAAACTCCGCTTGCTGGAACGAACTAGGCACAAATGATACAAAGAAAGCAGGAGAGTTTTATTCGAACGTCTTTGGTTGGTCCCAGGAAGGCTTCGGGGCCAGTTCGATCGATTACACAGTTTTCAAAAACGGTGACGACGGCGTCGGTGGCATGTATCAGATCACGCCGGAAATGGGACGGATTCCACCACACTGGCTCGTTTACTTTGCCGTCGACGACTGTGATGCGAAGGTCCAGCAAGCGACTGAAGTTGGGGCCAAAGTAATGAAGCCGGCAGAGGACATTCCGGGAGTCGGACGGTTTGCAATCCTGATGGATCCGCAGGGGGCGGCGTTCGCACTGCTCAAACCGCAGCCGCAATAGTCTCAAAAGTCGTAGCCACAAAGAAGCACAGGAAGCACAAAGAGTTTCGCCAAACTGTTTGAGCTTTTTGTGCTTTTTTGGCGTACTCAAATAAATGAAAGCGCGTCTCGTTTGGCTCGTACTCTGTGGGATCTGGGGATCGACCTGGCTGTTCATCAAGCTGGGTCTTGCCGATCTTCCGCCATTCACTTTTGCAGGCATCCGGTTTGTAATCGCTTGCACGATTCTATTTGCATTGATTCGGATCCGGCGTTTGCGACTACCTCGCGCGCGTGCTGATTGGATCCTCTTGGCCGCCACTGGAATTCTTGCGTTTGGATTCAACTACGGTTTGGTGTTTTGGGGAGAGCAGTACGTTTCTTCCGGGCTTGCCGCACTCTTGCAAGCGACGATTCCCGCGTTCGGATTAGTCTTCGCGCACTTCCACCTGCCTGGCGAACGGCTGAGTTGGTCCAGGATGGGCGGCGTCATACTTGGAGTGTGTGGCGTTGGCGTAGTGTTTTCCAATCAACTCGCGATTGCCGGTCGCCAGGCCGTGGCGGGTTGCGCTGGCCTGATTTTCGGCTCGATGTGCGCGGCGTATGCGAATGTGCTGGTGAAAACGTACGGCAAGCATCTTGAGCCAGCGATACTCTCGGCTGTTCAGATGTCGATTGGTCTATTGCTGCTTTTTGCGGTTGGCATCCCGCTGGAAGGGAACCCACTGCAGTTTCACTGGACACCGATGGCTTTCATCGCTCTGCTCTATCTGGCGATCGTCGGTTCTGTGATTGCGTTCTTGCTTTACTACTGGCTGGTGCTGAACATGGCGGTCACGAACTCGATGATGATCGCGCTGGTCACACCGGTTGTCGCAGTGATTCTCGGAATGATCGTGTTACACGAAGAGATCGGCTGGCGCACACTGCTCGGCGGCGCAATGATTATCACCGGCATTGCTTTCGTCGTCTTATATCGCCGCAGATCCTGATCCGTTCACTGGAGCTAAATCAAATCTTGAACTCCTCGAACCTGCGCTGCGAGATAAGCTTCGATCGCAAACTCCACGAACGGCGCTTCATCCGGTGAGTAGTACTCAGGCAATCGCCGCAATTGACTGATCTGAGGAGACAGCAACCAGAACCCACCAATTTCAGCTCCGAATTGATTGTGGACCGCGAGCTCGAGTGCGGTGCCGTGCACGACGCGCAAGTACTTCGCCGAAGCAGCGTCGAGATTCACCGTGCAATCAGTCAGCGCAAACCCGACAAACTCCACCTCACGCTGTGGCATATTTACGAATTAAACCTCTCACGACGCCCTGGATCTGAATTCTGTCCGGCGTCTTGATGAAGATGGGTTTGAACTGCGGATTGGCCGGTTCGAGGCGAATAAACTCGGGTTCGCGATAAAACTTCTTCACCGTCGCATAATTGCCGTCGATCAGCGCGACTACCACCTGGCCATTTTCGGCAGTCTGTTGAGACGCAACTATGAGGACGTCGCCGTCCTCGATGTTTTCGTCGATCATCGAATCTCCACGCACACGCAGGGCGAAAGTGCGGCCGCGTCCCTGCATGTCTTTCGGTACAGCGACGGTGTCCTGGCGGAGAATTGCTTCGATTGGCTGTCCGGCAGCTACTGTACCCAGCAAGGGAATCTCGGTGTCGTCGTCGTCATCACCACCCTTTTGCTGCACGATCTGAATCCCCCGGCTGATGTTCGGAACGCGTTTGATTAATCCTTCCCGCTCCAGCGCCACAAGGATGGCGTGGACACTGGCAGACGAACTCATCTGAAAATGCTTCCCGATCTCCGCGATGGTGGGTGATTCGTGGTTCGACTCGATATAGCCGCGGATGAACTCATAAACTCGTCTTTGTTTGGCCGTGACTGGCATAACGTCCCCTTTACTTGCTCGAAAATAATTTTCGTTGACAACCGAAAATTGAGCGAACATTCTCGAACATATGCGGCGCGACGTCAAGTGTTTTTTCAGGGTCGAGACGGTGGCGCGGGGGAGACCGTTACCGTTTTGGTTCTGAATCGTCGCGCCGTGACTCTAGCCCGGTGATCAATTGTGCCCCTCATCGTCCGGATTTGAACGGCTTCTGGACTTTGGCGAATTGAACACCACCACCGGGCTAAAGCCACGGCGCGACTGAAGCTCGACTACTTGATGACCTTCGCGAGTTTTTTGAGGTCGTCGATAAAGAGTCGCAGCTCGAGATGGCGCGTCTCGTCATCGGGAGCACGAAGAATTGAGGAGGGATGCACGGTGGCCATGACGTAGGGTGCGAGGGTTGAAGGAATAAATTCACCGCGTTGTTTTGTCACGCGAAACTGTGGTCCGAGCAGAGACTGGGCGGCGGTAGCGCCGAGCGCAACGATTACGTCGGGTTTGACGACGGCAATCTCGGCTTCGAGCCAGGGACGGCACGCGCCGATTTCCGCTGAGTTGGGTTTCTTGTGTATACGGCGTTTGCCGCGCGGTTCCCATTTGAAGTGTTTGACAACATTGGTGACGTAGGTTTGTTCGCGATCGATGCCGGCTTCTTCGAGGGCGTTATCCAGCAAGCGCCCGGCGGGGCCGACGAAAGGTTTGCCGGTCAGATCTTCTTCGTTACCTGGTTGCTCGCCGACGAACATGACTTTCACTCGCCGGGCGCCTTCGCCGAAAACGGTTTGCGTTCCTTTTTTCCAAAGGTCGCAGGCACGGCAATCGGCTGCGGCGCTTCTGAGCGACGAGAGCGTTGGTCGCGGTGGAATTAAAGCCTGGGCCGCGCTGTCGGAAGATTTGCGTCTCGGCATTGTGATCGATTTTCTGGGCAAATGTCCTGCGTTTCTCTGCTGTCCGAGAGAAACGCAGGATGTGCAGAGAGAATTCTAAACATGAAAGCAGCATTCTCAAAAGCAGAACTCGAGTCTGAAATCGCCAGTCGTTTTGGCGATGTATTCAAGGTCCATGAAAAGTCTGTCGTCGAGACTCTCGCCACAGGCGTTCCGGAGATCGACGCGTTAACCGGCGGCCTGCCGCGTGGAGCTATCAGTGAAATTTTTGGACCAGCATCATCGGGACGAACCAGTCTGATGTATTCAATGCTGGCTTATGCAACCACGCACGAAGAGACGTGTGCCCTCGTCGACACGAACGATGCTTTTGCGCCCACGGCCGCCGCTGCCGCCGAAATAGATTTCGATCGTTTGCTTTGGGTCCGCGGCGCCGGCGATCTCGAGCACGCTTTTAAAGCCACGGATCTCTTGTTACATGCCGGTGGGTTTGGCCTCGTGATCCTCGATATAGGCGACGTCGCGGGAAAGGACACACACCGGATCATTTCGTCGTGGTGGTATCGCTTTCGCCATACGGTGGAAGATAGGCCAACTGTATTAACGGTAATTTCAGAGGAAGCCTGTACGAAGTCATGTGCTGCGCTTACGCTGGGGTTGAATGGAGTAGCGGAATGGTCACGAGCTAACGCCGAGTCGCGCGCGCCCGTCCATCTCGCCCAGTTCGTAAAACCAGCGAAGGTGTTGCCGATGCGAAAGCAAATACCCGTCAACAGCGCGCCGGTTACTACCGGAAATCTGTTACGCCGCAACACGGTCAAAGTTAATCGCCAGCGTCCCCTTTCTCCCTCGCTGAATGAAAGCCAATTCCAGGCTCATCAGCACGTTTAATCTTCGGAAAATTTTCGCCAATCTTCGCTCATCGTGTTTGCATGTATTCATGTCCAACAAATCCCGGCCAATCTCTCGCTGCCGGAGTTTGCCTATAACTTTTCACCCGTGGTGGAGCAGGCACGGGGCGGCACAGTCGTAATCGACGTTGACGGGTGTGAGCTTTTATTTGGCTCCGCTTATCAACTCGCAAATGAAATCGCTTCGCGAGCAAAAAAATCCCGGATTCATGGCGGCCTCGAAAGCACAGTCAGTATCGCCATCGCCGCAAATCCCGACGCCGCCATTCACGCCGCCACTCGCCTGCAGGGAATCACCTTCGTCTCACCCGGCGAAGAGCTAAGTTGCCTCGGAGAGTTTCCCATCGACCACCTCGACTATTCGCTGGTTAACATCGAGAAAAAAGTTGCGGATGAGATCCTGGAGACACTAAAGCTCTGGGGCATTCGCACCTTTGCCGATTTCGCCGCCCTGCCCGTCGCGGGTGTCTCCGAGCGTTTGGGACAGCCCGGAGTGAGACTGCAACAACTCGCCGCAGGTAAAACCGAGCGACACTTAAAGGTCAAACAGCCCGCGCCGGTCTTTGTGTATTCGATTGAGCTCGAACACGGCCTTACCGAACTCGAGCCGCTCTCATTTGTCTTGGCGCCGCTCCTGCATCAACTCTGCGCCGCTTTGAATGCCTACGCACTCGCTACGAACGAATTGTGTGTGGTGATGCAACTGGAAGATCACACCACACATGAACGCAAGCTGACGCTGCCTTACCCCATGCGCGATCACAAAGTGTTTCTGAAATTGTTGTTGCTCGACACGGAAATGCATCCCCCCGCAGCAGCCGTAAAGGCAGTTTCAATTACCTGTGAGCCGGTGAAGCCGCGCGTGTTGCAGAACGGCTTGTTTGTGCCGCTCGCGCCGGCGCCGGACAAACTCGAACTCACACTCGCGCGGCTGGCGAAACTCGTCGGCGAGCAAAATATCGGTTCCCCAGCCTTGCTCGATACGCATCGCCCGGACGCGTTCACCTTGAAACGTTTCACGCTGACAACTAAATCCGATTCGCGTAAGCGGCGAAGAGGAGTTTCGCAGTTTGCGATTCGCAATTCGCAATTGGCCCTCGGGTTCCGCATGTTTCGTCCTCCGTTGCGCGCGATAGTTCAAGCCGACCAGGGTTGGCCCGCGCAGATCAGCGCGTGGAGTAAGCAGCGGAGTGTTTATGGAAAGGTGGTCAACCTCGCTGGTCCATGGAGAACTATGGGTGACTGGTGGCGTGACGATCGCTGGGCGCGAGACGAGTGGGACGTGACGATCGAGCGCTCGGGCCAGCAAGCCGTGTATCGCATCTATCGAGAGCTGAAAACCGATACGTGGTTTGTGGAAGGAAACTATGATTAAGGCCGCAGATTTACGCGGATGAACGGAGATCCAAATCTGCGTTCATCCACGTAAATCTGCGGCTAAAGTGCTCTTGTGGCAAGTAAATGTCAACGTACGTTGAGCTACACGCGCGGTCGGCTTTTAGTTTTTTAGAAGGCGCTTCTGTGCCTGAAGAATTGATTGCCGCGGGTGTTGAGTTGCAAATACCGGCGATGGCTTTGCTCGATCGCGATGGAGTTTACGGCGCGCCGCGATTTCACCTCTCCGCGAAGAAGAACGACATCAAGGCCCACATCGGCGCCGAGATAAGCGTCCGGATTCCCAAAACCAAAGTCCAACAACCTGCCGTCTGTTCGATTCCTGTTCTGGTGCAAGACCGTACCGGTTACCAGAATCTTTGTCGCCTGATCACGTTGATGAAACTGCGTGTACCCAAACACGCAAAACCGGGTGAGTGCGTGGTCACCTCCGAAGAGTTGGCGGCGCATGCGGAAGGGTTGATCTGTTTGACCGGCGGATTTGATGGTCCACTTGCGACTGTGCTCAGCCCGAGAGACGCAGAGAACACAAACAACGCCCACCGTATAACTGAGTGGCTGATAGAGCTGTTTGGTAAACACAACGTGTACGCCGAATTGCAGCGCCACTTCGATCGCAACGAGGAAGCTCGCAATCATTTAGTGATTCAACTTGCGCGCCGCAATCATCTGCCTTTACTCGCGACGAATGGCGTGTGTTACGCGGTGCCCGCACGACGTGAAGTGTCTGACGTCTTCACCTGCATTCGCAATCACGTGCGACTGGAAACTGCCGGACGCCTGCTGGCGCAAAACTCGGAGCGATATCTGAAGTCAGGCGCGATGATGGAGAAGCTCTTTGCGGATCTGCCGGAAGCCATCGCCAATACGTCTGAGCTTTCATCGCGACTGAAATTCACGCTCGAAGATCTTGGGTACGAGTTTCCCAAGTACCCCACGCCGCCGGGCGAAACAATGACTTCTCTGCTGCGCAAGATCACTGAAGCCGGCGCACGCTCGCGCTATACGGGCGCGAATGATGCGCCGACTTACGACGAGGCGCGCCCGCAGCTCGAACGCGAGTTGAAACTGATCGAAAAGCTCAAACTGGAAGGTTATTTCCTGATCGTCTGGGACATCGTCCAGTTTTGTCGCAAACAAGGCATTCTGATCCAGGGACGCGGATCGGCGGCAAACAGCGCGGTCTGTTACTCATTGGGGATTACAGCCGTAGATCCGATCGGCATGGACTTACTGTTTGAACGGTTTCTTTCTGAAGAACGAGGCGAATGGCCCGACATCGATCTCGACCTGCCGAGCGGAGATCAACGTGAGAAAGCCATTCAATACGTTTACGAACGCTACGGAAAACTCGGCGCGGCCATGACCGCGAACGTTATCACGTATCGAGGACGCTCGGCGGCGCGTGAAGTCGGCAAGGCGTTGGATTTTGATGAAGAAACACTTTCACGTCTGGCCGCGCTGGTCCACACATGGGAATGGAAAGATCCAAACGACTCCAGCGAGCGCCAGTTTCGTGACGCAGGCCTTGACCTGCGCCATCCGCGCATCAGGAAATTCTTTCAGCTTTATCAAATGGTGCAGGACCTGCCGCGTCACCTGGGCCAGCACTCAGGCGGAATGGTGATCTGCCAGGGTCAGCTCGATTCGATCGTGCCGCTCGAGCCTGCGGCCATGCCCGGACGCGTGGTGGTCCAATGGGACAAAGAAGATTGCGCGGATCTGGGATTGATCAAAGTGGACTTGCTGGGTCTCGGAATGATGGCGGTCCTCGAAGACTCGATCAAGTTGATTCGCGACTCCTACGGTGAAGAAGTTGACCTGGCCCATCTGCCGCAAAACAACGCGGCAGTTTATGAGGCGCTGCAAAATGCCGACACGATCGGAATGTTCCAGGTTGAAAGCCGGGCGCAGATGTCGTGCCTGCCGCGATTGCGGCCCGCGACCTTCTACGACATCGTGGTCCAGGTAGCGATCATCCGTCCCGGCCCGATCGTCGGAAACATGGTCCATCCCTATCTGAAACGCCGGCAAGGCAGAGAGCCGGTGACTTACGCGCACCCGCTTTTGGAGCCGATCCTGAAGCGAACACTCGGTGTGCCGCTGTTTCAGGAACAGTTGTTGAGGATGGCTATGGTGTGTGCCGGCTTTACGGGTGGCGAAGCGGAAGAGTTGCGCCGCGCTTTTGGTTTCAAACGTTCGGAAGCGCGCATGAAAGCGATCGAAGTAAAACTGCGGCAAGGCCTGACGCGAAATGGCGTCACCGGAAAAACTCAGGAAGAGATCGTGCAGGCCATCAGCTCGTTTGCGCTTTACGGTTTTCCGGAATCGCACGCGGCAAGTTTTGCCCTCATCGCTTATGCGAGTGCGTATCTGAAATGTAATTACCTCGCTGCGTTTACGGCGGCGATACTCAACAACCAGCCGATGGGGTTTTATCAACCTTTCACCCTCATCAAAGATGCGCAGCGCCATGGATTGAAGGTCCTGCCGATCGATATTACCTGCTCGGATTGGTTGTGCACGCTCGAGAAGGAAGACGGCGCGCCCGTGCTTCGTCTGGGACTGAGATACGCGAAGGGTTTGAGCCAGCAGTCGGGAGAGGCGATTGTTCGCGCGCGATTCGCACGCGGTTTCGCGGGCATTGATGATTTGCGTAATCGCGTGCCTGAACTGCGCAAAGATGAAATGAGAAAGTTGGCCGCGATCGGAGCGTTGAACTTTATTCAGGATGTTGCTGAGCCAAAGTCGCGAGGCAGAAAAACGAAGACGCATCGTCGTGACGCGTTGTGGCAAGTCGAACGTGTGACGCGCGCGCCGGGGAAACTCTACGAGGAATTGCTCGAGCAGGACGGCAATTCACCATTGCAGCAGATGGGTTTACTGGAGCGAGTGGACGCGGATTTTCGTGGGACGGGACTGACGATTGGAAAGCACCCGGTTGCTTATCATCGAAGCGAGTTGGACAAGCTCAAGGCGTTGAAAGCGATCGATATCCGCCACCTGCGCGATGGCGCCAACGTGCGCGTAGCCGGTTGGGTGATTGTTCGGCAGCGGCCGGGCACGGCGAAAGGGTTTATGTTTTTGACTCTCGAAGACGAGACAGGAGTAAGCAACATAATAGTTACGCCGCAACTGTTCGAGCAGTACCGGCTCGAGCTGGTCGATCACCCGTTCCTCTTGATCGAAGGAGTATTGCAAAACCAGGATAACGTGATCTCGGTAAAGGCGCGCCACGTGCAGCCACTTTCGTTCACGGTCGCAGCCGCGCCATCGCATGACTTCCATTAGCTACAAGGCGGGACAAAAGATTAGCCACAAAAAGGGGACACAACATCTGATCGAGCGACAACAAATAGACATGATGGACGAGGACGAGCGTTATGCGCCGGCGGTTTACAACCAAGATTTTCTTAAGGCGTGTACTCGAATTGATTTGTGCCTTTTTGCGGCTAGGCGGGGCGAGCGGCGTGGCGCGGAGGGGATTCCAATAGACCTTGAACGATCTGTGCTACTTGCGAGAGAGGTTTGGGTTTTCTCAGGAACGCATCGGCGCCGCAACGCCTTGCCTCCTCTTCGATCTCCGGCGAACCGTAAGCGGTCAGGACGATGATTCGCGCTTGAGGATTGTGTTCCCTGACCATCCTGATCATATCGAGCCCGTCATGGTTGCTGGTCATCGTGAGGCGCAGGTCCTGGATAACGACTTTGTAGTTAGTGGCCCCGAGTAGCTTCTCCGCTTCTTCCACTTCAGAAGCTGTATCAACCTTGTATCCCTGCAAAGAAAAGTACTCGCTCATCGAGAAGCAGATCGACTCTTCGTCATCGACGACCAGTAAACGCGGCATCGGCAACTCGGGTTTCTCTTCTCGCCCGGCCCAGAGCTGTCTCAATTTACCTGAGACTCTTTTGAGCGTTCCGAATCGGCTTTGCTTCACAGGGCACACTGAAACAGTAACAGTTTTAAGAGCAATCTGATTGTCGCGAGGGTGGATGCCAGGAGCACGTGCGCTCTGTTGCGCAGAAGCAGCACGCGCATCATGCGGAAGTGATACTACTAATGCTCCCTTCAAACTCATCGTCTACCTCCGCACCGGTAAAACGATGAGTGAGGGCAACAGTTGCTAAATTTACCGCCGCCCAACCGGGAGCTATATAGCTATGGCGGCACGCACATTCGGTCTTTGCGCGCCCGATCCATTTATTCGTCCTGAAATACTCTGCGAAGCCGGTTTGGTGATGATGTAGAGCAGCACTTCGCAAACCTCGCGTGTGCCGGTCCCGATCGTATTTCCCTTTTCATCCTGCAAGGCGTAAATCCGCCCGTTCGCGTCCAGGGGAAAAATCATTGGTTCAGCGTACATTGCGTTGAACTCCTCTTTACCCGGGCTCGAAGACAGATCCGCACTAGCTGTTCAAACCGGTCAAAATAAGGCGCCCTCATGCACAAGGCGCTAATTCAATGACCCGTTACCGGGCCATCAAACAGTTTAAGGTTGGTGTTTCCACAGCCGCGGAGCAAATGCCGCTGTGGAAACACAGTTATCGGTTACTTCAGAAATAGTTTGAAAGTAGACTTAGTTCCACTATTTCTTTTTGAAACGCCGGCGCAAACCGGCAGCGGTGCCGATTAGGCCTGATCCCAACAGCAGCATGCTAGTGGGTTCAGGAACCTCAGTACCACCAAGTCGAACCTGTCTCACGTCCGTGAAGGTCGCACCATTGATCGCGGTCAAGCTGATCGAGGTGATCAGTTGCCCGTTGATGGCTGTCACTGTGAAGAAGTTCTCGCCATTGGCATCCACGGTGAAATCATCTTCAAAGGAACCGCCGTTGATGTTAATGCCTTCGACGTGAATGACGACTGAACCACTGGTTGCGGCGTTTATGTTGAATACCGCACGCGTGAACGCGCCGCCGTCAGCTAAACCGAAGGTGAGCTGGGTCAATGGGTCGTTCCCAGTTCCTCCGCTGACCGTCGCCTGGCCAGATGGATTAGCATTAAGCAACCCGCTGCCACTCGAAGAAGTAAAGTTGACCACCAGATTGCTTGGTCCAACCGTACCCGTTACGGTGGTGACGTTTGTTGCCGGATTGAGCAGGACGTTATCCGTGCCTTGATTGTTGACGCCGGTGACGACAACGATATCGGCTTTGGCTGTACCTGCGACAACGCCGACGATTGCGAAGACCGCCAGCGCAAGTACAAATTGCTTGAGAGACCCAAATCGGGACATTTCAATTGCTCCTTGTTCTCTGACCCTCCCGAAAGGGAGGCTTTATGCGTAAATTGTGGGAGGCTTGACGTCAGCAGAGCCACACGGGGCAAGTGCACGCTCTAATCAGCTCAGCCAAGATTGCTCGGAGAACTACCCGAGAAACATACGTATGTTTGGCACGTGCCCCTTCCTCAGCAAACACCGGGCCACCAACCTTGGTAAGTCGCATAAAGACAAAAGCTTAGTAATGTTCGAGTGGATTTGTGCTCGGCCCGAGAGCTGGACGCGAGGCGGTCTGAGATTCAGACTGAATTCTAGACTTTGGACGACGGGATCTGGTGCTTCTTAATCTTCTGATAAAGCGAGCTTCGCGGGATGCCGAGGCGCTTGGCAGCCCTCTCTACGCGGCCGCGTTCCTCCTGAAGGACGCGCTCGATGTGCTGCTTTTCCAGTTCCTGAAGCGTCAGACTCGAGTCGAGAAAAGGCGCGCCGACCTGCGTGTGTCCGTCGAAGTGAAGATCGTTGAGCGTGATGGTTTTCTGGTCGCTGAGCAAAACTGCGCGTTCGATTACGTTACGAAGTTCGCGGATGTTGCCGGGCCACGAATACGACTGTAGCGCCTGAATACAATGCTGGTCCAATTTCGTTTCGCCGCGGCCCAGGTCTGCTGACACTTTATTAAGGAGGTACTGGGCCAGCGTTGGGATATCCTCGATCCGCTCACGGAGAGCTGGGAACGAAAGCGGGATCGTGCTGATGCGAAAATAAAGATCGTCGCGAAAACGCCTTTCCCGCACGAGCTGTCCGATATCCTGGTGTGTCGCTGCGATCAGCCTGACATCCACCTGGCGATCTCTC
>JBKPPH010000103.1:0-8369 GCA_046733535.1 Acidobacteriota bacterium
AGCCGATTCGAAACCCTCCGATCACATGGGACCGTTCATCATGAACCCGGAAGGCGTGGGCCGCATCTTTGCTCCGCTCGCAGCTTTCGCAGATGGTCCATTCCCGGAACATTACGAACCCGTTGAGAGTCCGATCGCGAACCCTCTTCATCCACAACAATCGGTCAATCCGGTCGCGAAGAAGTTCAAATCCGATTTGGACAAACTCGGCACACCCGACCAGGGCTTCAACGTCGTCTGCACCACATATCGCCTGACCGAGCACTACCACTATTGGACCAAGAACAATCCGATGAACGTGCAACTCGTGCCGGAGCCCTTCATTGAAATTCCGGCACAACTCGCCGACGAGATGGGAATCACAGGCGGCGAGAAACTCAAAATCAGCAGCGCTCGCGGCATCTACGTCGCGAAAGCGATGGTTACCAGGCGCATCAAGCCGATGATGATTGATGGGAAGAAGACCTATCAAATCGGTATTCCAATTCACTGGGGGTATCGCGGTATCGCTGAGGACGACGGCAAAACTTCGCTGATGACGGCAAATCAACTTTCGCCTGCCGCCATCGATCCGAATGCTTACACGCCGGAGTTCAAGGGCTTCCTCGTGAAGATCGAAAAGGCATAGAAGGGAGGGCATGAAATGAGTAATCCGCAGGTATTTCAGATTCAGGAAATCTCGGCCCACCCTGGTCCGGTGCCTGGCCGAGGGACCCAACGCGCTGCTCAGGTTTGCAAATACATCGACGTGACGACGTGCATCGGTTGCAAGGCGTGTGAAGTCGCATGTGTCGAGTGGAACGATCATCCGTTTCGCGAGACTACGTTTGACGACACTTATCAGACGATGCCGTCGACGGATTGGAATTACTGGAACCTGATCAAGTTTGCAGAAGATGAACGCGACGGCAATTTGATGTGGCTGATGCGTAAGGACCAGTGCATGCACTGCGAAGATCCAGGGTGCTTGCGCGCGTGTCCGGCCGATGGCGCCATCATCAAATACGAGAACGGCATCGTCGACTTCAATCAGAACAACTGCATCGGGTGTGGTTACTGCATCTCGGGCTGTCCGTTCGACATTCCCAAGTTCAACCAAAACACCAAGAAGGTTTACAAGTGCACGCTCTGTTCCGATCGCGTCGGCCAGGGTCTCGAGCCTGCGTGTATCAAAGCGTGTCCAACCGGTTGTCTTCACTTCGGCACGAAGAGCGACATGGTCCAGATCGCGGGGCTGCGTGCGAAACAGTTACAAGAACATTCCGGCTTCGCGAACGCAGGCGTTTACGATCCGCAAACAATCGGCGGTACCCACGTTATCTACGTCCTGCACGATATCAACAATCCGGAGCGCTACGGTCTACCGAAAGCACCGGTAATACCGCCGAGCTACACCTATTGGAAATGGCTGGCGAAACCTGCGGGGCTGTTGATGGCCGGTCTCGGCGTGATGGCAGTCTTTTTCCATCGCATCGCGATTGGGCCAAGGGTGCCGCAACCGGAAGACCCTGCGCCCATTGAATCGCAACCCGACACGATCGAAGCGAAACGAAAGGAGCAGCCATGAGCAGTTCAGTTGAACGTTTTGATGAACGTGCGCGGCGCGAGGCTGATCGCGTCGGGACGACCGTCGTTCACCGTGGCGAGGTTCTGCGTCACCCGGTGTACACGCGTGTGCTGCACTGGCTGGTGGCAATCACTTTCGTGCTGTCGCTGCTCTCGGGCTTCGCGATCTATTCGCCATGGCTCTATCGATTCCTCACACCGATCTTTGGCGGCGGGGCCAGGACGCGACTTCTGCATCCGTGGTTTGGGCTGTTCTTCGAGATTTTCTTCTTATTTCAATTCCTCAATTGGTTGACGCCGATGATTTGGACGGAGGCCGACCGTCGCTGGATGAAACGAATCAAGGCGTACACAACCAATGAGGACAAGATCGAACCGGAAGACGTCGGCTTTTTCAACGGCGGTCAGAAGATCTACTTCTGGGCCATTGTTCTGAGTGGCGTGCTCTTCCTCATCACCGGAATACTGATGTGGTTTGACGATGTGTTTCCGCGCTGGGTCGTCGCCGTGAGCTACGTAGTTCATGACATCGCCGCGTTGCTCATGCTCGCGGGCTTCATCATTCACCTGTACGAAGGAACGGCAGCGGCGCCGGGTACATTTCGCTCGATGATCAACGGCACAGTCAGCGAAAGATGGGCGTGGACGCATCACCCCGCGTGGTATCAAGCCGTGACGGGTCGCAATGCTCGTGAGAGTTTCGAGCGTGAGCGACGTCGCGCAGACGATCGCGAGCGGGCCATCCAGAAGTGGGAACGCGAACAAGACGAGCGCGATCAGATCTGAGCCGCAGATTTACGCGGATGAAGGAGGATTAGATCTGCGTTCATCCGTGCAAATCTGCGGCTTAAAAGAGAGGAGTCTTTATGCGTGTCCTGTTAGGCCTTACCTTGACCTCGCTTATCGGATTGTCAGTTCTTTCCACAGCGTTTGCGCAGGGTGATTCCACCGACCCGCTCGTGCGCATCCTCGTGACGAAAGGCGTGATTACGACGGACGAAGCCCGCGTGATCGTGACTAACGCGTCGCCCGCCGAACAACGAGATCGCCTCGCCGTGCTGCTGCGTGACAAAGGCGTGATCTCGGCGGCGGAGTTTGAAGCGACGCGGACAAATCCTCCGGCTAACAACTCCGCGGTCGCCATGATGACTGCCGATTACAAAACGAGCAGTTCAGATCCACCAGCAGCCGCGCCGCAAACCACCCCGCCGCCAACGATTCCCGCAGTTGCTCCGGTCAGATTGCTCGGCATCGACGCTCCGAAACGTGAAGGTTTAATACCCGACATCAAACTCGGAACTGGCGCGCGTCTGAAGTTCTACGGCATTTTCAAAACCAGCATCATTCACGATTCATCATCGCCGCAGGGAAATGATTTTCCACTCCCGCTGCTGGCCGCTGACACAGGACCCAACAACTCACCGGAATTCCATATCAGGGCGCGAGGCTTGCGCCTGGGCGCGAACTTCGAATGGCTGGACGTCGCACCGAAGACGACGCTCACCGGCAAGATAGAATTTGATTTCGAGGGTGATTTCACCCGCGTTAACAATCGCAACATCTCCTCGATTCGATCGAGCCAGCCTTCCATTCGACTGGCGTGGGTGAGAATCGATCGCAGGTTCGGCGAGAACGACAGCGCGTTCGCCCTGTTTGGTCAGGACTGGGCGCCTTTTGTTTCGTCGACCATGCCGAACATGATTGAGAACACAAACTTCGGCGGTCTTGGATACGGCGCTCCGTACACGCGTATCCCGCAGGCTCGTTTTGGTCTGAATCATAATTTCGGTGGGTCGCACTCAGTTAAATTTGGACCAGAGATCGCGATCGTCCTGCCGGCGTTTGGAAATTTGCCGAGTGACGTATCCAACCAGCTAGCATTCGGCGAGCGCCAGGGAGCGGATTCGCAGCAACCGGGCGTACAGGGCCGGGCAGTGCTGCAATGGCAGCTCGATAAAGCTGCGAACGTACCGCCTGCGCAGTTCATTGTTAGCTTCGAACACGCGCGACGAGAAGCGATCGTTACTGCGGGAAATGTCCCGGCGACGTTCAAAGCGGCATTCCCTAACGGCGCGCAGGTCGGCAGCGACAGCAACGGCTACTCAGCAGAAATCCAATTGCCAACACACTTCGTCACGGTTGTCAGCAAGTATTACAACGGCTCTGACCTGCGGTTCTTTTTCGCCGGGCAACTGCTGTCGAATTTCAACGACGTCGCAGGGTTGACCAGCACCGCGTCGGTAGCTTCGATTGATGGAGCATCGCTGGTCGTTTTTGGTTTCAACAATGGCGTTCCTGTCGTGGCGCCGCAAAGACCTGTGCGCGCGCAAGGCGGCTTCATTCAACTCGGCTTTCCCCTCTCGCGCATCTTCGATGCAGATCCGAAGGGCCGCAATGCCGGATGGACCGCTAACGTTTATTACGGTGACGATCAAGCAACCGCACGCGACGCTCGACGCTTCGGCGCGCGAGGCACGCGCAGCGATCTCTTCTCGGGTAACCTGCAATACAAATGGAACCAGTGGGTGACGTTCGCTTACGAACAAGGTTATTACCGCACGCGGGCGAACAATCGTTCGGGCGCGTTGCCGCTGTTTCGCGGTATCCCGAGTTTCACGACACACAACATCAGATCGGAGTTTGCCGCGATCTTCAGTTTCTGATTGGACACCGGAGGGAGGGTTGGTTTAAGAGTTTGCAGTTCAACGCATGAGCGAAGAGAGAAAAGTGTCGGCGGCAAGTTCGGCCCGAACCGGCAGGCCGCCGGCGATTGAGGTGTTCCTCGACCGGTACGTCGGAAATGGGATTCACCTGTTTCTTTCGTTCCTCGCGATCGTGATCGTAGTCGCTGCAGCAATCGCCGCCGTCGACATTCTCATTCGAGACTTTCCACAACTTTGGCGGCGAACCGGCAATGAGTACGACGTATTGCACCACGTCATTCAAAGTATTCTGCTGGTGGCGATTGCGGGCGAGCTCGGCCTGTTGCTTCTGTTTCATCGCGCCGGCGCGGCGATTGAGGTGATCATTTTCGTGGTGGCGAGAAAGATGGTGACGCCTGACATCTCGGGAGTTGAGCTTTTACTGGGCACCGTTTCGCTGGTGGCCCTGGTGGCTGCTCGCCATTATTTTATACGCGACAAGAATGCATCAACGTAAGGTGTTTACGGACTCGCTCAGGGGTCGGACGTCGCACTTGGAGACAGTCAGTACAGGGAGCGGTAGCGACCTGGTCCATGATCGAACTATAAATGGTTTCTAAAATGAACTACGACGAAACAGGCATCGCTGATTCCGAAATACCTCGCGCCGCGGAAGCGGTCTTTCAGCATCTACTGAAAACGTATGCGAGTGAAGCGAACAAACTGAACTCGGTGTGGTTGGAACTTAGTGCGGATGATCTTGATTTCAGGCCGCACGCGCGTTCGAGTACGGTCCGCGAGGTAATCGAGCACGAGCTGCTTTCTGAGCGGCGGTTCTTTGCTGAATTTCTCGGCTTGCCTGAGCCGGCGGCGGAAGCAGTCTTGCCCGAAACGCGCACGCCGCAGGCTTACGCGACGCGCATGCTCGAACTATCCCGCGCGCGCCTCAAGTTTCTAGCAGATCAGAATCAGGAATGGTGGTTAACAGTCGTTCCCTTTTTCGACGTCGAACGCGAACGCATCTGGATCTTTTGGCGTCGTGTCTTGCATACCACCCACCATCGCAGCCAACTCACGGTCTACCTGCGTCTACTCGATAAAAAAGTCCCCTCAACCTACGGCCCCACGGCCGACGTTAGTTGGGCAGGCGCCGACCCGACGCGCAGCGTCGAGGCCGCGGGTCGAAAATAACTACAGAAACAGAAGAAACGGGAAGTTTAAGAGTGCGCTGGAGGAATGCGTGAGTGTTTGATGTGACGCCAGACCCACCACGTCACGAAAAGTAAACCCAAGATTCCGATCAGAAAATCGAAGCGATGGAACCACGTCTTTAAGGTGTCGTCTTTGTCCCACTGCTCGCCGAGTTTTTGGCCCACGTATGCCAGCGCAAGACACCAGGGCAAGGATCCGGCAAAGGTGTAGATCACGAAGCGCGTCAGATTCATTCGCGCAACACCGGCCGGAAAGGCGATGAACGTTCTGATGGCCGGCAGGAGACGACTGATGAACACTATCGCTTCACCGTATTTCGCGAACCAGCGATCGGCGATATCGAGATCGTGACGCGAGAGCAAAATATATCGCCCGTACTTTTCAATGAACGGGCGCCCGCCGTACATGCCAATCCAATAGGCGACGAGCGAACCGAGCACGCACCCGATCGCGCCCGCGACACCGACCCACCAGAGATTCATCTCGCCGCGCGAAACGAGATAGCCGGAGAACGGCATGATGATCTCGGAAGGAAGCGGTATGCAGGCCGACTCGATGGCCATCAAAAGAACGATGCCTGAATAACCGAGAGTTGAAATGGTGGCTACGATGAAGCTCGAAAGTATGCCGATGATCTTTGCAACCATATTTGATGAAAGCGGGACAAGTCCTGTCGAAAGGTTTCAGCTCAGTCAGCGATCCGTCCAGCCGTGCTGGCCGATCAACGGCACAAAAGCGCATCCGCCGTGGTCTTCTTCTCTGCGACCTTGTTCAGTCTTTATCACTCGAACCAATCGTTGACTTTCACGCGAGTCACCAACGGGTACGACTAACCGGCCACCGATTTTGAGTTGTGCGATCAACGGTTCGGGAACAGTTGGACCACCAGCAGCCACGAGTATCCCGTCATAAGGCGCGTTTGCAGCCCAGCCCAGCGTACCGTCGAAACATTTCACGGTCGCGTTGTAGATCCCCAACTGGCGAATTCTCGCCTGCGCTTCACGCGCAAGATCGCCGATGCGTTCAATCGAATAAACCTGCGCCGCGACGTGGGACAACACAGCAGTCTGGTATCCGGAGCCGGCGCCGATCTCCAACACGCGACTATTCGGACCAAGCTCGAGCAGTTCCGTCATGCGCGCCACGATGAATGGTTGCGAGATAGTTTGGTTGGCGCTGATCGGCAATGCGTGATCGCCGTACGCGCGACTCTGCAATGCTTCAGGGACGAACAGGTGACGAGGAACGCTCCGCATCGCTTCGAGCACCCTGGGATCTCTGATACCGTAATGATCTCGAAGACGTGCAACCATGCGCTCGCGGGGGATTGAGTATTCGTGGAGTGGACCGGAGCGATGTTTGTTTACAGGCTGCACCGGAAGCATTGTATCAAATTACCGATTGCGAAATCGGATCGGCAATTGGCAATGTTCTCAGCTCTTATGGAGTAGCTCGAAGTCTTTTATGTAGTTCCAGGTTTCGATCGCGGTCAGTGCCTGGTGATCAGTCATATCACTCCGCAATGGAGTAACAGAGACATAACCGGATTTGACAGCGTGATAGTCCGTACCCTCGACGGAGTTTACGTTGAAATACTCTTCACCGATCCAGAAATAAGGTTTGCCGCGTGGGTCGATGTGTTCCGTGATTACCGGCCGTGCATTCTTGATTCCCTGCCGTGTAACACGCACGCCTTTGATCTCGCCCGGAGGGAGATTGATGTTGAGCAGCGTGCCTTCGGGTAGCCCTTCGTCGAGAACTTTTCTCACTGCGACAACAGCAAAAGCCGCCGCTTCGGTGAAGTCAAAATTATCGCGCGCGACCAGACTCAATGCGATGCCGGGGACGCCGAGTATCGCTGCTTCGAGCGCACCTGCCACCGTGCCCGAATAAGTCGCGTCGTCGCCAAGATTGCCGCCGTGATTGATGCCTGAAACACAAATGTGCGGTCGTTCTGCTTCGGGAAGGATCTTGTTGAGAGCGAGTGTGACGCAGTCGGTCGGCGTCCCATCGATGGTCCAATGACGATCATCCATCTGCCGGATGCGGAGCGGACGCGCGAGCGTCAGGCTGTGAGAAGCGCCGCTCATTTCCGACGCAGGCGCGACGACGTAAACGTCGCCCACTTCCTTCAGGGCCTCTTCAACTTTGATTAGGCCATCGGAATGGATACCGTCGTCGTTTGTGATCAAGATTCGAGTCATACGAATCACTTCGGCGCTCGCTCACTCAGGAGCGTCCGATTTTTAACCCTGGTTGAAGACGACTGGTGAGATAAGACTGCGGCCCGTTATGCAGGAGTAACTAATCGCGAGGGATGCGCATGCGGCCTTTCTTCTTATTGCGTTTGCGTGCCAGCGCTGATTTTAGTTTTGCCTTCTGACCTGGGGGAATGAAGAACGCGTGTTTCTTCGCGTCTTTGATGATCTCCTCGGTCATCACTTTGCGCTTGAAGCGGCGCAACGCGCTTTCAATCGATTCGCCCTGATTAACAGTAACTATTGCCATTCTCTCTCTGCTTTCCTTTTCGTTAGATCCCTTATGCAGGCTAGCTATTTAACACGCGCCGAATGCTCGGGGTCAAGTCGCGCCACCAAAAGCACAAAAGGCACAAAATAATTCGTGCCTCTTGCGCCTCCTCCTGTGAGTGCTTGCTTAAACCAATACAGCTTCCGCTGGTTCTTCTTTCTTCCGGCTCAGTCCCTTGATTTGAACCGGTTTGTCGGCTTCCTTAGTGTTGAGCTGTTTCTTCAACACCATCTCCTGGTAAAGCTTGCGCATCATTACGGCCTCTTCATGCGCAGTCTTCGGTCCCTCCATTTGCGGCTTATTCGGCCGCTGCAAATCCACCTCATTCAAAATCAAACCGTGGCTCTTGTCGGTGAGCTCGACGTCCTTGCCGCCGGCAAAAATCTCATGACGGCCATGCTCCTGATACCACTTCGCGAC
>JBKPPH010000104.1:0-8437 GCA_046733535.1 Acidobacteriota bacterium
CTGTGTCTATTGCCAGAACTACCAGATCTCGCAAACGCATAAACAACAGATCAAAAACGAAGTCACGCACGAACGTTTGGCGGAAATGCTGCTCGAGCTCCAGGGGCGTGGTTGCCACAACATCAATTTCGTTTCGCCCACACATTTTGCTCCGCAGATGGCGCGCTCGATTCTGCTCGCGGCGCAAAAAGGTTTGCGCCTGCCGGTGGTCTATAACACAAACGCTTACGATTCCGTCGCCGTGCTGCAACTGCTGGATCGCATCGTCGACGTTTACCTGCCGGACCTGAAATATGCCGACGACGAGTCGGGCTATGTGTATTCGAAAGTCAGCGGCTACAAGGAGTTTTCACGGCTCGCGCTTCGCGAGATGTACCGGCAGACCGGTGACGAGCTCGTGTTTGACGAAGATGGTTTATTGAAGCGCGGCTTGGTCGTGCGTCTGCTCGTGCTACCCAATGACATCGGCAGCATTGCTGAATCGATCGAATGGATCAGAGATGAGTTGAGTCCGCGTGTGGCAATCTCTTTGATGGCCCAGTATTACCCGACGAACCAGGCGGAGACGAACAAGCGCTACATTCTGCTGTCGCGCAGGATTAGAGAAACGGAGTGGTTAAAAGCGACGGCCGCGCTGGAAGAGTTGGGGATGAGCGAAGGTTGGGTGCAGGAGTTTGATGGTGCGGCTTATTATTACCGCCCCGACTTCAACAACGCAGATACGCCGTTTAGCGACATACGAGACTTCCAAGCCGCAGATGAACGCAGATAAACGCAGATCAGATCTCAGATCAGATCAGCGTTCATCTGCGTTCATCTGCGGCTCATATCTAACTGCGGGACTGCCGGCCGGATAGAAAACACCTAACAACCGCAACTCTCCCTCGCCCGTGTTCTCAACGCAATGCACCTGGCGTTTCGGAAGATAGATGCATGACCCGGCTGCGATCCGCGTGTTCGTCTCGCCCGCCCACATCCGTCCCTCTCCACGAAGAATAAAAAGCACCTCTTCATACTCGTGAAAATGATCCGGCGCGCGTCCCGGAGGAATCGACCCGACGAACTGCGTCACCTGCTCGCTGCCAATCTCGTCGTCGACCAACACTCGATACCAGCGATCGGCCGTGGGCAACGCACGACGATCTGACAGCTTCACGATCGGAGGTACTTCGGTGCGCCCCTCCAACATCGCCTGGTCCACCGGCGGCGCAACAGTGAAACCCTCCTCAGGACACTGGCAGCTAACAAAGCGCACTACATCCCGTCCACGATTCTCAACACGGAGTGTTTGTCCCGGACGTAAATAGATACCGGTTTCCGACTCAACCTCATAAGCGCTGCCGTCAATCGAAATCATGCAAGCGCCTTCCAACACGTAAAGCACCTCGTCGCATTCACGATTGCGCCGTTCGGGCGACGATCCTGGTCCAAACTCCAGGATGCGCAACGAGATCGCCTCGGCGCCATTAGCCCTTCCGATTTGATTCCGGATTTTAAGTGAGCCAGAGACCTGCGGAGTCCCTTCGTGCATCGTCGAGACCCGGCATCCGCCCTCCAACACTACCGCCATCGCCGCAGCTCCTATGACTTGCTCGTTGTTAAATGGTGCGTTGTGTGTTCAGTTATCGAGGGGACCTGCGGTTTGGAGGCAGGCGCGAGTTCGTTCGTCAACTGCGCCGGCGCAGGCGCTTCGTACGTAGATCTGTTAACGCCAGCATCGAGCATCCGCTGCGACAGCGCGTCGTCAGCAGTGCCGGGGAGTTTTTTGCGAGGAACAGTAAACATCATTCCGTTGAACACTATTCCCAAGCCGACGAGGAAGGTTATCAATGCCGGCGTGACAAAGGGGAAAAAATCAGGCTGACCCAGGGTCCCGAGAACCGTAACGATCGTCATGGCCACGCCGACTGCGGCAGTGATCACGCCCGCGCGAATCCTGCGCAAACGCTTCTCTTCGGGCGATTCCAAAAACTTCTCAAACGGCGGCAGAATGTCTTCCGCAGCTTTCTCGAGGTCCTTCGCCGACATCTGGCGGATCTTGTCGGCGACTGCCATGCCGATGTGTTCGCGCGCCGACACCGCCGACTGCGTGATCGCGTCAGGGTTTTCCAGCGAATTGCGAACGATGCGCAAATCCGTGCCGCAGGCGCGACAGAATTGACTCAGTTGTCGTTCTTCAGAACCGCAGGACGGGCAGTACATATCGGGGATTATACGGCAGAATGGTTTGGAAGTTCCTTAGGGGATGTTAAGATCCGCGAAGATTTCGCAGAGGTATTGCCCATGAAAAAACTATCTGTCTTAGCCCTGGCCCTCCTCCTGTTTTCGTTTTCGCAGTCGCTCGCCATTGCTCAGAATGAGCCGGCACAGCAACCTGCAACCGAAGAGCAGGAACAACAGAAGGCGGAACGGGAAAAGAACGCCTATCGCCTGCTGGATCAGGTGCTCGACGAAGCGCAGTCGCTGCGGCTCACCGAGAACCGTGTCCGCGTTCAGATAAATGCCGCCGACATGCTTTGGGACCAGAATCAGGGGCGCGCTCGATCGCTTTTTTCCATGGCTGCGGAGGGAGTCGCGGAGATGTGGCGCACCCAGGCGCGGCAACCGAATCGAAGTCGTGAGTTTCAGGATGCCAATGGCGTGAGCTTTATGACTTCCGGTCCAGGTGGTGGTGGACCACAAAACTTCCGCTCGTTTGGGTTGCGACAGGAACTGATATTAACTGCCGCTCGTCACGACGCCGCCCTCGCTTACCAGTTGCTCGCCGCCACTAAACCGCCAGCATCTATGCAGAACGTTGTCGAGCAGCGTGGTACACGCGCGCAAATGAATTCGGAAGATAACCTGGAGCAAATGTTACTGGGCAGGATCGCCGCGCTCGATCCAAAACTCGCAGCTCAGAACGCCGACCAGATGATGGACAAAGGCCAGTTTCCCAGAACACTTCCTGAAGTGATCAACCAGCTCCGCGGGCAGGATTCCGAAGCTGCCGACAAACTGGCCGACAAGACTGTGAAACGAATTCAAGCGGCAAACCTCTTGACGAATAACGAAGCGAGCGTGTTGGCCCAGGCGCTGTTGATGCCTGGACCACGTCAGCCTGCCGCCGAAGGCACGGCCGCAACACAGCCGGTTCAGGGCCGCGCAGCATCGCTCGAGCAGTCGGCTTACGTCGACCTTCTCTCGACTGTCGTCGACGCCGCCCTGAAAGCCACTCCGTCCCAGAACAATCAGCGGCCCGCAGCGAATCCTCGCGTGCGCGCCGCCAGCCCGGCAGTCGTAAACGCGGCCCGGCCACAACCGGCCGACGCACAGGTTGAACAGAACAATGCTCGTCGTTTGCTGGTCGGCTTACAGATGTCGCTGCCGATGGTCGATCAGTATCTGCCGGCCAAGTCGCAGTTGCTGCGGCAAAAGATGTCCGAGATGGGCATGGCAAACAGTCCTCCAGCGAACATGGCGCAAACGTTCGGCGCGCTCCAGGGAAATCCGACTTCCGACGCGTTGGTCCAGGCTGCTGCTGTTGCGCCGCCGCAGTTGCAAGGGCGGCTCTATCAACAGGCAGCTTACAAAGCGCTGGACGAAGGCAACACGGAACGGGCGCGCCAAATCGCGACCGATCATTTGACAGAGAGGGCTCGTGAAACCGTCATGCAGCGGATTGGCTTTCGTGAGCTGGCTAAGAAAGCCGAGAGCTCTCGCGTCGAAGAGGTCAGACAAACGCTCGCGCGGCTGCAAACGGACAATGAAAAGATCGATTTCTTAATACAGGTGGCGAACAATGCGCAGAAAAGTAATCCGAAGCTGGCGCTCCAGATGTTGGAAGAAGCGAAGCAAATGACGAGTCGCCGTGCGACGGGTTACCAGGATTTTGAGCAGCAATTAAAAGTGGCGCATGCGTTTGCGACGGTAGATCCGGCGCGCAGTTTCGAACTGTTGGATCCGGGCATCAATCAACTCAACGAGTTGCTCTCAGCCGCGGCGGTGTTGAGTGGTTTCGAAATGAACATGTTTCGCGACGGCGAGATGGCGATGCAGGGTGGAAACGGATTGACTTCCATGATCGGCCGGTATGGCCAGGAACTGGCGGTGCTTGCCGCGAGCGACTTCGAGCGTGCGGACATGCTGGCTGGACGATTCCAATTTGCCGAACCGCGAATCATGACCCGCATGGCTATCGTGCAGGGACTGCTTGGCAAAAGACCCGGCCCGGCACGGAATGTTTTCGGAAATGTTGGTGAGAGTTTCGTCATTAGACAGGACTAAGATTCTCAGATGAGCAAACAGATCAAGGGGGAGAAGCCGGAAATTCCGCCAACCACGCCATACGATCCGAGCGATCCGGATCATGATCCGGCGCCGATTCCGTTGCCGCCCGACACAGGTTCGCAACCACACGCTCCAGTTCGCGAACCCGACCAACCTCCACCGATTGCAGACCCCTCCGCGCCTGAGCCGACCAGGCTGCTCGAGTAACCCGCCAGAGGAGTCTTCAATTGCTCGAAAATTTACGTCTTATAGTCTTCGCTAGTGCTACGACTACTGTCCTGCGGTTCTTTCGCCGAATGGGATTCTTCGGTCTGTTCCTGCTGAGCGCGCTCGATTCTTCTTTTCTCGTGCTTCCATTTGGAAACGATCTGCTGCTGGTCGCGCTTATCAGCTCCGATCGTGATAGCCTGCTTTGGATAGGTTACGTGATCGTCTCCGCGTTCGGTTCGGTGCTCGGCGTATTTGTCATCGATTTGATAATGCGCAAGGCGGGAGAAAAAGGTTTGGAACGTTTTATCAGCCCGAAGAAGATCGAAAAACTCAAAAATAAAATGGAGAACAAGGCAGGAATAAGTGTCTTCGTCGCCACACTCATCCCGCCGCCATTCCCGTTCACGCCTGCCGTCATGACTGCTTCCGCGTTGCAGTGTCCCAAACCAAAACTTTTCGGAGCAGTCTTTGCGGGGCGGCTGATACGGTTTGGGATCGTGGCGGTGCTGGCGCTCTACTTTGGGCGGCAGGTCATCGCATTTGTAAACTCCGACGTCATTACTTACATCGTTTACGCTTTGATGGCGATCGCGATCGTCGGGAGCACGCTGTCGTTGCTGCGCTGGTTCAAGAAAAACAAGACAGAAGACAAGACTGAAACGACAGAGTGATTACAAAAAATTTGTATTCTTTCGGGCGACCTGGTGGGTAATTCCGTTCGCAATTCCAAATCCCTCCGTGTAGAATCCCCAGTCGAAAAAATCCTCCTGAAAGGAGCCCGCAGGCATGCCAGAGAAACGGGGCGTACAAGCCACGGATGAAGTGAAAGCGGAGTGGTCTACCGCGTACAAGTTTTACCTTAGGGCGCCAGGTGATCGGTTTGATAAGAAAAAAGATCGGACCGCGCGCATCGATTACGTAGCCCAGGAAATGAAGCTGACTCGCAAGCAAGCCAAACGCCGAATCAGAAATTACGAAGCGTGGCAACGAAACATCAAAAAGGGTCTCGTTCGCCCGTAGCGGTCGACAACTGAAATTCAGACTCTTGGCTGGGCCTCACCCTTTGCCCTTACCCCCGGACAGAATGTCACTGTACTTGCAGTCGCCTGGTCCAGCTCACCAGTTCTTCGAGTAGCTGGCGGATGAGTTTCTTTGCCGTTTCGTCAGTCAGTTTTCCATCCTGATCGAAATGCTTGTGCGCGTTCGACACCATGACTTCCGGCTGGTTCACTGCGTGCATGTTGAGAAACACAAAGCTCTGTCGTAGATGATACTGCGCGCGTGCGGTTCCGATAGTGCCGACTGACGCGCCCATAACGGCGACAGGCTTGCCGTTCCATGCACTATCGCCGTAAGGACGCGAGGCCCAGTCGATGGCATTCTTCAGCACGCCGGGCACTGAATAATTGTATTCCGGAGTGACGAACAGAATCGCGTCGGCGCTGCGGATGCGTTGTTTCAGTTCGACGACCTTGGCGGGCGGCTCTCGTTCGTCGTCCTCGTTGAATGAAGGGATACCGTCGATTTCGAATGTCTTGATGGTGGCGCCGTCAGGCGCGAGTTCCTGCGCGGCCCGCAGCAGCGCGCGGTTGAAAGATTTTTGCCGCAGACTTCCGGCGATTCCCAAAATGACCAATGGATTATTCACTACCGTTTCCTCCCGTGTGTGCTCGGTTATAAGCAGAACAGCCTTGCCTCAAAAATCAGGGTTGGACCGGGTCAGTACCGTAACGCGGTAGCGTCGGGTCAGACGTCGTGCATCAGTACCAAAGATAATTGCATGCCGAAGACTCACCCGACGCTACCGCGTTACGGTATTGACCCGGTCCAAGCCCACTCCTGATTGAGCAAAGCCGCTCGAGAATGTTGCTCTTGAACTCTAAACCGGGTTGAGCATCCGTGCAATCCTCGATATAGTGTTGGTCCCAAATCCCCAATTTGCCATAGAACCAATGACTCCTGAGGAGGTTAACGGTGAGCTTCATTTGTCAGCGCCGCCAATTGTGGCTGGGCGTCTTCTTTCTTCTCAGTGTGGGACTAGCGCTTATGTCGTGTACTGACAATCCAAATCTTGCTTCAACAGCCGGTGCCGGTAGCAAAGAGGAAGCTGAAAAGTTTCTTCAGGACGCCGAGAAGCGTCTGCTGGATTTGAACATCAAAGCCGGTCGCGCGGATTGGGTGAAGAGCACCTTCATCACTGACGATACCGAAACGATGGCCGCCGAGGCCAACGAAAACCTGATCGCGGCGACAACTGAACTCGGCGAGCAGGCGCGAAAATACGAGAATCTCGATCTCTCGCCTGAACTCAAACGCAAGCTCAAACTGCTAAAGCTCTCGCTCACTCTTCCTGCGCCGAAAGATCCGGCAGAGCGCGCCGAACTGACGAAACTAACCGCGGCGATGGAAGGCGATTACGGCAAGGGCAAGTACTGTCCCGACGGTGACAAGGGAAAATGTCTGAGCCTGCCTGAACTGGAAGAGATCATCGGTACGAGCCGAGATCCCGAAGAGTTAAAGCGAGTGTGGCTGGGCTGGCACCAGATCGCGGTGCCGATTCGCAAAGAGTACGTACGCTTTGTCGAGCTCAGCAACAAGGGCGCGAAAGAGATGGGCTTCAAAGACACGGGCGCCATGTGGCGTTCGAAGTACGACATGGAGCCGGATGCATTCGCCGCCGAGATGGAGCGCTTGTGGCAACAAGTCAAACCGCTTTACGACTCGCTCTACACCTACACGCGCCGCAAACTGTCTGAGAAGTACGGCAAGGAAGTCGTTGCCGAAGACAAACCGATCCCCGCGCACCTGCTCGGAAACATGTGGGCGCAGACGTGGGGAAACATCTATCCGCTGCTTGCTCCCGCCAACGCGGATCGCGGCTACGATCTCACGCAGATTTTGAAGTCGCGCAACACGGACGCGAAACAGATGGTGCACTACGGCGAGTCGTTCTTCACCTCGCTGGGCTTCGACCAACTACCGCCGTCGTTCTGGGAACGATCGATGATTACTAAGCCCGCGGATCGCGAAGTTGTTTGTCATGCGAGCGCCTGGGACATCGACTACGAAAAAGATGTGCGGCTGAAGATGTGTGTCCAGATCAACGAAGAAGACTTCTCCGTCGTGCATCACGAGCTGGGCCACAACTACTATCAAATGGCCTACTCCGGAAAACCTTTTCTCTTTCGCGAGAGCGCGAACGACGCATTTCACGAAGCCATCGGCGACACGGTTGCACTGTCAGTCACGCCGCCATATCTAAAACAGCTCGGGCTGATCAACCAGGTGCCGGATCCGACAGCGGACATCGGTTTCCTGTTGAACCGCGCGCTCGACAAGGTCGCGTTTCTGCCGTTTGGTTACCTCGTGGACCAGTGGCGTTGGAAAGTTTTCTCGGGTGAGGTTGGGCCAAACGATTACAACAAGGCGTGGTGGGAGTTGCGCGAGAAGTATCAGGGCATCGCGCCGCCTGTGCCGCGCAGCGAACAGGACTTCGATCCGGGTGCGAAGTATCACGTGCCGGCAAACACGCCTTACGCGCGTTACTTCCTCGCGGCGATTCTGCAGTTTCAGTTTCACCGCGCACTGTGTCGCGAAGCGGGATTTAACGGGCCGCTTTACCAGTGCTCGATTTATGGAAATAAGAAGGCGGGGGAAAAACTGAAAGCGATGCTGGCGATGGGTGCGAGCGAGCCGTGGCCGGCGGCGCTCAAAGCGATGACCGGCGAAGACAAGATGGACGCGACCGCGATCATCGATTACTTCGCGCCACTGAAGTCATGGCTTGACGAGCAGAACGGCGCTGCGAATTCATCCCGGTAAATAGCTTCGCCTCGAGCGGTCACTGTAAATTGCTTCGCATTCGAGCGTCGTTGTTGGACAGGGTCAGTACCGTAACGCGGTAGCGTCGGGTGCGCCCTCGGTGCATAAGTAGTCTTAGAGTATCGCAAACCGAAGG
>JBKPPH010000105.1:0-20778 GCA_046733535.1 Acidobacteriota bacterium
TCCCTTGTTGCGCACCTGCACGTCGCCGATGCTCTTCGCACATTCGGGCAACAACGGACAGATGCGTTTGAGCAAATCAGACGACTCCAACTGATAGTGCGTCGTAGTCGCGCCGATGAGAATCTGATCGCCGTCTTCACGGATATAGGCCAGCGACTTGATGCGGCCGATGTCGATGAGCAACTGCGGCTGCGCGAGACGCAGTTTCATCGCCGGAATGAGACTGTGGCCGCCGGCAAGAATCTTGGCCCCGTCCGGATCGCTCGCCAGCAACGACACCGCCTCTTCCAACGTCGCAGGCGCCTGATAATCAAATTGTGCGGGAATCATATCTGCTCCTTTGTCTTATCCGCGTTCATCCGCGTTCATCTGCGGCTAATGCCCATTGATGATGCGCCACACATTCTCCGGCTTGATCGGCATGTCGAGATGCCGCACGCCGAACGGCGCGAGTGCATCGACAATCGCGCCGACGATCGCAGGCGTCGCTCCGATCGTCCCTGCCTCGCCGACACCTTTCACGCCGAGTGGATTCACGGGAGACGGAGTCTCAGTTCGATCCAACTCAAAATTCGGAATGTGTTTCGCGCGCGGCACGGCGTAGTCCATCAACGTACCGGTGACTAACTGTCCCTGTTCGTCGTAGACCACCTCTTCATACATCGCCTGTCCGATGGATTGGACGATGCCGCCGTGGACCTGCCCGTCAACCAGCATGGGATTGATCACGCGGCCGCAGTCGTCGACGGCGACGTAACGTAAAAACTTGATGTCGCCCGTTTCGTGATCGATTTCGACGACGGCGATGTGCGTGCCGAACGGGAACGTGAAGTTCTTAGGTTCGAAGAAGTAAGTGGCCGAGAGACCCGGCTCGGTGTCCGGAGGAAGTTCTTTAGCGAGGTGCGCAGCGAGCGCGATGTCCTGAATCGTTAAACTCGACTTGCCCTCGATTTCCGGTTCGGGCAGCGCGCCTGCGGGTGCCTGGCCGACAGGCACGACGGGTTCGGATACCCCCGTCGCACTTGCCGCGGCCGCTGCCTGGAGCGAATACTTTCCACCTTCAAACGAAAGCCGCGTGGCATCGGCCTTGAGCATGTGGGCTGCGATCTTGTGCGCCTTCTCCTTCAGCTTTTGAATCGCGACAAAAACAGCGGTACCGCCAACCGCCGTCGCGCGGCTGCCGAACGTGCCGATGCCGTATTGCACGACACCGGTGTCGCCGTGAATCACGGTCACATCGTTGATGTCGACGCCGAGTTCATCGGCAGCAATCTGCGCGAACGACGTCTCCTGTCCCTGACCGTGCGGCGATGCGCCAGTCAACACTGTGACTTTTCCGGTCGGCTCGATACGGACCGTGGCACTCTCCCAGCCGCCGGCGGGCATCGCTTGAGATGGACCAAGCGCGCAGATCTCGACGTAGGTCGAAACGCCGATACCGATGAGTCGTCCTTCCTGACGTGCCTGCTTTTGTTCCTCGCGAAGCTGCGCGTAGCCGATGATCTCTTGTGCTTTGTTGAGCGCAATCTCGTAGTCACCACTGTCGTAATCGAGTCCGGTCGCGGTGTGAAACGGAAAGTCAGCAGGCGCCGGAAAGTTTTTGCGACGCACTTCGGCGGGATCGGCGCCGAGTTCAGCCGCGACGAGATCGAGCGCGCGTTCGACGACGTAAGTGGCTTCAGGCCGGCCCGCGCCGCGATACGCGTCAGTGGCCATCTTGTTCGTGAAGCAGCCGGTAATGTTCATCTGAATCGCCGGAATCTTGTACGCGCCGGAGAGCATCAAGCCGGTGAGCGTGGGAATGGCAGGCGTGAGCAGTTGATGGTACGCGCCCAGGTCCGCGAAGACGCTGTAGCGCAGGCCCGTCAGTGTTCCATCGTTCTTGAATGCGACTTCGATGTCGCCGACCTGACCACGCCCGTGAATCGTCGCCAGCATGTTCTCGCGTCGCGTTTCGATCCACTTCACGGGTTTGCCAAGCTGCATCGAGATCCATCCGAGCAGCGCTTCTTCCGCGTAGACGTTCAACTTCGATCCAAAGCCGCCGCCGACTTCAGGCGTGATCACGCGCAACTTGTTTTCCGGAATTCCGATCATGAGCGCGACTTGAGTGCGCATGAGGTGCGGTATCTGCGTCGAGGACCAGATCGTCAGCTCTTCTTCACCTGGGAAATAACGCGCCAGCACGCCGCGCGGCTCCATCGCGATCGGCGCGAGCCGCTTGTGCAGGATTCGCTGCTTGACGGTGCGATCAGCCGCGGCGAACGCGGCGTCGATGTCGCCTTCGCCGGTCGTTAGCTTGTACGCGATGTTGTCGCCGAAAGCTTCGTGGATGACTGGACCACCTGCGGCGGCTTGTTCCACGTCAGTTACAACCGGCAGCTCTTCGTAGTCGACCATCACGAGATCCACCGCGTCTCGCGCTGCGTATCGATCGGTCGCGACGACCGCGGCTATCGGATGACCGACGAAGTAAACCCTATCGGTTGCGAGCACGCGATGATCGGGAATTTTCAACTCAGGCAAGTTGCTGGCGCATGGCACTGGTCCGATTTTTCCAGAGACATCACCACCGGTGTACACCGCGACGACTCCAGGCGCGGCGAGCGCAGCCGACGTATCGACGTTCGTGATCCTCGCGTGCGCGTAGATCGAACGAACAAAAGACACATGCAACGTGCCGGGCAGCGCGACGTCGTCGACGTAATGCGCCAGGCCCCGGATCAGACGAGGATCCTCTGTGCGTTTTACTCTTTTGCCAACGTAGTTATTTGTCATGCCTGCCTCCCACGCTTCGTACTTGGGCCTTTGTAGGGGCGGCCCTCTGTGGCCACCCCTGCGCTAGCGTAAGGCCGGAAAGGGGTGGCCACGGAGGGCGACCCCTACAATTAAACCCCGGTGGTCTTCTTCTTCGCCGCTGCGTATTCAACCGCTTCGATGATGTGCTGGTAACCAGTGCAGCGGCATAGATTCCCGTCGAGGCCGTGACAGATCTCTTCGCGTGAAGGAGCAGCGTTCCTGTCCAGCAACTGCGCCGCGGTCACGATCATGCCCGGCGTGCAATAGCCGCACTGTAATCCGTGTTTCTCCCAGAAGCCTTCCTGAACGGGATGGAGTTGTCCGTTCTGGGCCAGGCCTTCGATCGTTGTCACGGTCGAGCCGTCGGCTTGAACAGCGAACAGCGTGCACGACTTCACCGCCTGGCCGTCGAGCATGACGGTACACGCGCCGCACAGCGATGTTTCGCAGCCGACGTGCGTGCCGGTCAGCTCCAAAACGTCGCGCAGGTAATGAACGAGGAGCATGCGTGGCTCGACCTCATCGGTGCGAGAGACACCATTCACGCTCAGGTTGATAGCCTTTTTCATGAGCTACCTCACTTTGAAAATTTTAGTTGTGAAGAGTTATTTCTGACGCGAACTTCTATGCCACTTTGCGACGAATGTCAATCCGCTCAAACGGTGGCTTTGTGAATCCGTCGCTTCAAGCGGTGAATGCTGCGGCGGACGACTTTGAGTTCCGCGCGATCGTGAGCTTCGAGCGCCGCTGCTCGTTGCGTCTTCAATTCGCGAATGCGCGCTTTGATCGAGCTCTTATCGACGCCGACGACCGCGTGATGCTCGTGTTGAATGCCGAGCGCTTTTGAAAGTGCGATGATCAAATGGTCCTTGTTCATTTGCGTGTAGCCCTGGACCGCTTCATGTTCGATACCTTTCGCCATGTCGCGTAGTTCGGTCACGGTCTTGTGTTTCAGTTGTTCGTAAGTAACTTCTGCCATTTGTCAGCTCCTATTGAGTGCAAAGATTTGATCGAGATGATGCCGCAGATGGTCCACGTAGTCGCGTATCAAGTACTCGATCGTCGCCGGAGTGTTTCGGTCTACCCGGTTGAATGCGATTTGGTCGAGGCTATGGTTCGCACGAGGTTTAGTCAGGATGTTTTCCGGTATGACCGAAACCACGTGCAGCAGGTGTAGATTGTAAGAGCTCCAGAGCTGGATCACGTCGGGCCACGACTCATCGCGATAGCGTTGCGAGCTTACCCAGCGCTCCTGCTCATAACCTGGAAAGACGAGATCGTCCGTGAATTGCCCGCGCACGAAACGCTGATGATTATTGGCGGCGGAATCCACCAGGTGACCGAGAATCTCGATCGGCGCCCAGTTATCTTCAGACGTTCCGCGCCGGCTCTGCTCGTCGCTTATCGCCTTTAACCGATCTCGCGCGGTCAGAATCGTCTCACGAAAATCCGCTAAAAACTGTTCGTACCCATTTGGTGTGGACATGGAATGTGGATGATAGCTTAAGCCGCAAATTTTCACGAACGAAACACATCTCGCAATCCTGCCTGGTAATCCCACCTGGAACCAGTCGCATCGAATCTTCGTTTAGCTGACATGCGGCGAATCGTTAAAATCCTTGCAGTGCTCGCGATCGTGTTCTTCATCTGGGCGCTGACCGCAGATACGCTTCGCTTCTACGCTCACGTCGCGAAACTGTACACCCAAGCCCCCGATTCGAAAATCGCGATGCCTTTGCAGGACGTCTCAAAGAAGGCGATCGCAGACACCTGGCATGCGCCACGCGGAACAGGGCGTCTGCACGAAGGCCAGGACATCTTCGCGCCGCGCGGAACGCCCGTCTTTTCCGCCACCAACGGATTTGTCTATAAGATCGGCGAGAACAATCTCGGCGGGCAGACAGTTTCAGTGATCGGCTCAGGCGGTCGCGTCTATTACTACGCGCACCTCGATTCGTACGCTCCGGGACTCGAGGTCGGCGATCGCGTTTCGAGACGCACTGTCCTCGGCTTCGTTGGCACAACCGGCAATGCACAAGGCACGCCGCCCCACCTGCACTTCGGTGTTTACACCTTGAACGGCGCTATCAACCCACTGCCGCTATTAACCGATCGCGCCGCACCAGTCCTGACAAAGAAAGAGACCAAGAGCAAACAACTGTCAGTAAGCCGCAAAGCGTAACATTGACTCTCACAACGGCTTCGGCTTATTGTTTCGCGACAATTCAATACCCCTGTCGGAAGGAGCTCACGCATGCAAATGCGATCCCGGTATCTCCCTGTCTCGCTTCTTGTTCTCTCCTTAATCATTTCGATCTTTCTTCTGGCCCCACGATCTGAGGCAAACAGTTCGCCCCAGGATCCACCGGCGCCAACAACCGGAGGCCAGGAACGTCCCGGCCGTCCGGATCAGCAACCCGAAATCAAACCGTACGACAAGGTGATCACCAAAGATGCGAAGTCGGATGAAGGCGTGTTCACGCTCCACACGCTCAAGGAAAAGGTCTACTACGAAATTCCCAAGAGCGAGTTGATGAAAGAGTTTCTCTGGGTGAGCCAGATTGCCAGGACGACGCTCGGCGTTGGCTATGGCGGGCAGGCGGCGGGAAACCGGGTCGTGAAATGGGAACGCAAAGGCAATCGTATCCTGTTGCGAAACGTCTCGTATGACGTTGTCGCCGATCCGAATCTGCCCGTGTCGCGCGCCGTCCAGGCTGCAAACAACGACACGATCATCATGGCCTTCAATATCGAAGCGCTCGGTAAAGACGACTCGGCCGTGATCGACGTTACTAAACTCTTCACCAACGAAGTGACGGAGTTCAGTGCCCGCACTCGTTTGCGCGCTCGCGGCTTCGACGCGTCGCGTTCCTTCATCGAGAAGACGAAGTCGTTTCCGACGAATATCGAAGTCGAAGTTTCGCAGACTTACACCTCTCCACCCGACATGACCCCCGGCGGCGGCGGTGGTGGACCGCAACCTCCGCCAAATCCATTTGCCCAGGGCATGCGCGCAGGGACGAACGCGACGGTCGTCATGCACTACAGCATGGTGAAACTTCCCGAGAAGCCGATGATGCCGCGCCTGTTTGACGAGCGTGTCGGCTATTTCACGATTCGCAAGATCGATTACGGTATTGACGAACAGCGCGCGCCGCAGCGCACTTACATCACTCGCTGGCGTTTGGAAAAGAAAGATCCGCACGCAGAGCTCTCCGAGCCGGTCAAGCCAATCGTTTATTACGTAGATCCCGCCACGCCAACAAAGTGGGTGTCGTGGATCAAGAAGGGAATTGAGGATTGGCAGCCTGCGTTCGAAGCAGCGGGTTTCAAGAATGCCATCATCGCTAAGGAAGCGCCATCAAAAGCAGAGGATCCGTACTGGGACCCGGAAGACGCGCGCTACTCAGTCATCCGCTATCTTCCGTCGACAATCGAGAACGCCTCGGGCCCGCACGTGAGCGATCCGCGCACGGGTGAAATTCTCGAGTCGGACATTCAGTACTATCACAACGTGATGAACCTGCAACGCGATTGGTACTTCCTGCAGGTTGGCCCACTCGACGCGCGCGCGAAGAAGCTTCCACTGCCTGACGAGCTAATGGGCCGGCTCGTCGAGTACGTCATTGCTCACGAAGTTGGTCACACACTCGGCTTCCAGCACAACATGAAAGCGAGCGCCACGTATCCGGCGGAGAAAGTCCGCGATCCGCAGTGGCTCAAGACGATGAGCCACACGCCGACGTTGATGGACTACTCGCGTTTCAACTACGTGGCCCAGCCCGAAGACAACATTCCGCTCGAGTTGCTCATTCCGCAGATCGGCCCGTACGACAAGTGGGCGACGATGTGGGGTTACAAACCGATTCCGGGCGCGAAGACTCCGGATGAAGAGAAGAAGACGCTGGATGAGTGGGCCAGGGAACAGGATTCGAAACCGTGGCTGCGCTTCTCGACGGCAGATTCGCGCGGTTCCGATCCGGGTGAAAACACGGAAGCGGTGGGCGACGCTGATGCCGTTGCTTCGACTGCACTCGGTATAAAAAACTTGAAGCGTGTCGCGGACATGCTCTTGCCGGCGACGTCGCATCCGGGCGAGCCGTACGACGATCTCGAGGAACTTTACGGTCGCATGCTGGGCCAGTGGGCCATCGAGTTGAATCATGTCACCGGGATCGTTGGTGGTTTTAACTCGCAACAGAAACACGCCGGGCAGGACGGCGTCCGGTTCGTGATTGTGCCGAAGGAACGACAGGCTGCCGCCGTGCGCTTTCTCAACGAGAACGCATTTGCAACGCCTTCGTGGGCGCTGAAGCCTGAGATCTTGAGACGTATCGAACCGTCCGGCGCCCTGGCGCGAGTCAACGCGGCGCAGGAGCGGATCTTGAATTCGCTTTTCAGCAACGCGCGTTTCGATCGTTTGGTCGAGCAGGAAGCGATCGACGGCGCGGCGGCCTATCGTCCGTCAGACTTTATGGCCGACGTTCGTCGCGGGATCTGGAGCGAGCTCGAACGTGGTCCTGTCCGGATCGATGTGTATCGACGCAACTTGCAAAACTCGTACATTGATCTGCTGTCGGCGAAGTTGAATGTGCGACCGTCGGTGACGGACGACTATCGGGCGCTGGTCAAGGCGGAGCTCCGCGATTTGAATGCGGCGATTGGGACGGCGATGACGCGAGCCACCGATCGGCAAACGCGCGCGCATCTTGCTGACGCGAGGGATCAGATCGCGAAGGCGTTGGATCCGAAATTTGCCGCACCTGCGGCGCCCGCACCGGTGTTTCCGTTTGGGTTCGACAGCGAGTTCGATGAGCTTAAGTTCAACTCGACGGCGTTGGAGGATTTCGATGCGCGTGATTGCTGGCCCGATTATGCGGTTCGGATCCGGCCGCGAAAGGAGTAAGTTAGCCCGCCGAGGGGCGGCCACGGAGGGCCGCCCCTACAATGACCCAAGTACGATCAACAACAACTGTAGGGGTGGTCGGTGGCCAGCCCTTGTTTGTTTCTATGTTTTCAGGCGATCACGTTCGAGCAGGTTTGTTGTGTGATCGGTGACGCTTGTGGTCGGTGCTGGAGTTATGACCAATGGTTCGCTTGCTGGTTGCTCTAGCTGCGGTTGCTCGCGCTCTGGTCGAATCAAGAGTCCGGCGATGATGTGGCCGATGCCAGTCGTCGCCGGTAACAATCCAAACAGCCAGATGATCTTCACGACAGGATCGATCTCAAACGGAATCCGGGCGACGATCTCGGGTGGAAGTTTCAGCACCAGCGCGGCCGAAAGATAGTAAAGAAACACGGTCAGTCCAACGCCCGAAAACAGCGAGACCACGCCTTTGGAAATGTGGTTCTCACGTTTCTCAGCCGGTGTTTTCCGCTTCCTGAATTCGATCCAGGGACGAACACGCTCGCGTCGCTCGGAAGCAGGCGACAAACGTGCGATCTCCTGATTCATGCGATCGAGAGCGCCCGAGACCTCGTCCGACACGTGGTCGACCTTGAACTCTTTGATCATCTCCTTGATCTTCGGCAGGGGACCGCGATCGCTTCTCGCCACAGCCTCGCTGAGCGCGACGGCTTTACCAATCACCTTGAGGTTTGCGCCGCAGACACGGCAGTACTGCATCGATTGAGAATCGGTACCGCATTGAGGGCAATACATAACTGTCGAAACGTGTGCAGGGAACTTTTGGTTCCGTCTTACTCGTAGCTCAGCGCTTCTACCGCATCCTGACGCGCCGCGCGCAGAGCAGGGTAGAGGGCGCCGATCGTCCCACCCAATAACCCGACCGCAAGCGCAATCAGCACCCAGCGCGGTTCGATCTCTATCGTCAAACTCGTGGTACGCATCACCGCGAGCCGCGCAAGCATCGTCAACAACACTCCCACCACCACACCGAGAACACTGACGATGATCGCCTCCTGCTCGATGACCCACGCGATCGCCGTCTTCGACATCCCGAGCGACTTCAGAATTCCGATCTGCCGCGTGCGTTCAGTCACAGTCGTGTACATCGCCAGCAAAATCACGAGCATACTGATCGCCGCCGCCACGCCCACGACGACCTTGATAAATACATTCAACGCCGGAACACCACTGGCGTAGATCTCGGGCAGGTCGCGCGTGAAGATTAGTTGGTCTTCAGGGAAACGCTGGAGGATTTGTGCAGCAACTTCATCCTGTTTGCCCGGATCGGTGCAGGCGATGAGGATGGCCGACGCTCGATCCGAGGCGCCCTCCTGCTCCTGCATTGTCTTCAGCGGTATCTTGATGCGGCCACCGCCGGGCGGTTCGTAAACACCGACGATCTTGAATGGACGTTGGAATAGTTCGACAGTGTCGCCGATCTTCGCGCCGCGCCGGTCCTTCCACTCAGGATCGACGATCGCCTCGTCGCCTGATTGCGGTTTGCGCCCTTCGCGAATCGTAATTCCGGCAAGCGTCGCGTACTGATCGTACTCAATTCCCTCGATCATGCGCTGTCCAAAACCGGAGTCGCTCTTGTCAAAGGTTTGTCCGATCGGAGTCGCTGCTCTCACGCCCGGAATCGCTGCGAGCTCGGCCGCATGCGACGCCGGAAGTCTAAATTGAGCACCGCCGCCAAGCCCGATAGATCCCGAAGCGCGGATCATCAGCTCGGCGCCGATGTTCGACTCGCGCCGGCCACGTTCGTGCAACACGCCATGCGCGAGACCGACCGTGAAGACGATGAGCAACACTCCCACGCCCGTACCGAGAATGCTGACTGCGGTACGCGCAGGCCGATGAGCGATGTTTGAAAGTACCAGGCTATCCATAAGACGTTGTAACCGCGGGCTCCGATCAAGGATACGACGCCACGCGTTGGGGAGCGTGCGCCAGGTAAGGACAAGGAGGCCGATAGAAGTCCAACAGACAATCGCCGCCTTGCGTACGAGGGCCAACGCAAGTCCGGCTGCGGGCGTGAAGCCGAGTCCCTTTTGCAGGATGACTTCGGTGCCGCCTTCGTAGACTCCGATCGTTCCGGGAACAAATGCAAACGCGAAGTTAATTACTTTCGTCAACGACTCGATGATGTACGACTGCGCGACGTCTGGTTGAAAGCCCAGCATCTTCAGCGCAAGGAGCACTTCGACAACGCTCGTCGCATGCGCCAGCAGGTTGCACGCGATCATGACGAAGAACGCGGTCGGATGATGCTTGTAGAAGTCGTAGACTTTCGACTCGAGGTGATAGATGTGGTCGCGTCGCTTGAGTATGACTTTCGGACTGAGTCGTAGTTGGGCCAGCCGATCGATGACCCACGTCATCAGCATGACACGCCGCTTTGCAGCAATGGCTGCGATCAGTATGCCCAGCGCTGCCACCGCCGCAATCGCCAACAGGACGAGATAGACGGACGGAGGCAGCGGATACCTCACCAGCATCACAACTGCGCCGCTCAGCACGAAGAACACGACAGACAAGTTGTAGAGCAGGTTATCGACGACGAGCGCAGGGACGCCGTAGGTCAGCGGTACTCGCTTTCTCAGTAACGCGACCTTCGTCGCTTCGCCGAGCAGTGGACCAGTGAAGGTAAGAAAACTGATCGCTTCACCGCCGAGACGCGCGGCAAACGCGTGGCGAAAGCTGATGCGCCGGTGTTCTGCGGGCACTGCGGCGCGCATCGCGATTGTGCGCAGGAAGTGACGCAGCCCACTTAGACCAAGGATGACGAAGAAGCCGAAGCCGACGCGCAGCAGTGCGTCGAAGAGAGGCTGGACGCCGACGCGATTGATGACGAAGATGAGTAGACCGAGGCCGAGCAGAAAGGCGAGTGCCTGAAGCCAAACGAAAGATCGTCGTGAGTTCGGAGTAGTTGATTCCGGTTCTTCGGAGAGTTCTTCGATATCATCCGCGGCCCGGTAGTTTTCTACGAACTCTTCTCTCGATTCAATCAAGGCTCTACACTCGAAGTTTTTACAGGATTTGCAGGGTCCTTCAACAGTTCCTTCACGACGTGTCCGGGGAACGTTCTGAATCCCTTCTCCCAAAGCTCTGGAACGGGATTGCTATCATCGCGTAATTTTCCCGTTAATGCCAACAGAGTCGGAACAAAACTGAGGCTGTCGTAAGGCGCGTCGATGCTGATCGCGCGAGGGATGTTGGTCTGTTCGCCACCAGCAACCATGAAAACAGAGTGTGTCGAGATACGAAAGAAAGAGCCGTGATTGCCGCCGGGATTGAAACCGCGTACGTCGAAGTTCCAATGGTCCTGCGCGACGATCAGCATGTCAGGCTCGACCAGTTCGCGTTTGCGACGCGCGTAGTCTCTCATCACGCGAGCATCGTCACTCAGATTCGGATCTTTCGCCGAAAGACTTTCGATCGGATGGCGCGCGAGCTCTTCGTGAAGGCCCACGAGACCGTTCGAGTAGTGGGTCTTGTGGAGAGCTTCGAGCCACTCGGAATCTCTATGCCACTCGCTGAGCCACGCTGTCTTGTCAGCCGCTGCGATCCTCAAATTCGGGTCCTCGAAAATTTGCAACGGCAAGCCCGCTTGCCAACTGATCACTTTGAATTGCAAGCGTCCATTCGCATCCTGCGTGAGATTGCTGATTGGCAGGTAACGAATACTCAACTCGCCGGCAGCATTGGTTCGAGAAAGCAAAAGCGCCTGACGATTGGCGCCCGCAGTCACCCAGATTACGTCTTCATCGATGTCGCGATCTTCAATCAACGGGAGCACAAGGTCGCGCGACAACCTGGTGGCGATCAGGTCGATCGGTTTATTAGCTACTCCGCGCTGAACGTTGTTTCTCACCGAGACACCCTGAAGCAACGCGAAGTAGTCGATTCGCACAAAACTTTTTTCGACATTCAACGATTTGTCAGGATTCAAAACGAAACCGTCGGGGCCAAGGCCGACGACGTAATTTTGCAGTTCGTAGATCGTGTTGCGGTCGCCCATTGATTCTTTCGGAATGACGTCGACAATGTTGACTTTCGATGGATCAAAAGCCTCGGACGACAACGACAGAAGATTCTGCAGCGCGCGTGCATACTCACCGTAACGGCGTCGCTCGCCCTCCCAACGATCGAGCTGTACGAAGATGCGTTTTGACGCGTCGTCGAGACCGGCGTCCTGCTGTTCTTTCGTAAACTTTTTGGGTTGCGCTTCCCAAAGTTTACGTTGTTGCTCGATCGAACGGTCCAGCGCTCCCAATTCAGTCTGCAACTGTTTGAGATCCTTTCCCCAATCGACCCGTCTACGATCGATCACGCTAAAGAACTCGTTGCTCACGGCTTTCTGCAGTTCCTCTGAAAGACCGCCGCGCTGAAGTTGCTGCAAAAGAATGTGCAGCATGTTCAGGTCGCTGTCGCGAAGGTGCACCGAAGCTCTTTCGTTGCCGTCGAAGTCGAGCATCGCGGTCGGGTACGTAGTGCTTTCACCTTTTAGATAGTAGGTGTCCGGCGTCGTTGTGGTGATCAGAGGCACAAGCGGATTGACGCCTTTGATCGAGTAATCGAGCATCAGGCGACGTTTGGTGATGACGTGATGGCCACCGCCCATCCGGCTGCCGAGCAGTTTCACGAGGTTGTATCCCTGGCTGTAGACCCGCTCGTCTGTGTTGAAGCCGTGATCCGAAACGAGAACAAGCGCTGTTTCTTCGGCCATGGGACTCTTCTGGATCGTGGTCCAGACTTGCCCGATCACAGCGTCCATTTGCTTCAACACAAACAAGTGCGACTGTGTGTCGTTGTTGTGATGCGCAACGTGATCGAAGTCAGGCATGAACAGGTCCAGATAGCGGAGCTTGGGATTGGCCAACCTGGCCACCAGCTCCTTTACGAGTTGATCTCTTAATGCACTTCGAAGTTCAAAGCCCATGGTCCATTCGTCAAAGAGTTCTTTTGGCGACTTCAGGAAACGATTCTGGAAACTCTCCTGCAGAGTTGAGTAACGCGGGCCACGTAAAACCAACGAATAAGTGATGTAACGTTCATCGTGAGGGTATGCGTCAGATAGTAGCGGCAGTTCAAGCGAGTCGAGCACTTCGACGACCGGCATATCGACCCGCGAACCGTTAACGCCGGCCACGTAGAGTGGCCAAAAATTCAGGTAATCGTAACTGTGAAGCGTGTAGCGATCGAATTCGACGTTGCCTTTGATTTGCAGATGCTGGCCCGTTTCGAGCAGGGACCACGAGGGCGCGGACAGACTCATGCCGCGCACGTAAAAATTCGAAAGCCTTGCGCCGCGCTGGTAAAAGATGTGATCGATCCAAGGCAGGACACTCTTGCCTGACTGCGGATCACGTTGCTTCACGAAACGATCTACGAGGTCGTAAGGCAATCCGTCACATTTGATTACGACGAGGCGTTTGGTTTGAGCGAACGAGGCGGTCGCGCTTAAGAGCAGGAGGAGCAGTATTCCCGCGCTCTTTGCGAAACACTGTCTCCTTACGTGCAAAACTCTGTTCACACAAAGACGCAGAGAACACAAACGCACGCAAAGAAGGTTGAGTGCTCTCCCGTACACCATCGTTATGGTTGACCGGTAATGGCTGGTGAACCGCTGACGGTAGCGGCGACTGGCTGGATTCGTGGGTTCTTACCGCGGAGGTACTCACTTGCAAGATGGCGCAAGGTTTTGTCGATGTCGTTGTTCTGTGAGATTCGCAGCAGCTCGTTCTTTGCCTTTGAGTTATTGATGCGTGAGAGGCTGTCCAGACAGGCGCGACGTGTCTGATCGTCCCGGGTGCGCGCGAAGATGTTTGCCGTGGCTGCCGCCGCGTTCGCGCCCGCTTCGGATCCGTGTTCCGCAATGAAGAGCAGCGATCTCCTGACGTCTTCGAGGTTCCATGTTATATCGACTTCGGCACTCGATTTCGCAATCTGTTGCAGAAAGCTCGTGTGATACTGAAGCCGTCGCGCAATGTCCAACCGGCTCTCCATGTCGTCCGTGAGTTCTTCACGATGAACGTACTTTCCAAACGTGAGAACGTTCATGGCGCGCAAAGCAAGACGTGCTTTCGGGCCATGTTCCAAAGGCATCAGCTCGGCGCGACGGTCACGTTCAATCTGCGCGGCCAGCCCGTCCGGATCTTTCGCATACGCGAGCAATGCGTCGTACTGAGTCAATGCGATGTTGGCTTCGGCGTTCAAGTCGTTTTCGAACGGGTTGAGTGAGATCCTCTCGAGCCGTCCACTGACTTCGGATCGCAGGTCGGGGTCCATCGCCGTGTTGAGGGCAAGCAACAGTTTCAACTGGGAATACGTCTGCAAGCGCGATGGTTGATTGACGTCTATTCCGCGACGACCGGTGACAAAATCAAAAACAGTACGGCCGAGAAAGAATGGCAGATTCCCAAACTTCGAAAGCGACAGGACGTTTCGCGTGACATCGTTCAATACGCGACGCGACATCTCGCGCTTCTTCGGATTGTAGCTGTCGCGAAAATCGACGAGCAGCATCGGAATTTTCGGATTATCGAGACCGTAGAGGCCGAGCGGAATCATCTCTACGGCTTGCGCGCCGGGTGTCTCACTATCGACCGGATGGTTCTCGGAATCGAAGTAACGCGTTTCAACGTAGCCTTTCCACGTCAACAGCCGCTTGTCAGTCCAGGGATTCGCGATGTTAAGAAAGCGTCCACTGTAGCGCGACGATGGTGGTTTGAGCAGATCTCGTTTAGCGACCCAGAGCAGCGCGTGAGTCGCGCTTCCGTCGGGCATTAACAGCGGTTCGAAATAGAGTGACTCCGCTTCAGCGCGTTGGCGCAACAGTTCCCAGTTGTGGCCGCGTTCGTCTCGCGCTTGTGTGACCTGTTTGCTGTAGTAGGTTTGTAAGTTTGAGTCGTCGACGAGCCCGCCAAATGTTTTATCACTCAGCATCAAGCGTCCCTGGATGGTCGCCAGCTCCGCGCGCGTGAAAGCCGATTCACCCTTGACTGCTTCGTACAACGCCAGCACTGAAAGCGCACGAATAATGTGCGAACGACGATAGTCGCTGATGTTGCGCCGGTAAGAACTGGTTGAAGCCTTGATTGGGGTACCGTATGTATCGAGCAGAATGTTTTGGAGTGCCGTCCAAAAGATCTTGTCCCAAACCTCGCTCTCGGGCGATGCGAGATCGAGCGCGGGCGGCGGAGTTTTGGCTAATTTCTCTTTGTTGGCGACGCGCGAGTAGAAAAACGGAATCGCCGCGGCAAGACGCTGCTTGATTGTCGGACGCGTGTAGGTCAGCGGCCAGACGTAGCGTAGTCGATTGTTCTCAGAGTTATTGTCGCCCAGGGTGTCGCGCAAAATGGACACCAGTGGTATCCATTTGTCGTTTTCAGTCGACTCGAGTCCCGCAAGTTTCGCTCGCACCGTAATCAATTCCGCGCCGCCCTCGACCTCCACGCGTTCCAGCCGGAGGATCTGAGAAAGGACAGCGGTCGGATCATTTTCCTCACCGTCGAGGAAATTTCCGGTTTTGGCTTTAGTGATTGTCGGGACTAACGGTGAGATAACGAGCAGAAAAGCTATTAGAAAGCTCGCCCTCAGGTGCCAGTGCCTACGCGTTTGGATCTTCATCCTGATTGCTTCGAACACTCAAAATCTGGCAGATGGGGAGTTTGTGCTGCATCCTTAAACTACATGTTTCGCGAAGTCTCGTTTAAAAACTCGAAATCCGCTGTTTCGACAGCAACAGCTATGCCCCTTGAACGGGCCCAACCCCAATATACATTAGTCTAAGCTCTCGTGGGCCCATTTTGTGTGGTGCATGTGACAGCTCCTGCATTGTAACAACCCGTCTTCCGATGCGATTCCGCCGTGGCTTCGTTGCAGTCACTACTTACAAGATTTAAGACGATTGTGCGTGAGCTATCGTTAACCGTGGCAGAGCAGATCATTTGACGGGGTGGCTGGGCGACTGTGCGGCAGTTTCGAGTTCTTTAGTTTCCTTCGGCGGTGCTTCCCAGCCGGCGCGTTCGAGTAAACCGAGACCGAAGCGAATCGGGACGGCGAAGTTCGAGGCCTGGTTTTCAGTGAAGACCGCAAAGTTGACTCCGATGACGCGACCGGAAGGACCAAACAGCGGCGCGCCCGATCCGCCTTCGGCTGTGCGTGCGTCGTAGACGATCCGGCGCACGTCGAGGTCGGTGATGTTTCCCTGTGTCGTGAGTGGTTGAATGCGTTTTGTTTCGGCGAGGTATCCGAGTTGGGCCATCGGCGTGCCGTAGCGTTGCTGTATTCCTCTCGACTCTGCGTCGTCGAGCAGCGCGAGCAATCGATCCGGACCGGACGGATAACCCATCATCACCACAGTCTTGCCGACTGCGACAGCATCCGGATCAGTTTCGAGCGGAAGCACCGGAATCGTTTCCGGAATCTCGGGCATCATGAGAGTACAGACCGCCAGATCGTCTCGAGGCGACGCCGCTTTGAACTCGAGCTGAATCGCCTGCGTGAAACCCGGAAAGTACGCAATCAGTTTTCGCAAACGAGGCTGGGCCTTGAGACTCGCGCTTATACTTTGTGCACGATCGTCTGCCATCCATGGTTGGGCGATGTGGCGGTTCGTCATCACGAAGCCCTGGCCCACATGAAAACCGGTGCCTACAAACTCATACTCAGCAATTGCTGCGTTTCCTTCCGCGGTTAAAGGTTCGGGGGCGCCACTCTGCACCGTGGCCCCGTTGTCGTTCAGTTGCGCCTCGGCCCAACGTAGTGGACGGCCAGTTCCTGCCTCAACAAAATAGTAAGAACCCGCGATCAGGCAAACGCCCGTTCCGTATTCACTACGCAGTTTCACCGCCAGTGAAAGACTGTTTTGCAACTGCTTCGTTGATTCGTCGATGTTGGTGATCTGCTCGTTTGTCTTCAGTACCTGATCTCTCATGCGACCGAGCTGAACGCCTTGCTCGTCGATCAGCCGCCGGCTGCGCTGCAGCTCCTTGTACATTGCGAAGCCGAGGTAAAGCATGCCGCCTACCAACGCCACCGCGATGGCGAGCGTTACCAGCTTCGTGCTGGGGTTGATTTCGCGTACGAGCTCGCGGGTAAACTCTCGCAGGAACACCTTCGCGTCGTCGCGACGGGCGGTCGCTGCCGACTCGATTGCCGCCGCTTCGATGAAAGGCGCCACATGCGTCTCGCGAGACGCTGCGGGAACGACAGCCGGAAGCGCGCGCACTGGAAAGAAGTGAAGCACGAGTTCAGAGTCGCGGATGCGAAACTCGTCGCCATCGCGGATCTCGCTGCCCGGCGCAACCGGTTCGCCGTTCATCGTCAGTGCGACCGACGGGTCGAAATCGGTAACGCGATACGATCCGTTCGTGCGGCTCAACTCAAGTAATACCGTATTTGCGGCGGTTCTGGGCAGACTTGAAGAGCGGAGCCGCAGGTCACAGCCTTCTGAAGCACCAATGCGAACGCTGTCGTCGGTGAGGATTTCGGTATGCCGGTCGTCGCCCGAGGAAATGTGGATAACCAGGCCAGATGCCATAAAGAGTTTACAAAGCCCTCGATGCTCATTCTACAATGAATTGAGCGGAAGAGTTAACGTTAATGGCTGCGGGGTGGTAGCATCAAGGCGGAGTGACGAAAGACGTGGATTTTATAGAAGAGCGTGAACAGTTGGTCGAGCTGGCGCCTGTCGCCGCCGCTGCGATCCGGTATCACGTGTTTGTTTGTACCGGGAAGTCGTGCTCCGCAGTCGGCAGTGCGGAAGTGCGAGACGCATTTGAGCGTGAACTGACGGCCCGCGGGCTACAGTTTGGGAAGGCGAAGAAGGGTCGCAATCCGAATGGCTCGGTGGTGTTGACGGAGTGTGGATCGGTGGGGTTTTGTGCGATTGGCGCGGCGGTGATGGTTTATCCGGATGGCGTCTGGTACGCGCAGGTCAGGGCGAGTGACGTTCCCGAGATCGTCGAAGAGCACATCGTGAACGGCCGGCCGGTCGAGCGACTTGCGCTAATGAAGGTTCCCGGCAAACTCAGTGGACAGGATTCACATGATTGAACCGGATTTACATGTAAATCCTGTCTAAATCATGTAAATCCTTTCCAAGAAGACGTTTATTCCGGCGCCGGTCCGGGTTTCCAACGGAGCACCGGCTTACGCGCGGCTGAGGCTTCATCGAGACGACCAATGCGAGTGTCATGCGGCGCGTTCAGCACGAGCTCCGGATCTTCAACAGCCTCACTCGCAATCGATTTCATCGCCGCAACAAACTGATCGAGTTCCTGTCGTCCGACTGACTCCGTAGGTTCGATCAGCATCGCTCCTTGCACGATTAACGGAAAATAGATCGTCATCGGATGAAACCCGTAATCGATCAGGCGCTTCGCAATATCCAGCGTGTGCACACCCTTGCGCGACTGTCGCTTGTCCGTGAAGACGACCTCGTGCATCGGCGCGCCGGCGAATGGCTTGTCGTAGTCGTCGACGAGACCGGCCGCAACGTAACGCGCGTTCAGCACCGCAGCTTCCGTCGCCTCACGCAAACCGTCGTTGCCATGCGTCAGCGTGTATGCAAGCGCGCGCAACATCATGCCGTAGTTTCCAAAGAACGCTTTCACACGTCCAATCGATCTCGGCTGATCGTAATCGAGTCTCAACGCAGCTTCACCGGACTTCACGATTCGCGGCACCGGCAAAAACGGCTCGAGCTCTTTCGTGCAGCAACAAGGGCCGCAGCCTGGTCCACCGCCACCGTGCGGAGTTGAAAACGTCTTGTGCAGGTTCAGGTGAATAACGTCGACGCCCATGTCGCCAGGGCGCGCCACGCCGACGAGCGCGTTCATGTTCGCGCCATCCATGTAGACGAGGCCGCCTGCTTCGTGAACGATGTCGCAGATCTGTTTTATGTTCCGCTCGAAGAGTCCGAGCGTGTTCGGGTTGGTCAACATCAAACCGGCGACTTCACCGTGCGCGCAGAGTTCGCGCAAGTGGTCGAGATCGGTGAGACCTTCCGCAGTCGATCTAATTGTTTTGACAGAGAAGCCGGAGAGGTGCGCTGACGCAGGGTTAGTTCCGTGGGCGGAGTCGGGGATCAGCATCGTGCGTCGATGCGAGGCGGCGGCGCCGTCACGCGCATCAAGGAACGCGCGAATAATCATGATTCCGGTCATCTCGCCGTGCGCGCCGGCGGCAGGCTGCAACGAGATGCCCGGCAAGCCTGTGATCTCCGCGAGGTGTTCCTGAAGTTCGTAGATCACCTGCAACGCGCCCTGTGCATCCTGCTCGTCGGTCAACGGATGAAGATTGGCGAAGCCCGCGATCCGCGCAACGCGTTCATTCAATCGCGAGTTGTACTTCATCGTGCACGAGCCCAGCGGGTACATGCCGAGATCGATCGAGTAGTTCCACGTCGACATGCGAATGAAGTGACGAATCACATCGACTTCGCTGACTTCCGGCATGCCTTCCAGATCGTCGTCGCGACGAAACTCCGCGGGAATGTCGAGTGAGACTTCGTCGACGTCCAGCGCAGGCAGTCGATATCCGATTCGGCCCGTCTGCGAACGCTCGAAGATGAGCTGCTCGTTTGGGCTGATGTGTTTACTGACTTTGGTGATCCCTGTTGTCATCGGTCAATCGAATAAAATCGGTGTAATCCGTGGTCTGGATTTACTCCCGCCCCAATTGTTTTAGTCCATCCACGAGGGCATCGATCTGCGCACGGCCGTTCGTTTCAGTGACGCACACGAGAAAATCGTTCGGCCGATCCGGCATGAAACGCGACAACGCGATGCCGCCGTCAATCCCTTTTTCTTTCCCCAAACGCGAAAGCAGTTCCACTGAATTGATCGGCGCCCTCACGACGAACTCGTTAAAACACGGACCGGAGAAGGGAAGTGAATACCCGTGTACGCCGGCGATTACACGCGCCGCATACGCAGCCTTCTGCGCGCACTGGTGCGCCGCTTCCTGAACACCACGCCGTCCCATCGTCTCCAAATACACGGTAGCGGCAAGCGCGATCAGTCCTTCGTTAGTGCAAATGTTCGAAGTCGCCTTCTCCCGGCGAATGTGTTGCTCGCGAGTCGCGAGCGTAAGCACGAAGCCGCGGCGTCCTTGTTTATCGTACGCCTCGCCGACAAGACGCCCGGGAATCTGTCGCGCAAACTTTTCGCGCGTCGCAAAGAGCCCGACGTATGGACCACCGAAAGACAGCGGCACTCCAAACGATTGCCCTTCAGCAACGACGATGTCGGCGCCACACTCGCCCGGTGATTTCAACAAACCCAATGACATCGCTTCCGTGACGACAACAACGAGCAGCGCGCCCTTCGCATGCGCCGCATCCGCGAGGGCAGAAACGTCCTCGATACAACCAAAGAAGTTTGGCGATTGAACGACGAGTGCCGCGGTCTCGTTGTCGACTGTCTCTGCCAGCGACTTCCACGACTGGCCCGTGCGTTCGTCAAACGGCACCACTTCGAGATGGATGCCCGCGTGCTGAACGTAAGTTCTTACAACCTCGAGATACTGAGGATGTGCGGCGCTCGACGCGATCGCTTTCGATCTCTTCGTGACGCGTTCCGCCATCAACACGGCTTCTGCGAGGGCGGTTGAACCGTCGTACATCGACGCGTTGGCCAAGTCCATGCCGGTCAACTGGCAAACCAGAGTTTGAAACTCGAAGATCGTTTGCAGCGTGCCTTGAGAGATCTCGGGCTGGTAGGGAGTGTAAGCAGTGAAAAATTCAGAACGCGAAATGATGTGATCGACGATGGTTGGAATGTAGTGAGAGTACGCGCCGCCGCCCATGAAACTTATGCGCCGAGCCGCGGTGTTGCGCGCCCCCATCTGCTCGAAACTGTCGAGGAGTTCTATTTCGGAGAGAGCCGCGGGTGTGTTGAGCGGCCGTTGTAAACGCAAATCCTGAGGAATTGATTCGAACAAATCCTCAGGCGATCGTAGCCCAATTGCCTCGAGCATCTCTATGCGCTCTTCCGGCGAGTTAGGAATGTAGCGCAAGATTATTCGCTCTCAGCTTTCGTAAAATCTTCATACTCCGCGGC
>JBKPPH010000106.1:0-13187 GCA_046733535.1 Acidobacteriota bacterium
GAAGCAGTGTGGAAGGCGTGGTTCGCAAACGATCGGGCGGTACTGGACAAGTTGATTCCGGAAGAAGCTATCGCGATCGACAGCGGCGAGGAGGGTTGGTCCAATCGAGCAGCTATTCTGGATAGTGCGAAGAGGTTTGCGGAGAGTGGTGGGAAGCTGGTGAAGTTGGAGTTTCCGAAAACCGAAATGCAGGTTTACGGCGACACAGTCATTATATATACGACGTACGTTTACGAGACTGAGGTCAACGGGAAACGTTCTAGTGCGAGTGGACGCGGCACGGAGATGTTCGTGAGGCGTGGCAACGATCTCGTAAATGTCGGCTGGCACCTGGACCAGAAGTGAAACAAAGCAGGCATCTTCATAGATTGGCTTTGCCTCAAAACTCCAAGATCATTCTTGGAGACGGTCAGTACAGGGAGCGGTAGCGACCTGGTCAACGATTGGAGTCAAAAATCTTTAGGAGATATCGCATACTGATCACTGACCAGGTCGCTACCGCTCCCTGTACTGACTGTCTGACGTCCGATTTTTGAGGCAAGGCTTCATAGATTCAAGAACCCGACTGCAAGAAAGTAGAGTCCGAGATCGTAGAGTCCCAGTGTGTCCAAACTGCTGGCGGGAGTGTTTGGAACGTTCGTGCTCAACCCGATCGATAGATCGGACATGAGCCACAAAGAGCTGCCCAGAAAAACGGGGACGGTAGAAGTGGATGCGAAAACGTTCGCTACTATGAGTATTCCGAAGTAGGAGATCTCGAGGATGCGCTGAGATCCTTTGAGGTGCGGAAGCACCCAACGAAGTATAAAAATCGCTATGACGATGTTGGTTATCGACAGCGGCCAAAGCGGACGCCCGGGAAGCTGGTTTTGATAACTAGCAACGGAGAAACAGGCGAGCGCGGCGGCAAACGATATCGCTCCGGCTTCAAAAGCCCACGAAACTTTCTCGTCCGGAATGTCTAACAGGATGTCGCCGCACGCGCATAACAAAAACCCCAGCGCGACGAGCGGATGGCCCAGGTACCACGAAAGTCCCGACAGCAACAACGCCGGCGCCGCTTTGATTACCGCGCGAGGTAAAACAGGCAATCCTTTCAACGTTGTGGTCTTCGTGAGTTGCGTGAAGACGGCGAGAACGACAAGCGCCAAGAAGAGTAGAGTCCAGCCGAGCGAGTCTCTGAGTAGGAAGTTGAAGCGCATGAGAACAGTCGTTTGACAGGATTACATCACTACAGGCTCACAGGATACTACGGTTATGCGACACGCGCCTGATTCATAGTAGTTGCAGTGAGGGTCGCCACAGTCAAGCGTGAGGATTTCCCGCTGCCCAATCGCTCTGCCAGCCGTTTACCTTACCTCGCGAGGTAGGCATGAAACGCATCGCCGTTTATTTAACCATCAGCCACATGGCGTTTAGTTGCGGAGTTGGTGTGACCTCTTTGTGGAGGTTGTACACAGCCGGGCCGAAGAATGGAGAGGTTGCGGTTGCCAGGCGGTCTCCACGAAACACGGCGCTCCCAGCTTCCGCGACCCGCCTCGCTACACCTGTCGCTGCTAATCATGAAGTCATTTTTGGCCAAGGTCGTTTAAGAATCATCACGCACCAGGTACGAATGGAGAGTGAGAGACTTCGTTACAAAATCGACGTGAGCTATCCCGAGATCGTGGGTTCCAACGATCCTCAGATTCAAGATCTCAATCGGCACATAAAAGAGTTGGTGACTCAGCAGTACCAGTGGCCAATAAAAGCCTCGAAGGCTGATCTTCGCTTCTACAAAGAAAGGCATCCGGAGGCTTTCAACGAAATCGATCTTGATTACGAGGTTCGTTTAGCTACGGATCGACTGTTGAGCATTTACTTCATCGGGTACAGCTATGGCATCGGTGCGGCCCATTCAGTCCAATACAGTTTCACAGTGAATTACGATCTTGCTTCGAGGGAGGAGTTGAAACTGTCCGACATGTTCAAGCCTAAATCAAAGTATCTTGAGTTCATTGCACAGTATTGCAGGGTGGACCTGTCAAAGCAGCCGGCAGGCGGCTTCATGTTTAGCGAAGCGCTCTCACCAAAAGCGAAGAATTTTGAGAGTTGGAATGTCACGGCAAATGGGCTCATGTTCAACTTCGATGCCTGTCAGCTCGCCGGTTGCGCTGCGGGCAAGCAGACAGTCGAAATTCCCTTCACCGCTCTCAACGGAATTATTCTGAACGCTGGCAATTCGAAGTAAAAAGGCAGGGGGCTTTGCCGCAAAAGTCCGAAATCATTCTCGGACACGGTCAGTACAGGGAGCGATAGCGATTTGAACAACGATTGGAGTCAAGAACCGTTAGAAAATATCGCATGCTGATCACGGACCAGGTCGCTAACGCTCCCTGTACTATGTCCAAGCCTGACGCCCGACTTTGAGGCAAGGCTAAAGGCAGGCGATACGTGCCTCTTTGCAACTTATCAAAAGCGCCAGGTCGTGCCGGTGTGGCAGCGTTTACAGGCGGAAAAATCATCACCTCCGAAGGCACGCTTGCCATTGTGGCAACTCATACAACTAAATGAATCTTCCCTGGCGTGATGATTCAAGGGTGCGGGTGCGGTGACTTGCCTTCGTTGTGGCATTCCCGCTCTAACCTGATGGCATTCGTTGCAGGTAATTTTCTGGTGCTTCGAATGATTGAAGCTAACTCGGAAGGCCTGGGCGAATTGCGGAGTGCGCGCGTAGCTGCCCAGTTGATGGCAAGTGCCGCACGAGGAAATGTCGCGGCCACCGGATTGCGCTCGCGGCGTGTGACATCGATAGCAAGTTGTATGAGCGTCGAAGCCCGCGGGAATCGTCAACGCAACGCCTCCGCGAGCAGGCCGGTGACAAGTCGCGCAGCTAACGCTTCCCATCTTGAGGTGTAACGAGTGATCGAACTTCATTCTGAAACTCTGCAGCCGCGGAAAAGGTTTCAAAGCACCGGACTTCACGTCTGTATGGCAGATGGTGCAGATTGGACTGTCTGTATTTGAAAACTGCTGCGCGTGACAACCAGCGCAAGGTAAGTGCTGCGAGCTCCCTGGAAGCTGCGGCCGCGGTGAACTGGTGTCGCGACGGTGACAAAGAAGGCAAGGCAAGCGCGAATGGTTTCTGCTGCTGTGCTGAAACTTCGAATAATCCAAGCCTTCGGGTGGCTGGTTCGCACGCTGCGACTCTTGATTAGCCTCGCCCACGCGGGATTGCACGACGTAGCCGAGCGCCATCACAATCAAGACGCAGATTAGTACGCTGTATCGAGATAAGTTTTTATTCATCGAGCTTCGATTTGCCTGATTTTCAGGTATACCAGCAGTGCCAGAAAAAGGATAAAGACCAGCGATACTGCCAGCCCCTTGCGTCTAAAGCTGAGCTCTGCCAGGGCGTCCAATCCTGCTTGATAACCTTTCCCAGCGACCTCGAGTCCTGGCGTGGCTACCTTGTCAACTTCAGCGGCTGATGACGAGTGAATCAGCACGCGTGCATGCGTTAACGCATCGGTTGCGCCCTTTAACTCAAACTTTGGTTTGCTGACCTCCATTCCCTTGCGTTCGGCCAAATTCAGAATCTGCGACGACTTGTCTGTGGCTGCGATTAACTGATCGATCCGCGAACGCATTTGGCCCGCTGCGACGAAGCCTTTGTCCCCGGTTGAGTGGCAGTTGATGCAAAGGGCGCCTGGCTCAGTTCCAATCATCTGATCAGTGGGTGTGGCAATGGCATGATTGCTATGGCAGGTAATACATTCCGCCAGTCCCTTCTGATCGAAAGCAGCTTTGTGCGGGCTCGTTTGAAACAGTTCCGCCTGGCGGGCGTGACATTGCCCACAGACGTTTGCCACTGAAGCAATGCCCGGTGGTGTCGCGCCGTGATTGCCATGACAATCGTTACAGGTCGGCGCGGACGAGTCCTGTTTCACGTACAGAGCTTTCGCATGAACACTCGTCTTGAACTTAGTAACCTGGTCTGTGGGAATCTTGAAATCCCTCATGTAGTCAGCATTGCCATGACACTTGGCGCAGGTGTCGGCGACGTTCAATGGATACACCGATGAAAGTGGATCCTTTACGGCTCTAATTCCATGAACGGTGTGACAACTGATGCAGGTTGCGACTTTCTGCTCTCCGGATTTGAGCAGCCGGCCGTGGACGCTCGTGTAGTATTCGCGTTCCTGATCGACTCGCAGCGAGGGATTGAATCTCTTCATCAGGTTCGCGTCACTATGACATTTGCCGCAGTAGGCCGGAATGTCGAGTGTCTTTGGCTTCCCGAGAAAACCTTTCGCCGGATCCTTCGCCGCCTCACTCGTGTCAGCATTCGGATCGCCGCCATGACAATCATTGCACGACAGGCCGCGAGCACGATGGATGTCGTTGGCGAAATTTTTGGCAGGGTTACTCAAGCGCGGATCGTCCAGCTTCACATGGCAATCAATGCAGGAGCTTTTCTTCTGCGCGGACGCGAGAGTGAACAGCGCCAGGACCATACTGACTGCAAGAGCTGTCTTAAGTATCCTCATAGCCTCGTTACGTCACGTATCCGATGATTGTCATCACCACGATGTATAGGAGCGCGAGCACGCCAATGATATTGAGGACTAATCTGCGTCTTGGATTGTCCGGCGAACGGTCAATGAAAGGGACGATGAACAAGAGCAGTGCGACAAGGTTGAAAGCCATGATGGCGAGCACTTCGCCATCCAAACCCAAAATTTTTGCGGGCACGTACTTGAGGGTCTGGAACATGAAAAGGAAGTACCACTCAGGCTTGATACCCGCCGGCGCGGGCGCAAACGGATCTGCTTTCTCCCCGAGCTCCCACGGAAAGATCGCAGCGAGCGCCGCCAGTACACCGATCGCCAGAATCCAGCCAATTAGATCGCGGAGCAGAAAGTTTGGGACGAACTTCATCGTTCTCACGTTCTCTTTTTTGAGTGTCGGAGGGACACTCATGCCGTGCAGTTGCACGAGAAGAACGTGAATCCCGATGAAAACGGTAGCCGTCGCCGGCAGCACGGCTACGTGAAATCCAAAGAAACGCGTGAGCGTTGCGCCAGTGACTTCATCACCACCTCGCAGAAACCTGAGCACCGGCCGGCCAACGATGGGAACTACTCCCGCAATCTCGGTGCCGACTTTGGTGGCAAAGTAAGCGAGCTTGTTCCACGGTAAAAGGTAGCCGCTGAAACCGAAACAGATCACAATGAACAAAAGCACTACTCCGCTCACCCACGTTATTTCACGCGGCCGGCGATAGGCGCGTAGAAAGAACACACTGAACAGGTGAATAAACAGCGTCGCGATCATCAAGTTGGCGGACCAACTGTGGATCGATCGGATAAGCCAGCCGAACTGTACTTCAGTGATAATGAACTGCACGCTTTCAAAAGCGTTTTCCGAGCTGGGACGGTAATAGAGGAGCAGCAGAATTCCCGTGACGACCTGTACGGTAAACAGAAACAGGGTCATGCCGCCGAAGTAATACCAGATCGAATGACGGTGAAGCGGGACCTCTTTCTTCGCCGCCATGTGCCCGAGCGCGCTGATCGACAGCCGCTCGTCAAGCCAGTCTTTCACCGCTGTTATCTGCATAGCTGCTTATGCCTTGCTAACCACGATGTCATCACCGCGAGTGTTCACTTTGTATTCTTCCAGCGGGCGCGGCGGTGGGCCGCCGACATTCTGGCCGTTAAGGTTGTATTGCCCATTGTGACAGGCGCACCAGATATGTTTTGTGTCGGGCTTATATTGAACGATGCAATCGAGGTGCGTGCACACCGCGGAGAAAGCTTTCAGTTCCCCGGAATCAGTGCGCACGAGGATCCCGGGCTTACTGCCAAACTTGAAAATCTTTCCCGAGTTGACCGGGACTTCGGCGAGCTTCGCGGCTACTACCGAGTTTTCCGTCGACTCGATCACCTGCGGCGGCGACATGAAGCGGATGATCGGGTAAACGATCGCGCCTAACGTCGCCACGACGGTTGTACCCAGTAAGTAATCAAGGAACCGCCGTCTACCTGGCGCTAACGACGGTGGCCCAAGACTTCCATCGGCTCTCTCCACATTGTTCATGCTCATTCTCCACTACAGTTACAAACTGTCTAGGACTTCCGCGGATGGCACTCGACGCACTGAAACATGGAGATATCGCCGAGATTCACCGGATGTTTGAAAGGCTCGTTAGCTTTGTGACAGGTCTCGCATTTTCGATCGCTGAGACCGCCGAGATCTACCGGATGCTGAAACGAGGCCAATTTCACAGACGCCGCCGCGTTTGCGGAATCGTAGATAACCGTGTGACAGATATTGCAGTCATTTCTGATCACCTTGCCCGTAGTGCTGACATGCTCGCCGTCATGACAACGGAAACAACCTGACGAATAAAGATGTCCGATGTTGTTCGGGTGAGTCGCCCAATTCGTCTTCATCTCCGGAAAGAAGTAGGTCTTGAAGATGCGCTGCGTTTCCACGATTGCTCCTCTAATCGCATCACCTTTTTGCGGGTATAACTGGCTGTAGTTGGTGCGATAGAAGGAGTCGAGACTTGCTGCTATCGATCGTACCGCCTCATCCTCTGTTGAATATGGCTTGTTCAATACTTCGACCGCCTGTCGTTTGAGAAACGGCAGTGAGGGATCGAGTCTTCCTGCGGCGAACGCCTGGTCCAATGCTGTATCGGGCGGAAGATAGACGTGCGCGGGGCGGTTATGACAGTCAACGCAGTCCATCCGTCGCTTGTTGCTCGATGCAATCTGCTGCTGCGTGAGTGGTCGATTGCGATCGTAGTATTCAGTGACGTTTCCCTTCGCGTCCTGAATTCGTATCCACGGAATTACCTGGCGGTGATCGTCGGTCGAGACGTAATCAATCTTATTCGCGATGTTCATGTGCCAGTGAATTCCGGCGACTACGCCGGTACTTGGACTGCCGCCACCGACGTTAATCAGCATGCGGGTTTGGCGGAGTGTGTTCTTCTCGTCGTAAGCATAGTGATTGAACACTTTCAGTTGCGCACCGAAAAACTTCTCCGGCCAGTGACACTGTTCGCACGTCTCAGGCGCCGGACGCAGGTTGTGAACGGGTGTGGTTATGGGCCGCGGATATTTATTGAAGGTTACCGAATACAGTTGATAAGCGCCGGAAAGTTTCGAACGCACGTACCAGCCGGCTCCTGGACCAACGTGACATCCGACGCAGCCAACGCGCGCGTGCGCGCCGGCTCCGTATGCAACGAATTCCGGTTTCATGACTGTGTGACAAGTCTGACCACAAAAGGACACTGACTCGGTATATTCGTACCCTTTGTAGCTTCCGAACGCGCTGGCGCAAACGAAGAGGAACGTAACGACGAGAAACGCGAAAAAAGCGCGGCGAGCTCGCGGGTCATTCAGATCAAGCTTGGGATAGGCGGAGATTTCTCCCGGCGCGCCTCGAAGCCGGCGCCTTCGTTCCACCAGCATGCCCACAACGATAACGAACAACCCGAGAAGCAAAATGGACGGAAAGATTATGTAAGTCAGTATTCCAAGATATGGGTTCTCTTGTCTCGACGTGATCTCAAATAGAAACAGGAGGACGACACTTACCAGCGCCGCGATCGTAATGGCTGCGCCGACGAAGCTAATGTAGTTTCGGAAAAGGCTCGGTACTTTCGTGTTTTGTTTTTCGGTTTCGCTCATAAATCATTAACGCCCTCGGCGCGATTGTCCCCTGGTTCCTCCGCGTTCTTCTCCTGCATTGCTTCGTACGCTGACTCGTGTTCTTCGCGGTAAAGCTCTTCGGACACGCGGCCGTCGAGAAAAGCGAAATTCACGGGATACACGTCAGGGTCGAAGATGACGTGATAGAAATGCCAAACCACAATTGCCAGCGTTGCCAGCACCGCCTCATAAAAATGCACGGCCAAGGCAATGTCGATGGTCCAACGCGGCAAAAATCCGAAGACGCCTAACTTGAACCAAATCATCAAGCCGGTAAGGCCCATGACGACTGTACCCCACACAACGGCCCAGTACTCAGCCTTGTCTGCGTAACCAAACCGCGCAATTTTTGGTTTGACTTTCGAGGCGCCGAGATAATAGCCGAAGTTGCCGATCACGTCTTGAAAGTCTTTCGTTCTTACAGCCATGTCTTTCACCCACTGCCGGCCCTCTTTGGAAACGAACAGGTAAGCGATGTGATAGACACCAACGACGAGCATGATCACCGCGGCAACGCGATGAATGATGCGTCGCAGGTATTCGCTGCCGCCGAGCATCGAAGCCAGCCAGGAATCAGGATACTGAAGTGCGAAGCCGCTCAGGACGAGTGCGATAAAACTCGTGAGCAAGAACCAGTGCTGCACTCTTTGATTGAAACTCAAACGCACGATCGGGCGCGTCTCACGTTTTCTCGCCGCAACCTTACGACCCCAAATCAGGGCGTTGTGAAATGCCATGCCGCCGATCACGAGGATGATCAGCGGAACGTATATCCAGCGCACAACGCGCGTCCCGATTGCACCGATATCTCGAGCGCCGTTTGCAGCTACCAACTCGGAGGTCAAGTGAATTCGGCCGGTAGTAAACTTCACACCCGCACCGATGTGGCACTGTCCGCAGGTTTGCGGCAGGTTGTTGGCGCTGATCGTCGATTTCGGGTCGGATGAGGGCAGGATATTATGAACGCCGTGGCAGCTCGCGCAATTCGCGACCACTCTCGAACCTATCCTCGACGCGAGGCCATGATAACTATCCTTGTAACTGCTGACGCGCTCGCCGGCGACTCCAAATTCTTTCGTGAGCGTTACGCCTTCGTGACACCGCGCGCATGTTTCCGTAGCGACCGCAGTGGAAGCAATGGCGCTGTCGCGGTCAACCGGCGCGAGGATGTTGTGGATGCCGTGGCAATCCGTGCAGACCGGAGATCTGGACACGCCACGCGCAACCGCCTGTCCATGAATGCTCTGCATGAACTCCGCACTCTCGCTCTTATGGCACTTGCTGCACGTCGCCGGAATATTGCTCTTGGCAATCGGCGACTGTGGATCAGCGGCAGGAAGAATGTCGTGGCTGTTATGGCAATCGGTACAAACCGCAGCGCCGGCATTGCCGAGGGCAATGGCCCTGGCGTGCACGCTCTCTCGATAAGAAAGAAAGGGACGATCGCTAATCCCGCTTCCCTGCATGACTGATTTGTCGCCGTGACAGCGGCCGCAGGTTTCGGCGATGTTGGTGCGATTGATGGTTGACTTTGGATCGCTCGCGGGAAGGATCGTCGTCATGTCACCATTTCTGGTGTGACAATCCACACAGGTGGCTGCTTTGTGGCCACCCTGAATCGACCGCGCGTGGAAACCATGATCGTAGGCGGCGTGCACCTCGGTATGAAATTTAGCGCCGCCGAGGTATGGCAGAGTTTTACCTGGTGCGTGACAGCCCTGACACTGAAGATTTGGTGAAGCAATGTCAGATGGGGTGGGGCTCGGAGACGGCGATTGCGCTTGCCCGCTGACTGAAAAAATCAGCAAGGCAGCCATCATCATCAGAAATGTGGCGCAACGCTTCATCAGATCACACAGACACCTCCTGTACCTACGTTTCGCACAAGAGGCGTCTAAGTTTTAAATCCTGGCGGTTTCTCTGTGCAGTGACAGAGATCGCGAACGCTGCGCCTACATTCTTATTTCTTTATCGATTTCATGTAAGCGACGAGTGCCTTTGCCTGCTCTTCGTTAATGCCTTTCTCTTCATAAGCCGGCATATTGGGGGGCTTCTCTGGTTTTTTGCCCTTCAGCACAAACTGCACCAGATCCGCATCCGGTAAAGTTGCGTCAAACTTCTTTTCGGCCGCTGCACCATGGCAAACGACACATTTCGCCTTAAACGTGGCGGCTGCGTCAAACTGGTCTTGATTCGCAGCCCGCGCTGCCGCCGAAATCAACGCGAAACCGGCTACAAGCGTCGCCACCAACGTGGCCAGCGTCATCATTTTGAACGTTTTCATTATCCCAACCCTTTCTCTCAATCTCGACGGCGCAAAGGGCATCGTCTTTCGAAAACTGGTTGGGCAATGTGCGTGCCGAGAGCCGATTTCGGCGATTTAACGGCCGGTCAAACGATCGGCTTGCGAAGTTTTGCCCAGCTTAGGCGAAAGTTCGCGCAACGCGCAGCCGCTAGCTCAGGCTGCTGTTTTCTTGTGACACGCCACGCATTTTTTGGATGTTGGCGCTGTAGTGTCGGCTTTAGTCTTGGCAAATTCGTCGTGACAGCCGCCACACTTCCGGTGAAACGCTTGCTGGTTGTTCAAAACAATCGGTTCGGCGCTTCCTTCCAGCTTGATTTGTGGCAGCGCAGGTAACAGTTTTGGCTTCTCTTCTGTCTTCGTATGGCAGTCGTGGCATGCGTTCACCGCGGGCGCGCTCGGATCCTTTTCGAAGAGATCCGCTGTCAGAGTTGTCGTGCGGTCGGCGGGCCACACAGTCTTGTGGGGTGGATGCTTGACCGCTTCAGATGCCGGCTGCGCTGTATGGTGACACTCGACGCACGCGATCGGCTTGGTCCCATCCGCACTGCGATTCTGGGTGATGTGGTCCATGTGGTTGAACTTTATGGCACCCAGTTTTGCCGAGGCCCCGAGGATGATAACTTCCGGCGCCTTCTTCCCTTCCTGGGCCAACGCGTTGGACGAAGAACTCGCCAACCCCGAGGTCAGGATCGCGCATGCGACACAGAGAGCTAAGATAGTCAAGACTTTCATTTTTATTACCTCACCTTGCAGCTACCGAATTTACTCAAAGGGGGCTACTTTGCCGGTTTCGGAATCGCGCTAAAGTGACTTGCCGGCACGGCCTGCTTGCCAAAGACTATATGACACTTAGTGCAAACGAAATTTGGGTTCGTCTTCTTTTGATCGATTTCGTAGTTCAGGGCTCCACCTTCATCCGAAGTCGCCGTCACGTGACAGCCTTCCGCGCCGCCGCATGATCGCACGGGGACCTTCAGCGTTATCGGGTCAACCGTATTCATGTGTGCTGGAGCATGGCAATCAGTGCAAGCCAGGTCCGGATGCATGCCGCCCTCATGGCGATATGCGCCGGCGGAGACGCGCCTCCGCCACGCGTTTAGCATCACGCGATCGCTGACGCCCATTGTTTTCGGCAAAGCGGGATCGAAGTCAGTCGTAATTCTTGCATTCAAATTCGCAAGCTTGTGACAGACCTGGCAATCAACTGACGTGGGTGCAATTCCCGAATCCGCGTTGTGACAAGTGAAACAGCCGGTGTGACTGACCGGGATGGTCTTGAATGTGCCCTTCTTCAACCAGAATGCATCGCCCAAATTCTTCGGCGCCTTCGTCACATACTCTTCACTCGAGTTGCCTTGCGGCTGATAAGTTTGATGGCAGACGGGACAGTTCGCGGGGGGCTGCTTCTGCTGGCTTTTCCACGAAGCATTAATAAAGGCCGGCGCCGCACGTCGCTCGATAGCTGGAGCGTTGCGACTGACTACTTCGAGATGTGTTTCATGCGGGAAATGTACGGCGAACTCGCTGACGACATCTCGTCGGGGTCGCGCAGCATCGGTCACGTCTCCAAGACTTGGAAAGAGGTAACGCGTAGTGTCGCGCGGCGTCACCGCGACGTGGCAGTTCGAACAGATTGCCGGCGCCGGCCTTTCGCGGGCGAAGAACTGTTCCCGGTGACAATTGAGACACGCGGCATGTTCGGGAAACTCCGCCACATCGGGAAAGGCAGCATCGCCTTTACGTACGTCTTTGGAATTTTTGGTAGGAACCTTGTGGCACGAATTACATGCCAGTTTCTGTTTCGTGACGTGCGTGGTATGTGAAAACTGCGAATACGGATTCGGCTTCGGCTGCGGCTTGGTGGCTGGTGACCGGCGCCGCGACTGCGCGCGCGTTTGAATTTCGCCCGGCGTGAGAGACACCACCGCCTTGCCGGCGAAGTTCGACATAAAAGATAAAGCCAGGCCAATTACCACGAATGTAACTAGTCTCAGCACGCGCAATATCGAAACCAGGTTTTCACGCAAAGACGCAAAGGCGACAAAGAGAGTTTAAGTTCACCTTGCGCCCTTTGCGTCTTTGCGTGAGAACTGCTTCAAATAATCAGGTACTCACTATTATTCCCGGCGGCCGAAATACAGGCGCAACGACGTGTAAGGCAGATGCGCGTGATAGTTCTGCGGCCGTGGTCCAACTATAGTGCTCTCGTTGTAATTGTAGTACTGATATCCCACGTTCCAATCCAGGCGGTGGTGCAACTTGATGGCCAGCCGCGCCTCCGGCGACTGAAAACTCATTGGATACGATGCGATCAGCGTTCCGGGATTGCCGGTCGGATCCGCCAGTCGATTTCCCTGGCCATTGTCCTTATTAATGCGATACGCGGCGAACAGCGTTGCTCGGGGAGCTACCCGCATCACAGATTCAACAAAGAAGAAGTTGTTCCGCACAAAGTACAAGTTGTTTCCGCGCGGATGCTGAATGCTATTGAAGAAGTAGTCGATGATCGCCTTACTGTTGATCCAATGGTAGTTGTAGCCGGTGCTGAGAGAGAACCTCGAATTCGCGGTCCAGTCCAGTGAAGAAGTGAAGATGCGCGACTTGATATTGACACCAAAATCTTCGAGAGAAACGCCGGCGATTTCCGACGGATTCGCGTTATCTTTGGTGATCACCGACAGATTGAAACCGATCCGCGACGTCGGCTTGTAGCGGCTCTTGAAACGAATGTTCGTGTAGTCGTAATTGCCGATGCGCGTGAATACGTTGTCGGCGGTGCCGTGCTCGGCGTCGAAGTACAGCGTCCATTCATGTAGCGGCCGCGCCTTGAAACCGCCAAGTACCGCATGCGTGTTGTTGTGTTCCTCGTCACTGGAAGGCACGAGTGCCGTCGGTGCGTTAGCACCGAGATTGAAGCCGCTGATCTCCTCTTCTACCCGTCGTCTTCCATATCGATAGCCGAGATGGACCGAGTAGCGCGGATTAAACTGATAGTCGCCTTCGATCGTGTTCTGGATCTTTCGATACTCGGTACGGGTGTTGGCGTTGCGATCGGTGAACGCGACCGTGTCGGTTCTCGTACCGCGCGTCACGGAGAAGAAATCACTGAACAGTGCCGCGCCGTTGATCTCGAACGTCTCAACCCTGAACGTATTTGAGATCCGAAACTTATC
>JBKPPH010000107.1:0-6785 GCA_046733535.1 Acidobacteriota bacterium
ACGCGCCGAAGTATTCAATGCCGTCGCCTGTAATCGAAAACACCGGCGCCTTCACAGCAGTGCCGCCGTGCACGTCAACACCTGGTGAGAACCAACGATAGTTACCAAAGATCGCTACGATCGCCTGGGCCGTGTTTCCGAAGTCGGCGACTTGATTGAAAACCACAGTCCTCGTTGCTCCCGGCGGGAGCGTGATCTGTTGCGGCTCTGCTGCACCGGCCACGTACACGATGAAAATTCCCGCGCTCGCCTGCGACTGTTTGTAGGCCGGCTGATCGTTGCGGAACGTGACGCTCACGGTACCTTTCGGAAAACGCGCGAAATCGGCGCGGTCCGGAGCGTTTGTGAGTTTGCGTAAACCTGAACCATCGGGATGCACGACGTAGAGGTCAGCGTCGTACAGCGACGCTGCAGCAGCATGGCGACTTGAGAACGCAAGTTCTTTTGCGTCAGGCCGCCATGCGAGCGAATCGATGCCGAGCTGTTTTTTTGCGTCGGGATGACTCCAGAGCCGCCGGTCGTTCGTACCGTCAGGATCGATCAGACGTATCTCAGTGCCGTCACGAACGTAGGCGATCGTGCCACCGCCTGGTCGTTGCTGAGCGTATGTAGATGAAAGGACGATGAGTGCTGCAAGTATTAAGAGAGTCGCCCGTATGATTGTGTCACCCATGTTCGTCTTCCCGGAATCCGTGCAGGTTACTGACAACGCTTCAAGTTCCATGTGATTTTGATTGAGTCGGAGATTTCGGCGGTACCGGATATCTCGCCTGGTTTGGCCGGATCCAGTTTGCCTTGGACACCATTAACCGCGACGCCGAAACTTCTGTTTGTTTCGCTCCCAAATTGATCCTCGCGCCCTCCGTGTCCGCAGGCGGAGATTTCGTATTTCGTGACAACGTCGATGATGGGTGCATTGACGAACAGCGTGTAGCCGCCCGTTCCATCTAACAGCACGCGCACCTGCGCCTCGCGTCGCGCGTTCCCGCTTCCGAAGTGCCGGCGAAACATCAGGCAAGCATTCGCGACATTCGCTCGACCCTCGTAAATGTCTGTCGTAGTCACGTCGCCCTGTGCGATGCTGCTATCGCCCTTGACCTCAATCGTTTCATGATGGGACCTGCTGCTGATTTTTTGTAACCCGCGAGGTTTCGCTTCCCACTCCTCTGAATAACTTACCGTTCCGTACCACCCTCCATTGCAGGTTTCCCAGTCTTTGACTGGCACCTCGACCCTCGCCGTTGACGCCCAGTCAGTTCGGTAAAGCAACTCAAGCGGAAGCGTAAACATTCCTCCCGCCGAACCGCCCAGGCCCTCGTTTTTACCGAGAGTGATGACACCGCCCAGCACGTGGCCCGCAATGTCGACGGCATCGCCCTTGATATCTCCACCCTTAAGTTTGACTGTGGTCATAACAACCGCTGTCTTCATCACTGGAATGTGAGGCGCTGGAATGTAATTCCTTCGCGAGGAGCCTTCGAGCAGGACCCGCGCATTTCCCTGCGCGTCTGTTTTTGTGCTCGCCAGATTGGTCACTCGTGTTCCGGGCTTGCCGGGGATGCCTGCATAGGTGCCCGCGTCCTGAATCCGTGGGCCAGTCCCTACGAACCAGACGATCTGCTGACTGCGATCTCCGCTGCTGTAAAAATCAGCGGCCCCGCCGTCGACGAGATGCCAGTTGACCTCGACGCCTTCGAGTGGACCGTCATTCATGAGATTGAAATCGAGTCCGGTGCCGGCGTTCAGTAACCACCGAAAGCAGTTGACCTGTTGCCATTTGCCGACGTTCATCTTGACCCTTGCGGTGAGCTGCCGCCTCTGTCCGGGACTCACGCTTGTGTTGCGAACGAGCGGCGGGTTATCAACCGTGATCTCCGTTTCGAGTGCTGCATAAGTAGCGATGAACTTCGCATACGCGAGGAGAATGTTGAGGACGTTTGCAAGCTTTCCGTAGTTTTCAAACAACTCGCCCGCGCTGCCCCGGGCCTTCTCCTTTGCCCATGACATCAACTCGCCGAAAGCCGTAGTCAGCGCCGTTGCTCTGGCGTCGGCAACGGTCGACTCCATGTCCGACAGAGTGCAGGGTTGCGTTTGAGGTGCGTTCGCGTGGTTTCTTTTGAGTGCTTGCTCGGAGCGTTGGCCCAACGTGTAGAGATCGCCGAGCATACGCCGCAGAATCAGTGCGTGCTGAATCGTGTCAATGCGAACTGCTTTATTGTCCCCCGCGGCGAGCAGGTCATACGGCTGTTCAGACACCCGCCCGAGCTCAACAATGAATCGCGCCCAGAAACGCAACTCCGGTTGATCGCTCACTGCCTGTTTTCGAATACCGTCGATCAGGATCTTTTCGAGTGGCGCTCCTTTCAACTCGGGAACAGATCTGAACGTGTCGCACAGGTAAGAGAGCGCGACGGTGCGGCGTTCGCCGTACATCTTCGCCATCGCAGCGACTTCCCACGCTTCGAAAACGAGACCTTGTCCGGGTTGCACGGTTTGTGTGACGCCGCCATCCGTGTCGCGTATCCCGAAGCCGGCCGTCATGAGTGCGGTCAGCAATGCAGGCACGGACTGATCGTCGCCCGCCGCGATATGCTTCGCTAAAGCCGCGGCGACTTCATCCGGTTTTCCGTCGGGCTTGCGCATCGCTTCCGGCAGATGGCCGCTGTTGAAGGCAGCGGCCATCTTCCGTTCCGTTTGAGCGCTTACTGGAAACTGCAATGCGAGGAGCGCGAATATAAGACTTACATAATTTTTTCGGAGGAACATGTAAATCATTTTTTCACTGCCGCGAGGATCGCTTGCGCCGCTTTATCGACTTGCGGAGTGAGTATGTCTTCACCATCGGATTTGGCTTTCACCTTGCCGCTATCGGCGAGTACGGTGTTTGGCGAATCGGCGCGGTCGAGCCTGTAGTCGAGAGTGAGTTCATCCTTCGCTTTGACATTGCCCGCGATCGTCGCAGCCGTGTAAACACCCGCGATGGTTGCGGAACGTGCGGCCGCTGAGCCTGCCGTGCTACCGCCTGGAATGTGACCCGCGGCGGCACCGGCGATGTTGCCAATCGAGCGGCCGAACATCGAACCGCCCCCGCCTTTCTTGATGATCATCGAAACGGAAAGCATGTAGTCACACTGCTTCTGTCGTGCTTCTGACGCAGACGCTGCGTTGAGCATCACGACTTCCACACCGGGTGCGTTCAGACGACTCGCAAAACTGTTGCGCACTGCTTCCGCTGATTGAGTCGCGTCGCCCGCAACAACTTGGACTTTCGGCAACGCGACGCCGATCCGAATCACGCCCGGTTTCTTGTCGGCAGTGGCGGTTGCGGCGGTGGTTGTTGAAGGAGTGGTGTTGCTCTCCGAAGGGCGATTCGACGTGGACGGCGTCATGTTTGTAGCGGCGCTCATCCCGTAAAGTTCCTGCATGTCTTTCGCGAGCGTGTAACCCTCAGGCACGTCGAACAGCGATGCGCTGAGCGGTTCTCGCGAGAGTTCGAGCACTTCCTGAGTCATCGTCGTCGTGCGGCCATCACCCTGGTACATGGTCGTGGTCACGAGCACGGGAAACCCGAGCTTTGCAGTTCCCACAGTTCTGGTGCGAACCTCGTCTTTGCATCCGGGTTGCGGCTGATATGGCATCTGCTGATATTTCTGCGTTTCACCAGGACATGTGAACGCATAGTCGAAGTCGATGTACCACCCGTCAGTCTCGATCTTCGAATCCTTGGCGCATGCTTCCGGACTCGCCTTCATTTCCATCGACGTTTTTATGTGCCGCGCAGTGAAGCCAAACATCTGCTTCCGCTCGCCCGTGTCTGTGACTGTGTTGGTGACGTTGACGATACCGCCGCGTGGCTGGCCTTGAGCCGGGGCGGCCATGGGATTTGTTGGAACACCCGCGCCGCCATCGCCTACGCCCGAAGTGTTCGCTCCGCCCGTCGGCGAGATCATGTAACTCTTTGTTCTCTCGTTGATCGTTAACGTGCGCTTGAGATCACACTGAAGGATGGTGGTGAACCCCATACCTCCGGGCATCTCGTTCCGCATCCGCGGCCCTTTTATGTAGAGCAGGGTTTCGGTGCCGTTGCCGCCAATGCTCATGCGCTGCCGAATTTTTACATCTCCGGTCGCCGCCGGCTTGTGCGTAGTTTGGCTGTTCGTGACCAGCCCGGCGGCTGCGTACAGAACGAGAACAAAAGCCGCGGGTTTTAAGAATGCCGTCTTCATCATCAATCCTCCCTTGGTTGCGGACGCATGGCTTTGCACAAAACGTCCGGAATTATGTTGGATACAGTCAGTACCGCCCGCGGTAGCGGGTGGGTTGGTGATCAGCATGCGATATAACCATTAATTTGTGAATTTCATGGCGCACCCACCCGCTACCGCGGGCGGTACTGACTGTGTCCAAGTGCGGCCGTGATTTATGTGCAAAGCCGCGTCCATTTAGTAACGCAGAAATTCTGGCCGGATTGGCTCAAAATAATTTTCTGAATGCTTGTGCTTTTTGTCGCGACAGTTGGACTCGGAACTCGCCGGGCGCTAGAATTTTTGCCTTCTCCCCCGATTCAAATGGCTTATCCACAGCACGCTGTAACCGAACTCCTCGTAGCATGGAGCGAAGGCGACAAGGCGGCACTCGACGAGCTCATGCCCGCAGTGTACGACGAGTTGCGCCGCCTCGCGCAGCACTATCTCAGCCGCGAGCGGCCCGGCCATACGCTGCAAACGACCGCGCTCGTGCATGAGGCTTATCTTCGTCTGATCGATCAGAAGTCGGTGAACTGGCAGAACCGCGCGCAATTCTTCGGCATTGCAGCGCAGATGATGAGAAGGATCCTCATCAATCACGCGAAAGATCGGCAGGCAAAGAAGCGCGAGGGTTATGCGACCAAAGTCTCGCTCGACGACGCTGTCAGTTTTTTCGAAAAGCGAGAAGTCGACCTGATGGCGCTGGACGAAGCACTCAACGGACTAGCCGCACTCGATCCGCAGCAAACACAGATCGTGGAGTTGCGCTTCTTCGGCGGTCTCACGATCGAAGAGGTTTCAGAAGTGTTGGGCATCTCGCCGGCAACGACGAAGCGTGAATGGGACTCGGCAAAATTGTGGCTCAGACGCCAGCTCAGCAGCGGGAGGTAGATCGGCATCACTCCGGAACGTTGGCAAGAAGTGAAGCGCGTGCTTTCTGAAGCGCTGGACCTGGAGACTGAGCGACAGCGACAGTTTCTGGATTCCGTCTGCGTGCACGATGCGGACCTGCGTGCGGAGATCGACTTGTTGTTGGCCCAACGTGTCGATACGGGCAGCGACGTGATGGAAGCGTGCGCGAGTGACGCGGCTCGTTTGCGACTCGTGTCAACCACGAAGACCGGCAGTCGCATCGGCGCGTATAAAGTGCTGCGCGAGATCGGCCATGGCGGCATGGGCACCGTCTATCTCGCCGAGCGCGACGACGATCAATACCGGCAGCACGTCGCAATCAAGCTCATCAACCCGGGCCTCGGCGGCGAGACAATCCGGCGTCGCTTTCGCAACGAGATGCAGATCCTTGCGGATCTGAACCATCCAAACATTGCACGGCTGTTCGATGGCGGCGAGACTGCGGACGGCGTTCCGTATCTCGTGATGGAGTACGTCGAAGGAAGTCCGATCAATCAGTATTGCGACGAGCACAAGCTCTCGACTGAACAGCGGCTGAAACTCTTTTGCACCGTCTGCGCTGCCGTGCAGTACGCACACCAGCACCTCGTCATACATCGTGACATCAAGCCCGGCAACATCCTCGTCACGAAGGAAGGCTTGCCGAAACTCGTCGACTTCGGGATTGCGAAGCTGTTGGACCGGGACAAGTCGAATGCGACGGCGACGGCGATGTCGTTCATGACGCCGGAGTACGCGAGTCCGGAACAGGTGCGCGGCGTGCCTGTGACGACAGCAACAGATATCTATTCCCTCGGCGTTGTCCTTTATGAATTGCTGAGTGGACGGCTTCCGTACCGGTTGAAGAGCCGTGTGCCGCACGAGATCGCGAAAGCGATTTGCGATGAAGATCCGGAACGTCCGAGCACGGCGATTACCAGGGCCGCGGATATCAGCATTCCGAAGCTGCGCAAACATCTGCACGGGGATCTCGATAACATCGTGTTGATGTCGATGCGCAAAGAACCGCAGCGGCGGTACGCGAGCGCGGAACAGCTTGCGGAAGATATTCAACGTCATCTGAACGGCCGACCGGTGCGCGCGCGCCAGGACACGTTCACCTACCGCGCGGGTAAATTTGTTCGCCGTCAGAAAGTGGCTGTGACTGCCGCAGCGCTCATCGCCGTCACGTTGTTAGTTGGAATCGTCGCAACGGCGTGGCAAGCGAGAGTTGCACGCGCGGAGCGTGCGCGATCTGAAAGACGCTTCAACGAAGTCAGACAACTGGCGAATTCGTTTGTGTTTGAAGTGCACGATGCGGTGGTGAACTTGCCGGGTTCGACGCCGGCGCGCTCGTTGATCGTGCAGCGAGGTTTGAGTTATCTCGATAGTCTCGCGCAGGATGCGGCCGGCGATCTCGGTTTGCAGCGCGAACTGGCGGCGGCTTACGAGAAACTCGGGGCCGTGCAGTACACGCCAACGGTTGCGCATCTCGGAGATCTGCCTGGTGCTTTGCAAAGTCATCGCAAGGCGGCAGCGCTTCGCGAAGCCCTCGTCGCGGCTGATTCGTCGAACCCGGATTATCGCCGCGAGCTGCTGGACAGCTACTGGTTCATCGCGACGCTGCTCGGCGCGCAGGGCGACACA
>JBKPPH010000108.1:0-26082 GCA_046733535.1 Acidobacteriota bacterium
CTGCCGCCTAAGTTATTGATTTTATTGGTAGCGGGGGGCGGGATCGAACCGCCGACCTTGGGGTTATGAATCCCACGCTCTAACCATCTGAGCTACCCCGCCATTTGGTCGTAGTATAGCAAATCAGTAGTTTGGTCTATCAAGCGGTCCTCGCTACTCTGTACTTGCCAGACTCTTGTTCGGCATTGATGAAGGACGCTCTCACATCCCTGGCGTGTGTCAATCGCAACCCGAACTGTTCCGTCGCTTCCGAACGTAAGCCCATTGATTATCACTGTGTCTGCCCGAGCGATGCGTTGATTGATTGTGAAGAAGACGACGATCGCAAAAGCAAAAACGAGGAATTTGGCCCCGGCTGTGAAGATGCGCCTCATGCTTGTAACCTCCTGGGCTGTTTGAGTGCGAAGATTGAGTGTGAAGAGTATCTGCCATTGACGCTTCGAAAGCCAACGCTTGATAGTGGCCAGTAGTAGCAGTACCCTGCCAATAGTTTTAGTACATCCCCTCAAACGCCGCGAATGATTAGGCGAGTCGCATTCGGTAAAGCAATCCTGGCTGGCGCTGCCGGCGCACTGGCCTGGGAATTATTCGTGCGTGTGCTCATCGTGTTGGGCGTTCCACTTTTCGATCTCGTCTTCACACTCGGAACGATGCTGCTCGGAGAAGCGCAACCGTGGCTGTGGTGGCCTATAGGCCTGGCCCTGCACGCCACTGTAGGCGCAATCTGGGCCATCTTCTACGCCTACTTCTTCTGGTCTACTTACGATTGGCGGCCCATGGTCCAGGGTTTAGTTTTTTCGCTTGGGCCAGCCGTACTCGCAGGCTTAATCATGGTGCCGCAGATGGGCTACATGCATCCGCTCATATTGCACGGTACTCTCCCAATGCCAGGTCTGTTCGCGACAAACATGGGCTGGGGTGGTCCAGCGGGCATTCTTATCGGTCATCTTATTTACGGCGCTGTGATGGGTAGCCTATACGTCAAGCCGGTTGGTTACCGCGTCGGCCGGAGGGTACTACCGCATGGCTGAGTTCATGTTCGCCACCGGTATAGAGTGTAGCTACCCAACGATCGACGGCGGACGCTGGCGTATAGATCAGTTGAAAGAGACCGGGCATTACGAAAACTGGAAACGCGATCTCGAGTTAGTGCGCGAACTCGGATTGCGTTACCTGCGCTATGGCCCACCGCTACATCTCATGTTTCCAGCGCCTGGCAAATACGATTGGACGTTTATCGATCGGGTCTCCGACGCCATGCAGCAACTCGACATCGTTCCAATCATGGATTTGTGCCATTTTGGCGTCCCCGACTGGCTCGAGAACTTTCAAAATCCGGAACTCCCTCAACGTCTCAGCGAATACGCGACCGCATTTGCGCAACGCTATCCCTCAGTGAAGTTCTATACGCCAGTTAACGAGATGTACGTGACATCGAGAATGAGCGCGCTCGACGGCGTTTGGAACGAGCAACTCCGCAGTGACGATGCTTTCGTGAGAGCAACGTGTAATTTAGCGAAAGCCAGTGTACTTATGATGCAGGCGATCCAGCGTGAGCGCCCGGATGCGGTGTTCGTTAACAGCGAGTCGAGTGAGTTTTATCAGGCTTGTTGCCCGGATGGCGAAATTCGCCGAATTGCCGATTTCGAAAACCAGCGACGCTTTATCGCTCTCGATCTCATCTACGCTGTCCCGATGCGCGACGACGTTTACGCTTATCTGAACGACCATGGAATGTCACGCGACGAGTACGAGTGGTTCATGGCCCAGGATGTGGCCCGGCGCGCGATCCTCGGCATTGATTATTACGAATGGAATGAGAAGCTGATTAACAGTGAAGGCCGACCTGAAAACCTCGGCGAGTTGTTCGGCTGGTACGTCATCACAAATCAATATTACCAACGCTACAAACGGCCGGTGATGCATACAGAGACGAACACGCCCAACGCTAACGACGCGCCTGCGTGGTTATGGCGCCAGTGGCACAACGTGCAGTTGATTCGGCAAAACGGTGTGCCCGTGGTCGGCTTCACCTGGTATAGCCTGCAGGATCAGGTTGATTGGAACATCGGTTTGAGCAAGGCCGTCGGAAACATTTTTCCCGTTGGGCTTTACGATCTGAATCGTGATCCACGTCCGGTCGCGCAGGCTTACAAACATCTCGTCCGGATGTTTCGCGACGAATCCGTGTCAGCGGGAGCTGAGTTACTGGAAGAGCAATAAGCAATGGCAAGAAGCGCTTCATTCATCGCCTATATGCGCGCGCACGGGAATGCGCCTGGTCCAACGCAGCGACCGATTCTGGCAGGCGCAGTGACGGGATTTCTAGCTGAGATTCCCGCCGTTCTGGTGTTGTGGTGGTCCGACGCGCTTACCAGCATCATGCAGGCGTTGTCACTTTCTTTCTGGACAACACTTGCTTTGCATTCATTGGCAATGGTTATCGCCGGTGCGATCTACGGGCGTGTCTTCAGCCGTGCTGCAAACGATCCGCGCGGTGGTTGGCTCTTCGGCATCAGTTACGGGTTTTTGATCTGGATGATCGGGCCGGTAACTGTTTTGCAGTGGACGCTGGGACGTCCGCTTGCACTCGGAATCGCGGCAATGGGAATTCTCGGTTCGCATTTGATCTACGGTTTGTCACTGGGCCTGTTGTTTCCGTGGATTCACAAGTGGTTGCAGCACGAGCTTCGCGAAGCAAAGGAGCCGAACCGGCAGGGCACAAACTCACACAACGGTTATTCAACAGCGAGGAAATAGATGAACAAGCAGGGAGCTGTAGTTGCGATCGCGCACACTACTGAGAAGCACCGCTCGACTGACCGAGTGTTGCGACTCGTTCGCGAAGCAACCGATCTACTCGGCGGAATTCAAACGTTCGTCAAGCCGGGTGGGACGGTCCTGATCAAGCCAAACCAAACGGTCTTCTATTCGGCCGAAGAGGGTTGTACAACGGATCCGTTGGTGGTTGGCGCGCTCATCCGGCTAGCGAAAGAAGCGGGTGCTGCACGAGTGCAGGTGGCAGAGTCGTCGGGCGGCTTCTTCTCGTCACTCGAGTGCATGAAAGTCACGGGAATGGCGGCAGTCGCCGAACGTGAAGGGGCAGAGTTGATCGATCTCGGCAGTGACGACACGCCGAATCGAGTCGTGCAGATTCCCGGCGGTCGGGTGCTTCAGGAAGTATCGTTGCCCGTGCCGTTGCTCGAAGCGGACTTGATCATCGATGTACCCAAAGCAAAGAACCATCACCTGGAACCGATCAGCGGCGCGTTGAAAAACTGGGTCGGAGTCGTCAACCAAAACTGGCGCAATCACAACCATGGCGACGCAGAGCACATACCGCGTTTCATGGACATCATGACGGTGTCTCGTCCGGGCTTGTGTGTTGTTGATGCACTCATCGCCGGAGAAGGTGATGGACCAATTGCAGACCAACCTCACTGGGTCGGTTGCATTCTTGCTTCGCCTGATCCCGTCGCGACCGATGTTGCGATCTGCATGCTCATGGGCCATGACTGGAGCAAACTCAACTTCGCGAGAGAAGCCGAGGAACGTGGACTCGGGGTTCGTGATCCGATTCAGTTCGTCGGCACGCCATTGGAACAGGTCGCCATCAAAGCCTGGCCGGGACACGAAGGTTTCCGCTATTTGCCGCTTAATCTGCTGGTTGGGAAAGGCGTTGAAGTCGCCGGCACTGTCGGACATGTGAAGAGCGTGCTCGACAGCATGTTGCGTCGCGGTGAGTTGCAGAAAGTGATCTGGTTGAAAGGCACTCCGACGATAATGATTGGCGAAGTCGATGATCCTCAGTTCGAGGAGCATTTGAAAGAGGGCCCGTACGTGGTATTCGACGACTCTGCAAAGCCGCAATACAAAAACGATCCGCGCGTGTACTTCGTGCGAGGCCATCCGGTTCTGCAAACGGCGATGCCTGAGTTGATGAAAGGTTTAGGTGTTGACTGGCCGGGACAGGCGATGATGAACTGGGAACAGTTCGAGCGGAGAGGAATGCACGAGCTGCAGTACGGCACGACCACGCGAAAGGTGTGGGCCATAGGCAAGCCTCTTGTTGCAGCGAGTGTTGTAATTGCCGGCGCAGTGGGAGTAACGAAGCTCATTCGGAGCTTTGCTGCAGATCGAAGACAAAAGCAGGACGACGATCATTAAAGAGGGGCTCCCGTCGTTTATTCATCGCTGATAGTCAAGTCCTTGACGAAGCTCCAGTCACCGCTCGCATCTATTTTGATATTGCCAACGCGCTTCTTTGCGATTGCCATGTTCGCCTGGTACCAGAGCGGAAAGATCGGCACGTCGCGACTCACGATGTCCTGTATTTGTGCGTACAACGTCTTCGCCTTCTCACGGTCGAAAGTGTTTACAGCCTGGTTGATTAAAGCATCGAGTTGATTGTTCGCGTATTGACTGCGGTTACGAATGGCATGCGTTGCGACCAGATCCTTGTAGAAGACCGGATCCTGGTTGCCGCCTACCCATTGCCCAAAGAACATCTCGAAATTCCCGCCTCGCAGGTCATCAATTAACGTATTCAAGTCTGCAATGTCGATGTTGACAGGTATGCCTACATCATTCAAGTAGCGTTGAATTGCGCCCGCACAATTCCGCGAGGCTACACTGTTACCAGAAACCTTCAAAATCAACGGCGCCTCAAATCGCATCTGCGGTCCATTATTATCCGGATCTTTGAGGCCGGCTTCATCCAGCAACCGTTTGGCCGTTGCGGGATCGAACGAATACTTCTGGCCCGAACTATAGGCCCAGCACTCTTCCGGCAGGATCGAGTGGGCGATTACTGCCTGGTCCAACATGCGATCGTGGATCATGCTCTCGCGATCGATTGCGAATGCAATGGCCTGCCGCACCCGACCGTCCTTAAGAAAACGTTGAGTCGTATTAAACGTCAGCAGATTGACGTTTGATCCTTTGAACTGGAGTACTTGTAAGTTCGGATCCTTCTTGAGAAGCTGGATAGCGTCCGGAGATAAACTCGTAGGCAACGGAGCAAGGTCCACGCGTCCGGAGCGAAGCGCCGCCTGAAGCGAATTCATGTCTGCAATCACGCGCACTCGCAGAGCCGGAATCTTTGGTGGGCCATCCCAATATTCGTTGTTAGCTTCAACGTCGAGCACCTGCTGCGAACTAACGTAGCTCTTGAACCTGAACGGGCCTGTTCCTACCGGATGCTCCGCTTGAGTTGGATAACTGTCTTTCCGAATGATTGCGATCGGAATCAAACTGCTAAGCAGCCCGGTCCATGGCTCTGAAGTCGTAATCACGAGCGTATGAGCGTCGGGAGCTTCGACACTTTTTATGTAACTCTCGCCCTGATTACCGGGTCCTTTGTAAAAACTCGCTGATTTCCCAAAATGGTTGGAGAGAACGAGGTCCAGCGTGTACTTCGCATCTGCTGAGGTGAAGATGTGTCCGTCATGAAACTTTACGCCGTCGCGAAGACTAAACGTGTAGCTCAAATTGTCGGGAGATCGCTTGATGTCTGATGCCAGCTCGCCAGTGTAATCAGAATTCTCGTTCTTTCTAACGAGGGAATTGAACATCAAGACTCGCACCCGCTCGCTGGCGGCGTCCACGGCCGGGGATCCCAGTGGATCGATGGTGCGAATACCGTCGCTTAGCGCAAGGACAAACGGTTCGCTTGGCGGCACGCATCCGAATGGCCATATCACAACGAGAACCAGAAACAGGCAAGCCACTTTAGCAACGCGCGTCATGTCATTAGAGAAAGCCACGGCAGTTTTTGCTGTTACAAGTGCAAGGACGTTTGCCTTCGTGATGTGTTTCGCCGTAATGACAAGTTAACTCTTCGTCCTTCACGATATCTCGCAATGCATACAACTCGATTCGCCCGTTATAGATGCGGATGAAGGTATTCGGATTACAGGAGTGGTTAACAAACCTTGTCTTGTTTCCGCATCGCGATCCGTCAATCGCGGTTTTATCATCGAGCTCGACGATTGCTATGCGCAGCCGGCGCGCAGCACGTTTCCGGGCCTCTTTTCGGCTAATTCGTTCTCCCTCAAATTCCCCGATCTTGCGTCGCGCCGGGACGGGAACAACTGCGAACGCCCCTAAGCCGTCGATGTTGCTCTTCTTGACGGCAACATCGAAGCGCAATTTTGTTTTCAACTTTGCCATTAGTGTCTAAGTAACCGTTCAATTTACTGGGTCGTGATGGGTGGTGCTCCCATGCTTGCCCTGGGTTTTGATCTCAGAATGAGAGAGAAACCCTGTCCGGGCAATACCAGGTTATCGTATACGAACGAATCATGCTTATCACCAGCCGGACTAAATTTATGTGCGGCGTAGTAGGTGTTGAGATCAAACTCGAGGTCCGGAGGAATTTCGGTGACAGCTACTTTGATCGTTGGAGCGGTGGACCCATCCGGTGGCTCAGTCAGTTCCGGCATTACCAAATTGTATGACCCGGGGGCAGACATTAGCTCATAGCGCTCCGAAACTATTGTGACCGGCTGATTCATCTTGGGTGGCGGAAGTTTAAGAATGTCGGGTCCCAAAATAACGGCGCCATCTTTACAAAGTGTCGCCAATCTCTCACCTTCCCACGGATCCTCTTTCTCACCGTTATTTCGAATCAGCGTCACTTTTTCAAATCGCGGAATCCCGAGGTCAGGATTCCACATTTCATAACCCAACTCGTGTTGAACGGGTTCAGAAGCAGCAGCCGAATCGATTGCGTAAAGATCGTAGCCATATTTCATCCAGACAATAACCTGGCCCGGCGGAGCGGTGATGTATTTACCATTTGAGAGCCGCGCCTTACGGGATATCTTGAATTCAATGTCTACGTTGCGACGAATCCGGTGACCCCGCAACACCTCCTGTTTCACGTCCGTCCAGCCATTCTCGCCTATAAACTCCGCCATGGCCGTATCAATTCCTCTGAGCACGGTTTCCCGTCTCTCGACACTGCGAGTACCGGCTTCATAGATCCAAGTCACAATCACGGCGACGAGACACGCGATTCCGATGTCTCTAACAAACTCCTTCCACGAGTGATTCTCAATTCGTGTTGCCAGCACGAGCCAGACTATGCCTACGGCCAAAACTAACACACCGATGAAGAATAAATGGCGGGGTAAAGGATACGTGAAATAACCCAGAAGCAGGAGCAATGCGGCTAAAAGAACAGCGAACCAGACTTTGGAGTTCATGGGAGTTTCTCCAGGCTATGAGTTTGCCCTTAATCAAAGATGAAAAACGGAAAGATGCGAGGACCTGAGCGCTGCTCGTGAGTCGTCAACCCTTGTGGATTACGCGCGGTTTATACTCCTGTGGGCAGTCGAAAATCAAGAGCATTTTTGACAGAGTCAGTACAGGGGACTGACTCTGTCCAAGCCCGACGTCCGACTTCGAGGCAGAGGCGGGCGCGTTTACTTCGGCGGGTGGCCCAGTAGCGCCGCCACAAACTGATTACAGAAAACACCGCCGGGATCGCGTTGCTTCCGGTAAGCGTCGAACGCTTGAATGCGATTGCTGCGTCGCGTCACCAGGTTCGCGAGGAAGCCCGGGTTGAATGGCGCTGTGTAAGATCCGGGCGCGCCCGCAGGATCGTAGAAGCCATACATCTTTCCGTTGTGCGGCATTCCACCAAGTGCGACCCACGCGCGTTCGATGTCGGCGAAGAAACTCAACAACGTCGCAGGGTAAGCAGACGCCTCCGTCGCCTTCACGAATGCGATGAGATCCAAATTGACGAAAGTCGAATTGGCGTTTGTCGTGTACGTCCCTGCCAATGCACTGTCGCCGCCACGCACGAAACGAAACTCTATTGGACCAACAAGCAAGAAGTCGCTCGAGCTGTTGAGACGATTTACCACCGCATTCAATCCCTGCCAGACCCGGTTCAGCCCGGCATCATCAGCAGCCGGCAGTTCAATGAAATAGGACATAAACATCACACGCGCCGCCTGCGTCAGCCACATATCCGAATAATTCGCCGCGGCGGTGTCGAACAACTTCTCGACAGTACTGAATGCTGCATCCATGATGAGTGACGCAAGGACCTTTGAGCGCGATTCCTGCGCCACGATTCCGGCGGATTCCGCAATCGGCTCGAGAATCGCCCCTTCATTCGGTGCCCCGAACTCGTCATGACCCGCGAGCGTGCATGCGGTCGGGACCGTAGACGTGCTGTTCGGCGTCTTCGTCGATGGCGACCCATCCACGTCCCATGACAACGTAAGGTATGCGCTGGAATAAGGATGGAAGAAAGTCTCTACGCGTGAATTCGTTATCGCCAGCAATGTCTTGAACAGAGCTACAAACTGGCTCTGGTCCAACGTGTAGTTCTTTCGGCTGGGAGCTAGTGTAGTGGCCCAGGGCCTCGGCATCACATCCAACGTTACCGAGGTCACGATTCCCAGCGCGCCGAGTGAGACACGCGCGAACTGTAGCGGCTTCCATGAGCCGGCGACGGGTGAGTTCTGGTCCACCGTCGTCACAACACCATCCGCGCGCAGGATTGTGAAGGCTGATGCAGTCTCCGCGAAGATAGGTGCGTCCACCGTCGCACCATGCACGTCAACAGCCGTCATTCCGCCAAGGCTGAAGAAGCCACCCGCGGTAACGGTTCGAAGCATCAGGTTGTTAGCGGTAAGGAACGCATCCAGCTCATCTTCGCGAACGCCGGTGTTCACTGTGACCTTCAGGTTTGCCGCATCAAGCACCATGCGCTGATCACCATTTGGACCAAGGTCGGCGTAACACGAAAGATCGACGAGCCAGGTCGGCGGCGGCGTCGCGGGAGCGGTGCGATTGTCAGCCGCCACTAACGGCGGTTGTGAATGGCGCTGCCCGGATGTTCGCAGCGTCACTCCACTGGTCGCCGCGGCGGCTTTCACAATCGTTTGAAGTTGAGAGAGGTTGGCGGGCACGTAGTAAGCATCGGTGCCGGAAAAAGAATGGACGATGTTTTCGGACCAGTTATTCCACGGCGGCACGCCGACGTTTATTAGCTTGAGAGTATTGTTGAGTGTGGTTCCAGTAATGACATAGCTCGCTTCGATCGCGCTGTTCTGCTGATAGATGAACATCGGCGAGCCGATCTGGCTGTTACCACCGACGACCTCGGCGAACAAAGCTACGTTAGATCCATCCGGAACAGGCGGGTTAGCGTTACAGGGCGCGAGCGATCGACTCTGCCCGAGCGGGTAACTGTCAGTACCTTTGCAGAGGATCCTGCTTCCATATTCATCCCAGTACACGCATTGAAGTCTGACATTGAAACCTCCTTGATCTGCGAGGCTAAATTTACCGATGGGTTGCATGAGTATCTCCTTTAACGCGTTGACAACTCGCGCTCACACAGATTGATATCAGGCAGAGACTGGCGCCGGCGGCTAGTCGGGTTCCCCGGCGCAAGCTCTGAAACTCGCGTCATTCGTGTTAACGGAGTTGCCTGTATTTGAGGTTGATCAGGAACAGGTATTCGGCCCGATGCTCGTTACGCCCAACTGATTGTCGAGTGTGGTTCCGGTAATCACGTAGTTCGCTACAGTCGAATTGCCGCTCTGATACGTGAACATCTGGCTGCCAGTGTTATCGTCGCCCCACACCACGAAGGCGTAGATTGAGATCGGAGATCCATTCGGCACAGGCGGGTTTGCCTTGCCGGGGTCAAGCGATTCACATTGGCCGATAGGGAAGGTACCGGTGCCGTCGCAGTGAACTTTGTTTCCGTTCTCATCCCAATACACGCATTGAAGTTTGGTGACGAAACCGCCTTGATTTCTGAGGCTAAACTTACCGATGGATTGCATGACTGTTCTCCTTTGAACTGGGAGTATTTGGTGGGGTCACCACGCCCGCTCCCATGCAGAAGCGTGGATGCAGACCTGTATGGTCCAGAGTTTAACTACTTCAAGATGGCTTGCGCCGGTATCTTAATGAGGTGCACCTCGGCGCTGGCTGATCCGAGCCATTGAAGGGGAGACCACGTTGGTCTCCATTAACTAACGCGAGAAGTTTGAGGGAAAACCACCATGCATGCACATCACATCATGTAAATTCTGTCCAAGTGGGCTTGCACAGGACTTAAAACCGAATCAGTTCGTCAACGCTGAAACGAATGAGAAAACAGTCCTCGCCCATCGGCGCCAGCTCTGGCGAAAGCACCTCGAATGGCACACACAATCGCTGGAGCTCCTTTCTGAGTCTGGAAATCACAAACCCGTAAAAATGTGTTCTACCGCGGGCCTCACAGTGTCTACAGGCCGCTTTGATCAACTCGGCCAACACCCGCTTGCCCTGGAACGACGGTTGTGAAATCGCGAGCCTGCCGAATTCCACTCCGTTCAACTTGTCGTACTTGAAATCGTAATACGGTTCGATCGACCACACTTCGCCATCGATGATTCGAACGACGCCGATAATCTTCTCCTTATCGTCGTACATGACAACGTGGGTCGCCGTTCGATCGAGGTCGTCGCCGCTCCAGTCATTGAGCTGAGACTGGTCTCTGCCGCTATTCGCGTATGTTTCGCGCCTGAAATTGACAATCTCATTGACCAGATCCGGATCGTACTCAGATATCCTGATCTTTGGTCCTTCTGGTTTTACATGGCCCATGCGGACGAGAATTCTTCTGTTGGTATCGGTGAAACCGGTGCGGCCATGCATGTATCGCGAATTGTCAAACAGGAGAATGTCCTTTTCTTCCCACGACACGCTGTGCGTCCTGGCTTCGGCGTATTCGGCTATTTCCTCCAATAACTCTGCCGGGAACGGCGAGCCGTCATCCAAACTCGGCGTGTACAAAGTCTTCGGGTAATAGTCTGTTGCCGCACGGTAATGGTAAATCAGCAGCGAATTACAAAACGATCGCTTATTGCCCCACCTCGTTGGGATCACGCACCGCGTCTGAAACACACCATCCAATGTGTCGCCATTAAAGTTCACATCGAGCTTTTCCCACGCAGGGAGTGTCAGCTTGATTTTGTTCAACTTGGCAACGGCCGCATCCTTCGAATCAACTCCAAGGGTCGCCATCCAACGTTCCGGAGTAGCGCTCCAGCTCCACTTCACCACAGCGTCGTCGACGAAGTCTCGAATTCGCAAGGGAAGCGAGTCCAGTAACTCGACGCCATCACACAACGTCGTCTGTCCTCCGGCGTCAGCGGGCCTAACGCAATAGAGCATCAACATGTCAGGGCAGCCGGGTGCGTACGAGCCTTCGCGATGGAGTGGTATGTAATCCATTCCTTTGTTGACGGTGGAAGTCGTACGGTCGGCATTGACGACGTCTCTTTCGATCGCAGTGCTGGTGCTGTGATGGACCATCGGCGTCATCAGATGATTGCTCAGTTCTTCGAAATCGCTGAGACTCGCCGCGGCCCTGACAACAAGCGCGCCGTGCTCTTTCAGCGCGTCCCGAACGAGGTTTGCGTCGCATGTAGTTAGAGTTGTAACTCGTTCCAACGATTTAACGGCAGGGGATGTGTACATGATGTGACCTGCTTTGCTGTCGAGCCTGGTTGAAGACGATCTGCCCGAGCCGAAAGACAACTCCTTTAAAAAATTCGTCGGGTTGACGTGAGAACGATTCTCTTTTGCCGGGCAGGGAGTGCTGGGAAAATACTCCTGTCAAACTAAAGTTTCAATGAAATTTTTTTGAAGACAATTCGTTTGCAGTTTATTTATATGTATTGACACCTCCAACGCATCTGTATAGACTGCGCCTCGCGCTAAATCAACAGACTGAGTTTCAGTGATCCGACTCACTTCCCCCAACACTCCCTGTTGAGATGAATTCGCCGCTGGCGGATTCTTGAATTAATCATCCATCATCTTGAAACAAGCGGTTTCTCATGTGCTGTGGCGTGGCTCGCTCATGGGTTCGATACACATGTTTCGCAGCACTGTTGTCACCTCGCTCGTAGTAAAGTCGTCGAAGCGGGTTTAACTCGCTTTGATCAGGCCGGAAAATCCAGGTTGGTTCAAGTAGATTCCTCCGCTCTACTTGCGGTAGCTTTGCTCGACAGTTGCGCCCATCGCGAATGGTTTTCTAACCTCCAGTTCCTGCAAACCGTAGCAGCTTCTCTGACAGGACAAGAAATGATCATGTCCTCAGACACCGTAAAACTTAAACGAGACATCAACACTGCCTCGCTCGAGTTTCCCTCGCTCATCGATAAAGTCACCGTCAGGCGCGATGGACGAGGCATTCCATACATCGAAGCTGCAAACGAAAACGATCTTTACTTTGCGCAAGGCTATGCGACGGCGAGCGATCGGCTTTGGCAGATGGATTTTTTGCGACGCACGGCACGCGGAGAACTATCGGAAATACTTGGTCCGGAGGCGCTCAACGTAGATAAGCTTCATCGCATTTATGGGTTTACACGAGTAGCAGAAAATCTGCTTGAACGCGCGTCGCTGTCAACACGAAACGTGCTCGAATCGTACGCAACCGGCGTCAATGCGTTTATTGAGCAGTGTGGTGCTGAATCGCTGCCGCTCGAATTCCGGGTCCTGCGTTATCAGCCCAGGAGCTGGACTCCGGCTGACTCGCTGGTCCTCGGAAAGCTGTTCGCAGAGAAACTCTCATTCACCGCGGAAACAGATATTCTTCGTGCGTTGATGAGTGGTTTGCCGCGTGAGAGATTTGAGATGCTGCTGCCGGAAAGCTCTCCGCTTGATGTCATGCCCGCCGGTGATGACGTGGTTGAAAAACGTAACCCGCGTCATCGCGCACACCGTCGAGAACAGCGGGAGTTTACAGAGCTCGAGACCTCGATTCTGACTGAACTTTTGAAAATGCTACGCATGTTTCGTGCAGCCACTGGCGGCGACGGGCAAGTCGGAAGCAACAGTTGGGTCGTCAGCGGCGAGCGAACTGTTTCAAGAAAGCCGATGCTGGCCAGCGATCCGCATTTGCCGCCAACGTCTCCATCCATCTGGCACATTGTGAATTTGAGCGCGGGGAATTTACGTGTCGGCGGAGTTTCGGTTCCGGGAGTGCCGGGCGTCATGATCGGGCATAACCAATCGATCGCGTGGGGAATCACGAATTTATGCCCGGACGTTCAGGATCTCTACATCGAGCAATTCGATGAGAACGACCCGTGCTCGTATAGCACGCCCTCGGGTTTGCAGCGCGCAGAAGTAAGAAACGAAGAGATCTCGGTACGCAAGTCAACCGAGGAAACCGAACTGGTCAACGTCGAGATCAAAGTCACGCGGCACGGCCCGATTATTATCGAAAAGGGTTCGATCGGAATTGCGCTGCGCTGGACTGCTCTCGACACTGAAATCATTGATCTCGATACATTCATCGCGCTTAATCGCGCGCGCAACTGGGACGATTTCGTTACTGCGTTGAGCGGTTACGGTGGCCCACCTCAGAACTTTACTTACGCCGACGTCGCCGGCCATATCGGCTATCACAGTGCCGGTCGCATTCCGATTAGACGAACGGGAGACGGTAGCTTGCCTTACCATGGCGCAACCGACGATGGCGAATGGGTCGGATTCATCCCGTTTGAAGAATTGCCGCACGCGTTCGATCCCCCTTCGCGAACCGTCATCATGGCGAACCAGCGGATCGTGCGCGACGATTATGCGCATCATCTTACTGGTAACTGGAGAGTGCCCTATCGCGCTCGCCGGATTTACGATCGGTTACAAACGAAACGAAAGTTCAACGTCGACGAATTCCTCTCCATCCAGGCTGATACGTATTCATACCCGGACGCCATCTTCGCCGCGGAGCTGGTCAGGCTTGCAGCTCCGTTGGTCAGTTCTTCCGAGGAATGGAATGAAATAACTGAAATGTTGGACGGATGGGAGGCGTATTCAAATTCCGAGTCCGCGGTTTTGCCGCTCGTCACCGAGATGCGCAAGTCGTTTCGACGTCACATACTCGAAGCCGCACTCGGCACGGAACTGGCGCAGTTATACGAATGGCGAAATGAAGCAACATTCCTGGATAGACTGATCACTGAACGTCCGACAGCATGGCTGCCGGAAGGATTTACGTCCTACCAGTCTCTTCTGCTCGCGTGTTATCGAGAGGCTGTCAGTGTGCTTTCAAGTCAGTTCGGCGCCGACAGAAGAGAATGGACGTGGGGTAGACTCGCACAGGTCCGCTTCCCCCATCCGCTCGAAAAAATCCCGTCGGCCGGATCGCGCTTCGCGACGACGACGTTCCCGCAAAACACCGGCGGCTCGATGCCGACAGTCAACGCGGGCCCCAAAGTTTCCATGCGTTTCATTGCAGACTTGAGCGATTGGGACTCAACGCGGCTCTGCTTGCCGCTTGGACAGTCGGGCGATCCGTCAAGCGCGAATCGTCAGGATCAACTCGACGAATGGCGCAACGTCGCTCCATCGACGTTACCGTTTAGCGAGGCTGCGATTGCGACAGCTACGCAAACGATGTTGTTAATGACACCTTCAACACGACCGTTTTCCACGTAATGAACAAATATTCATTTTGCAATCTATGCTGCCCACTTTGTTTGGAATAGGTATTGACACGCAGTCGTTGTAATGGAATACTGCGCACCCTCCCGAAACTTGACAATAATCACCTAGCCCAGTTGCGGAATTATTTTTCGTAGATAACTGGCCGTGTATCTCTCTCTCAACGGGAGCTACGGGCCAGAACTGGTATTGCATCTATCCCGGGGGGACAAGCAAATAGATTTAGCTTAAAGGAGATCCAGTCGTCTCCAATGGCGGTAGCCATGTCCTCACAAACGTTCAACAACAAGTAGCGGTAGCGTCGGGTGACTGTGAGTTGAATAGAGCACTCAAACTGCGACACATCAAACCCGTTGAGAGATTGAATTCACGATGAAGGTCGGAGTAATCGCCGAAGACTTCGCGCTGGTGAGCGTGACAAACGTGTTTCAGGAACTCGAGCGAACGCTCGCGCAACGCCATGAGATCGTCCGCCGCCCGCTTGAGTATTACTACGTGTTGGGACGCAAACAGGAAGCGCTCTGTCAGGATTTCCTTCGCAGTTGTGACCTCGTCATCGGCAGAATAGACGACCGAGTACTTCGCGCCCGAGACGAGATTGATCCTCAACCTCCGTACGTCGGTTTCCTGATGGGCTCGATGTCCAGGGGCGCAGCGGAAATGGCCCTGTGGTCCCGCCATCTGAAGTCGACCGATATCCTCGTCGGTAATTGCGATGGCGACGTTCAGATCACCGAGAAGTTTTTCAAAAATGCTCGCATACGAAAAATCCCGTTCGCGTTTGACGAATCAACCTTTTATCCCATCGACGAACAACAAAGACAATCGATCAAAGCGGAGATGGGTTTTCAGCCAGACGACAAGATCCTGCTGTATTCCGGACGCATCACTATCGAAAAAAACCTGCACACGCTATTCAGGATTTTCAGCGTGCTTCAGGATCTCGTGCCCAACGTTCATCTAGTCATCGCGGGTGAACCATCTAACACTCCATTTACGGCATTAGGGATGTACCCGGTCAGTACAACTGCGACTCTCATGAGGCTGATGGACCAGCTTCGAATCAATAAGAGCCAGGTACACTTAATCGGCCGCAAAGGTGCTTCGCAGCTGCGGGAGCTTTACGCCGTGGCCGATCTGCTCGTTAACCTGACGCTTCATCACGATGAGAATTTCGGCTTCGCCCAGGTAGAAGCAATGGCCTGTGGAACGCCCGTTATCGGGACCAGTTGGGGCGGCTTGAAGGACGTTATCAAACATGGCGAGACTGGATATCAGATCAGCACGGTGGTAACCGATTCGGGCGTTAAGCTCAATTGGTGGGAGGCAATCAATAGAATTGTTTTTCTACTAGAGAATGAGGACGCTCTGGAGCGACTTCGCGAAAGATGTCCCGGTTATGCGAAGGAACTCGCCTCACAACCGCGCTTCGCCGAATTGCTGGAATCAATTCTGAGCGAATGCACGAAAGTGACGAGGAACGATAGCCAGCCTCTCAGCATTTCAGATTTTGCGAATCAACTCTGGCTCGAGTGCCTGCCCAATGAACTTTCTCCACCGTCGTTTCAGCGCGGTCAGAGTTCATTCGACCTGTACAAGGAACTGATCACCCCTTTCACCGGACTTACTGAAAACGTGATCGCTGCCGGCGAGCCACTTGAACCGAACCAGTTGTTGGTGTTTGCTGTCCCGGTCCGAGTCGAATCAAACACGTTATTGCCGGACGATCCGATCTTCCCGCTTGAATATGAGATACCCGAGGCCCACCGGGAACAATGCAAAGCGGTGCTCGAAGTGATGAGTAATGAGCCCGTCATCGAAGTCAAGCGTTTGGAGAAGCTCGTTGCGAGCGGTGGGGACAATGCGTTTCAAACGACGTTGAAGTGGATGCTCGATAAAGGAATCTTACTCAGGACGAAACTGATGGATACGTACCTCGATCCTGATATGGTCGGGGGGAAAATGGGTAAACCTGTATTCTCAATACAGCGTGTGAACGCTGCGACAGATGTCCTCGTGATCAGGTAAACTGGCGCTTCGCTCTCACAACTCGCGAACAAAGGATTGGTGAACAAATGCTCCAGGACTTACGCCTCAGTCTTAGAATGTTTAAGAAAAGCCCGGTCTTCACCCTGATCGTCGTATTGACGCTCGCGCTGGGTATCGGCGTTAACGTGGCCATCTTCTCGGTGGTCAACAGCGTGCTGCTTGCTCCGCTGCCGTTTCCGCATCCTGAGCAACTCGTCTCGATTTCACAGAGCAAGCCCAACTTCGACAGGGGCGCTCTGACTTATCCCAATTTTCTTGATCTGCAAAGAGAGAACCAAACGTTTTCCTCGATGGCCATTCACCGGCGAACTACTCTCGGCCTGATAGGCACCGGTGAATCCGAAAGCCTCGACGCCAGATCAGTGTCTGCGGATTACTTCAAGGTGCTCGATGTCAAGCCGCAGCTCGGACGTACTTTTGTAGCAGGCGAAGATCTTGAAGGCGCACAGCCAGTGGTTGTGATCAGCAGCCAACTTTGGGAGCGCAAGTTTGGTGGTGCACCGGACGTCATCGGCAAAATGGTGAATCTCGATGACAAGATGTACCAGATCATCGGCGTACTGCCGAAAGACTTTACCTTCGGCAACTTTGATGTGTATCAGCCAATCGGGCAGTTGGGTATTCGCTCATTGAAGAGTCGCAGTGCCGGTTTAGGACTTCGCGGGATCGGCCGCCTAAAACCGGGCGTCAGCATTGACCAGGCGGCCGTGGACTTGAACCGCTTAATGGAGAATCTTTCGAACACTTACCCGGCGACCAACAGGGGCCAGGGCGCGAAGCTTGACTCACTCAAGGGACTGATCGTCGGCGACATTGGAACGATCCTGTGGATGTTGCTTGGAGCAGTCGGGTTTGTGCTGCTGATCGCATGTGTGAATGTCGGCAACCTTCTGCTCGCGCGTTCGATGGGCCGAACCCGTGAATATGCAATTCGCGCGGCGCTGGGCGCGGGCAAGTGGCGTTTGTTACGGCAGTCGCTGGTTGACAGCATGCTGTTCGCTATAACCGGCGGCACGTTGGGATTGCTGTTTGCGGCTTGGGGTACAAAGGCCGCGTTGGCGGTATTTCCGTCTTCCGTGCCACGCTCGGCAGAGGTCGGAGTGGATTCGCGCGTGTTGATTTTCGCGACTGTAACTTCAGTGTTCGCCGGCATCGTGTCCGGAGTTGCTCCAGCCCTCAAACTCTCGGGATGGAGCTTGTCAGAAACACTGAAGGAAGGTGAGCGTCGCACGGGAAGTACACGCGGACGCGCGCAGGGCGTGATGGTCGCGGTTGAAGTGGGACTAGCGGTGGTACTGCTGATCGGAGCGGGACTGATGATTCGCAGCTTGTCCGCTCTTTGGAACGTTGATCCCGGATATCGTACCGGAGACAACCTGCTGACTTTCAATTTCAGCCTGCCTCCAGACATGAAGGCCCGTGGCGACGGCGACGAAACACGCGAAGTTGTCCGCGACCTGCGCGCCCAGATTAAAGCGGTGCCGGGCGTCCGCTACGTTTCATTCTCAGGCGGCGCATTTCCCCTCGTGGCAGAGAACGACATCACTTTTTTCATTCCCGAGACGGAGACCAAGCCTGAAAGTCAAAGCGACATGCACTGGGCGCTGACTTACCGGATCGAACCCGACTATTTCACCGCCATGGGTATAGCGCTCAAGCGGGGTCGCTACTTCACCGAGCAGGATGATGAACGCGCCGAACACGTCGCCATAATCGACGAGGTACTGGCCCACAAGTACTTTGGCGACACAGACCCTCTCGGCAAGCACATTCAACAGGGAGATAAGAAACCACAGACGATCGTCGGCGTGGTCGCGCACGTCAAACAGTGGAGTATCGATGCCGATGAAACGAACGAGCTTCAAGCCCAACTTTACGAACCGTTCGTACAACTAGACAACCGTTCGTATGATTTGACTGTGCTGATCGGAGTTGACGAAGGACAGCCGATCCCGTTTGATGCGATCCGTAATGTCATATACAAGAACAGCACTCAGAATGTAATTGCCAAACCTCGTACGATGAAAGAGGTGATTGGCAACCAGCTTAAAAACTTCCAGTTCTCTACCACGCTATTCGACATCTTCGCGGTCGTCGCGTTGCTGTTAGCGAGTATCGGACTTTACGGCGTCATTTCGTATCTGGTTGGTCAGCGGACGCAGGAGTTTGGCATTCGTCTCGCTCTCGGCGCGCAACGCAGCGACATTCTTCGCCTCGTCTTAGGTCACGGAATGAAACTCGCCCTGATAGGAGTCGCGCTTGGGCTTTTCGCGGCGTATGGCTTGACGCGCTTTCTACAGAAGCTGCTGTTCGGCGTCACGGCGACTGACCCGTTGACCTTTGCCGTTATCTCTATAGTGGTGGTGTTCGTCGCCATCCTGGCGTGTATCGTTCCGGCGCGTCGCGCCATGAAGGTCGATCCGCTGCAGGCGCTTCGGTACGAATAGAATCCTGTTAGTGCTGCTAATCATGTTCATCCTTTGAAGCTGGCCCCCAGCTTCTGAATCGCCCGTGGTTATGAACAGAGTTGAGCAACTGATCTTTGATCAGGTAAGTAGAAGTCCGGACGCAGTCGCCGTCGAACACAACGGCGCCCGACTGAGTTATTGCGAGCTGAAGAGCCAGGCGCTGGACATCAGCCGCGGTCTGAGAAACTCTGGACTGCGACCGGGCGGAGCCGTAGGAATCTTCCAACACCGATCTTTAGCCACACTCCCCACTCTTCTCGGCATCTGGAACGCCGGCGGAATCGTCGTTCCGATTAATCCTAAAACGCCGCTGAAGATGTTGGAGTGGGTGATCAAAGATTCGGCGCCCCACGTCATAATCACCGAAGCCTCACTCAAGCCTCTGCTTGTCGAAGCCGTGTCGAACATGAACGGCAATTCGACACCGCCAATTATCGCCGGCGATAAACGGTCCAACGGCCACTCGGCGACAAGCTTTCATTTAGACAGTGTGACAAATACTGAGCCGTCCGCTTACCCGGACGATTGTTACGTGATCTACACCTCCGGCTCCGAAGGCCGTCCCAAAGGAGTGAAGGGAAGTCACAAGAGTCTGGTCCACTACCTGAGATGGCAAGCTAAGGAATTTGCAGTCTCCGAAACTGACAGGTTCAGCCAGACGGCCCCACTGTCGTTCGATTTCTCTCTGAAAGAGTTGTTGGTGCCGTTGCTTTGCGGAGCGCGCGTTTGTATTGCCGATCGGACGACGGTAATCGATCCGAAAAAATTTCTGGAATGGATACACGACAGCGGCATTACTGTGATGTGCTGCGTGCCCACCTTGTTGCGGGCGCTCTTGCGACTCCCCGACGATGGTCGCGCTTTGCAGTCGATGCGATCGGTCCTAATCTCCGGAGACATGTTGCGTTGGCATGACGTGATCAGTTGGCGCGAGCGTTTTGGCGACTCGATATCTTTATTCAATCTCTATGGTCCAACGGAGTCGACGGTAGTCAAACTCTTTTATCCGATTCCGGAAACGAAGTGTCCTGATTCGGTGAACGTGCCTGTCGGCAAGCCAATCGGGGACGCAGATGTACTGATTCTGGATGAGAACGACGAGCCCACCGCGCCGGGAGAGATCGGAGAAATCGTTATTCTGTCCGAGTGGCTCGCACGCGGTTATGTCTCAGGCGAGCAGATGTCTCACCGTCCGTTCTGCCGAATTTCTCACGAGGGACGACAGAGACGAGCGTACCGGACTGGCGACCTGGGACGATGGCTCAGCGATGGAAATCTCGAGTTGATCGGGCGGAAGGATCGTCAAGTCAAGATTCGCGGATATCGCATCGAGCTTGACGAGATTGAGAGCATTCTCGCAGAGCATCCGGGTATTCGCGACGTTGCCGCGGTAGCGCCGGATCACATCGACGCTGATGGGCTGTCTGCGATTATCTGCTACTTCGCTGCCGTCGACGCGGAAGTAACGGAAAAGGAAGTAAGAGTGTTTGCGCAGGAGCGGCTGCTTCCTCAGATGTTGTCGTTGATTCAGTTTTCACGTCTCGACAAACTGCCGCTGACGGTGAACGGCAAAGTCGATCGCGCCAAGCTCGAATCTCTGTTCGAGACAACTGAAAATCGCGAGGCGGATCGGGCAGTGAATGGGAACTCTTTGACCGTTCAGCAGCGGCTTTCAGCGATCTGGGAAGAATTACTGGCCGTTGACGCGATCGATGTGCAGGCAAACTTCTTCGAGCTCGGCGGCGACTCGATGACAGCGATTCGCTTGCTGCGGCGAATGCGTGAAGAGTTGCATGCAGAGGTCAAGCTCGGCGACGTGTATGAATTTCCGAGTATCGCGACGTTATCGGATCGAGTGGAGCAACTGCTTGCATGTCACTCAGCTCTGCCTCAAGAGTCACTGTTGGATACGGTCAGTACCGTAACGCGGTAGCGTCGGTGCGACGTGGTGCATCAATACGCTAAGAATATCGCATGCCGAAGATCCACGCGCGTTTCGGTACTGACTGTGTCCAACAATGATCTCGAGTTTTTAGGACACGCTGCAAAATTGATGGAGGACAAATCATGAGTCAGATGGAACTAATCGAGGCAGTGAAAGCCGGCAACACCGAATCAGTTAAGGAACTGATCGAATCCGGAGCGGACGTCAACCAGCAGGACAAACAGGGTTGGACTCCTCTCAACTGGGCCGCCGGCAGAGGTCATCTCCCGGTCGTCGAGCTGCTGCTGCAACACGGCGCCGATCCGCTCGCGGTGGGACGTGATCTGCGAACTCCACAGATGATTGCTCTCGCTGCTGGTCACGCCGAAGTCGTGAAGCGTTTGCGACAGGCCGAAGCCCAAAGTGGTCAGGCCCAGAACGCTGAGCGCAAATACTGCACTGCGTACCATCTCGGAGATCTGCGCCGCTACTCCGAGTGGTCCGAAAACAAACTCAACAACGAACCTCAAGAGCTCGCCGACACCTATGTCGTCTTCCTGCATCAGGACTATAAAGTTACGAAGTCAATGTGGGCCGACGAAGACGTGATCTTCGACAAAGTCACCGACCAATGGAAAGACTTCTGCAACACACAACTCCGGTTTATCATTCCGGACAGCCTGGACCTCATTGCGCAACCCGCTGAAAAAGCACAGAGCGCTGCTTAATTTTTCCACCTCCCGACGCCAAAAGTTTTCAAGCTGGACTAAGAAATGGACGCTACCCTGGCGTACAGCGGAGATATCTCTCGCTTTCGTTCGCAGTGGACGAGCATCGTCGAGCTTTTGCGCTCGAGAGCTCAGACCTATGCGGACCGAAATCTCTACACGTTTCTTCCAGACGGGCCGACTGCGGAAAGCAGTCTGACGTTCGCAGAGTTGGACCAGCGCGCCTGCGCCATCGGAGCTCGACTGCAAAGCGCCGGTGCCTCACGGCAGCGCGTGCTGCTTCTTTTCCCGCCGGGCCTCGACTACATCGCCGCGTTCTTTGGCTGCCTGTATGCGGAAGCTGCCGCCGTTCCGGCATACCCGCCGCGCCAGAACCGCAATCTCGAAAGGCTCGCGGCGGTGATCCAGGACGCGCAGCCCGTCATCGTGCTGACGACACAAGCCATCCTGTCGCAGATCGAACGCTGGTTAACTGAGAACGCTGCTCTGAACATGCTGCAATGGCTGGCGGTCGATTCCATCGGCGACTCGTGGGCCACACAGTGGAAGGAACCGGCCGTCAACGGTGAAACTCTCGCGTTCCTCCAGTACACGTCCGGCTCAACGGCGAGTCCAAAAGGCGTGATGATCACCCACGGGAACCTGCTTCACAACGAAGAGATGATCCAGCGAGGCTTCGGGCAATCCGAGCAGTCGATCATCGTCGGATGGTTGCCGCTGTTTCACGACATGGGCTTGATCGGCAACGTGCTGCAACCGCTGCACGTCGGCGCTCAATGTGTTTTGCTCTCGCCGATGTCGTTTCTGCAAAGGCCGTTTCGTTGGCTGGAGGCGATTTCGAAATATCGCGCGACGACGAGTGGCGGTCCTAACTTCGCTTACGACTTCTGTGTTCGAAAGATCAGTCCCGCGCAACGCGAGGCACTGGATCTCAGTAGTTGGACGGTGGCATTCAACGGCGCTGAGCCTGTACGGCCGGAAACACTCGATCGGTTTTGTGCGGCGTTCGAGCCTTGCGGATTTCAACGGCGCGCATTCTTCCCTTGTTATGGTCTGGCGGAGGCTACGTTGTTCGTTTCCGGCGGTCCAAGGGAAACGGATCCTGAAGTCGGCGCCTTCAAGCGCAGTTCACTCGAGCAAAACGATGTCGCCGCCACCGATGATCAGGATGCGCGAAGGCTTGTGAGTTGTGGCACGGGTTTGGGAGAACAGCAGCTCAGGATCGTTGATCCGGAAACGTTGCTCGAATGCGGCCCGGATCGAGTTGGTGAGATCTGGATCTCGAGCCCGAGTGTCGCGCAAGGTTATTGGAATAACCCTGGCGAGACGACACGGATATTTCAGGCGTCTCTCGCTGACACCGGTGAAGGGCCTTACTTGCGCACGGGCGACCTCGGGTTTATCCACAGTGACCAACTGTTCATCACCGGCCGTCTCAAAGACCTCATCATTATTCGCGGCCGCAATTGTTATCCGGAGGATATCGAGCACTCCGTCGGATTTTGTGATGCGTCTCTGCGGCCTGGAGAAGGCGCTGTTTTCTCTCTCGACATTGACGGCGAAGAGCGTTTGATCGTCGTTCACGAAGTTACGAAGGATTACCGCGCCAATGACGTCGCCACTGCCATCGATAACATCCGCAAGGTACTGGCCGAGGAACACGACCTGCAACTCTATGGCGTTGCGCTAATCAAACCCGGCACGATATTAAAAACGTCCAGCGGGAAGATCCGGCGGCAGGCGATGAAGAACGCCTTCGCCAAAGGCAAGCTGGATATCGTGCTCAGTTGGGAGCTTTCCGAATCCTCAATTGAGCCTGAAGGCGCGACAGCCGCGCCTGTTGACGGTTACGAAGCGATCAAGGAGTGGATGGCTGCGAAAGTTGCGTCGATACTTGGTCTCAGCCGTTCACAGATCGATGTGGACGTGTCAATCACTCGCTATGGCCTGGATTCGCTCGCAGCGCTCGAGTTGGCCCACAGCATCGAGCAGAATTTTGACGCGTCACTGCCGGTCATCACGTTCATGCAGGACGTGACCATTTCAGAACTCGCGGCGCACGTTTTGGAGCAACTCGAACAGCCATCATCGCGCGAGGCTCTATCGGCAAGTGGCCAGCAGACGTTCCCGCTTTCACACGGCCAGGCTGCTCTTTGGTTCTTACACCGGCTGGCGCCGCAGAACGCGTCGTACAACGTCGTCGGCGCGGCGCGCATTCGCGGCGGCTTGAAAGTCGACGTTCTGAAGAATGCGTTTCAGGCCTTGATTGAGCGGCACCCGGAGTTGAGCGCGAGGTTTACGGCGCAAGACGGAGATCCGGTCCAGAGCATTCGAAACGATGTGCCAGTTTCGTTTTATGAAGACGACGCAAGCGGTTGGTCAGAACAGAGAGTCGCGGAGCGACTGCGGGAAGAGACCCTCCGGCCCTTCGATCTCGAGAACGGCCCTGTGTTCCGGGTGACGTTGTTTGCGCTGGCGGGCGGCGAACACTTACTGCTGATTGCGGCGCACCACATCGTGATCGACATGTGGTCACTGGCAGTCCTGGTGCAGGAGTTAGGCGCGTTCTACACGGCCCAGGAGACTGGAGCGTCAGCCAATGTTGGCCCAGCCGAGGTCAGTTACCACGATTACGTGCAGTGGCAACAACTGATGCTCGATGGACCGCGAGGCGCGCAGTTGCTCGACTACTGGCAGGAGCAGTTGGCGGGCGAGCTGCCGTTCCTTAATTTAACCACCGATCACCCGCGACCTTCCGTTCAGACGTACGAAGGAGCATCAGCGTCGATCAAACTCGAACGCGAAACTATGCTCCGCATACAAGAGCTGGCGAGCGACAATCTCACGACTGTCTACACCGTGCTGCTTGCCGCGTACTTCACGCTCTTGCATCGACACACCGGCCAGCAGGAGTTGATAGTCGGCACTCCAACCAGTGGCAGAACTGATGCGCGGTTCCAGCAACTCGTCGGTTATCTCGTCAACACGATTCCGCTTCGCGCGACCGTAAAGAGTGAGCTGACGTTCCGGCAATTTCTTGCGCAACTCAGAGAGCTGGTGCTCGCGGGATTTGAGCATCAGGAGTATCCCTTTGCACTGCTGGTCGACAAACTTTGCGCAGACCGCGACGCAAGCCGCTCACCCGTGTTTCAAACGACGTTCGTGTTTGAGAAGACGCCTGCGTTCAGCGATCCGTCGTTAGCCGGCTTCGTCATGGGTGAAAAGGGAGCGCGTCTCGAGCTTGGTTCGCTCGCGCTCGAATCTGTTGAGCTCGATCAGGAGATAGCTCAGTTTGACCTCTCGATGGTGGTTGCGCCGATCGGCGACGAACTCAACGTCGCACTCCAGTACAACAGAAATCTGTTCGACAGTAGCACCGTCGCAAGGATGCTGGAGCATTTCAAGATCCTGGTCGACGAAGTCGCTGCACGTCCTGAGCTCAGGATTTCGGAAGTCGGGTTGTTGAGCGAAGCCGAGGAGCGGCGGCTGAAGGAATTCAACAACACGAAGCAGGACTACCGGCGCGAAGAATACCTGCACCAGTTGTTTGAAGCCCAGGTGCAGAAGACGCCGCAAGCGATTGCCCTCATCGGTGAAGATAATCAACTCACTTATGAGGCAGTGAACCAGCGCGCGAACCAGTTGGCCCATCACCTGCGGCAGCTAGGCGTGGGACCGGAGACACGCGTGGCGATTCTGCTCGAACGTTCGCCGGAAATGATCATCAGCCTGCTGGCGGTGCTGAAAGCGGGGGGCGCTTATCTGCCGATGGATCCGGCGTATCCGAGCGAGCGGCTGCGCTTCATGCTCGAAGACACGCGGGCGGCGGTAATGATCAGCCAGCAGGCGCTCACGGATAGCTGGTCCATGGCGGAGGAGCAGCGAGTGCAGGTGCTGCGACTGGATGCTGAGGCGGACTTGATAGCGCAGCAGAGCACGGACAATCCAAGGCCGTGCGCGCAAGCGCTGAATCTGTCACACATCATCTACACTTCGGGCTCGACCGGCAGGCCGAAAGGCGTGGCGATTGCCCACGAGAGCGTGGTGAACTTCCTGCACTGGGCTCAGCAGAGCTTCTCGGCGGAAGAGTTGTCGGGCGTGCTGCTCGCCACTTCGATCTGCTTTGACCTCTCAGTGTTCGAGATCTTTGCGCCGTTGAGTTGTGGCGGGTCGGTGATTGTGGCGGATGATGCGTTGCACTTCGCGCGGCATAAAGCAGCCGCCGCAGTGACACTGATTAACACAGTGCCTTCTGCCATGGCCGAACTGCTGCGGCTGCAAGCGGTGGGTCCAAACGTACTCGCGGTGAACCTTGCGGGTGAAGCGTTGCAGCAGAAGCTGGTGCAACAGATCTATGCCGAAACTTCAGTGCAGCGCGTACAAAATCTGTATGGCCCAACGGAGTACACGACCTACACGACGGGCGTGGAGTTGG
>JBKPPH010000109.1:0-4521 GCA_046733535.1 Acidobacteriota bacterium
TTTGTCCTGCTGGCCCAGCGACTCAAAGAGGGTAATACTCTCAGTCAGTAGATCGCGCGCGAACTCCTGCGCACCGGGGATTTGGTTTGCGCTGCCAAGCCATCCAGACAAGGCCCCAACTCTCCACAACACCTCTGCCTGTGTATCGGACGGAAGTTTGTCGATCGCGGGCCGATCACCGATCCTGCTCCACAGTACTCGTAATGCGAAACGAGCTCCTTCATAATCACCAGCTCGTTCGAGCTTATAGGCATCTTCGCACGCTCGCCTGGCTTGCCAGTCGCGCGCCTGGCGGGTTTCTTTTGGCTGGTTCGTCGTTTCCATTAGTAGCGTTCGTTGCAACCTTAGTCGTATCTGCGACTATTGATGTTATGATTTTAAGCTCAACGATTTTTGGTCTGATGACCAGACTGCTTCCACTCCAAAAGGATCTAAAACAATGAACAGACTTCGATGCTTTTTCTTTGCAGCCATGTTAGTGATCTCAAGCTCGACACTCGCATTGGGAGGAGAAATTCAGGGTCCGGGTAAAAGCGATCCGATCCCGACATCAGCTGCATCAATAAACGCGTCAACAAGCGACGACCTAACACAGCCGACATCGACTGAACAAGCACCCACAATTCTCACGGAGCTCCTGCTGACAATCTACTGAAATCGTTCGGGAGGTTGCCCTAGATGGCACGAGGTGCGGTGCGCTACAGGTCGCAGTGTGCGCTGGGTAAAGGGCATTCAAATCGTACTCTAATTCCCCGGTTGTTACAACGCAGAACCGTAACCTTTTGCTCTCTCCAGTTTCCGAGTAATGGCCCTTGCAAACGTGCAGCATCTGCTGCTAAAGGGATTAACCTACATCGCTCGTTGCAACTAGCGTCTATTACCTTCCGGGTACCCTGATAGACCAGGAGAGTATTGGTATTCCAAAAACAGTTTTGCTTGACCGAGCATTCGACATCACTATAATCCGCACCTCGTCTTTAACCTTGCTACGCGATAAAAGTGATTCGAAGTTTTCTATATAGGATGTTTCGCTCTCACGTTTACTTTGCAAGCACGGATGGTGTGTTTCCCACGTCGGGGGAAAGAGCTGACCGATCCCATGGTGCCGGTCCTAACAAGTACAACGATTTTCATAAACCATTTGGAAGGTGAGGCGGTGACTAGACCTGCATCTTCCACAAAAGAGCCACTCGTGAAGGTGGGTCATGAGTGGCTCTGCTAACAGACTTTGAACAGGAGTGCAAACGCACGCGGACAGCAGGAGTGAGACGTGGACCTGAGGAATGAATGACCCTCGCATCGAAGATGCGTCTTGGTGAGGGGACGCCATCTTCCACCAAAAGAGCCATCCGCGAAAGGGGCGCAAAAGTAGTCGCGGATGGCTCTGTGGCGGACAAACTTATAAATGCGCCGGGATGTAAATTGATGGGCCATAAACTTGAAACGCCACACCTGTTGCCTGCCAAGTTACTGGCGATCCGTAAAAAACTCGATAAGACCCAATCGCAGATGGTCGAGGTCCTGAACATCAATGAAATCTCAGCCCGTATCAACGAATATGAGCATGGAACACGGTATCCCAGCTTACTTACGCTACTTCGCTACTCAAAAGTCTCTGGAGTTTTGATTAATGATTTAGCAGATGATGAGCTTGCGGTTACGGAACTGACTTTCAGTAAGCGGAGAACATCAAGTGAGATTAGACAGCAAGGTTATTCGCACAGGCGCGCTTTTCGGCGAAGTTCTTAAAGTCGGACTTGTTCGCGCGGTGCGATTTGCCTCATGGTCGCCCAGAACGTGAGGCCAGGGCGCTATTCGTGCAAACGGTAGCGCCCTCTTTTTGTTTCCGCAATCTCAAAGACGTTGGACCACTAAAGCTTTTATTAATGACAACCGAAAATTGCTGACGTATAGTGCGGCCACGCCTCCAACAATGAAGCGGGCCGACTTGTGCGCCAACACTAAGCCAGCCCTAAACCGTCAACCTTGAATAGAAAGGCTGAAGATTATGGTCACTCATAGTAGCGCATCACTACGTACAGAAACACCTCACGAAACCGAAACAAGCCAAATCACAATCACCGACGCTCTCAGACGTCGTGCTCAGTCAGTGATAAACGACCGCTCGATCGATCCGGAGTGGCGAAAGATTGTTCGTTATGCTTTGGAGATCAATGATCCGTGGCTCGCTGATCTCGTGCGGCGCGCCGATGCGGGTGAAGCAATTATCGACACGATTGACTTCTCGCTCGACCCCGAGACGAACGTAGATGATTCTAATGAAGAGAAGGTCGCAGCACTGGCAGAAATAATCTGTCGGAGCGATCAATCTGCCGCGGAGCTGTTCGTCTTGATGGGCAAGATTGAAAACTCTCCACATCCCAAACTACTCGCGAACACAGCGAAGCACGTCGCCTTCACACGCTGCGGCGAGTTGAACCTGTACGGAATCGTGGATGCTCTGATCACGAAAGTGGACGCTGAGTTGTTGCGGCAATAGGTTGATGTCGAGATGAGAGTCCCGGTGGACACTGGGGCTCTCCTTCTATTAAACACATTAGCGGCTTGTCAGCTTCTCACCATAGAGAGAACTCTCAAAAAATCTCACTCCTTTCACTCTCCCAAAGAAACTTTTCAAAGATTCGTGCGTTAACAAAAGCATTAGTCGTTGCCACAAACCTTGCATGCCTGCGCGTCCAAGAGTGATTGGCCCATCCTTGGTCCACCACAGTTAAAGGTCGACACGGATTCGTGAAAAATCTCAAAGCCAGATTTGAAAAAACTTTGAGATCTTTATAAAGACTTTCTCCCGTTCTCTACCATACCTTGCGTCGCGTAGTTTGAAGGATAAAAGATGGCCCACCGCCAGTTTGATTTCTTCGTCTCCCAATGCGTTTTTTAACTTCGCTCTGAATCGAAGCCCAGAAGCCTTCCAAAAGAGCACCGAAAAAACCATGACTACAATCTATCGCCGCAAACGTAATCGAGATACCTGGCATTTCTGCTCGAATTGCCGCCATTGGCCCAAATCAGACTACGAATCCACCAAAGAAAAACCTAAATCAGGCGAGTTCTGCGACCAGTGCAAAGCAAAACGCTACAACGATAACTGCAAAGGCTTCAATTAGCACGGCGGTAATCGTTAGCGGGCGGGAAATTTGTAAGTGACTGCTCGGCTTAGCTGAATGATCTGCCGGGCTCTTAACAAGCACCGCAAATTTCTCTCTCATATTGGGCCATGACTTTACATGGTTGCGGGCGTTCATGCATTGAACCTGGCAAATACTATTTTGAAATTCCGAGATAATCATTGCTTTCGACGAATTAGCAAGCAGGAATTGCCAACTTCAAGACATGAATCCGCGATTTCAATTGTGAGGTTCGTCAACTTCAATCCAATACCTCTGAACTTCAATACATGATTTCTGAGTTTCAACTTGCAATTTATCAAATGCAAACAGGGTGCTGCTCAACTTCAAGATAAGAGTTGGAAGATCATGGATGCGAACCGTCGAGTTCAATACATTGCGCGGGCCGTTCAATCTGCAATTTACAGCCAACTTGTCTTCCCCTTGTCTTCCCATTGACCCAATCTGACCGAAGGAGAATTTTATGGCTCGAATCAGACTTAACTTACGAAATCTGACTGTTACGGAAAAGCTGGCGAAGGGCCGGCACATCGTAAGCTCGATGACTAATAACACGCGCTTCCCTGCGCCGACTCCGGCGCTCGCAGAGGTGACTGCTGCATTGGACGAGCTTGCGCAAGCTAATGCTTTGGTCCAATCAGCGAAATCGGAGATCGCTACACGAGTCACCGCTCAAGATAATGCGACAGTGAAAGTCGAGCAGATTTTGACTCAACTCGCGGGCTATGTTGAGAGCATTGCCGGCAAAGACGACACGGTAATCACAAGCGCTGGCATGGAGACCAAAGCATCTCGCTCGACACCGACGCTGCCAACCACACCTCAAGCATTTAGCGCCACCGCCGGTGAACATGAAGGCGAGGTCGATCTGCTTTGGAAGCCGGTAGCGAATGCGCGCAGTTATACGATCGAAGCGAGTCTGGACCCGGCAACTCCCACTGGTTGGACACATGTAGGAATCGCTACTTCCGGCAGCAAAACAATCGCCAACTTACCCAGCGGGAAACGCTATTGGTTTCGTGTCGCCGCCGTGAGTGCCGGAGGCCAGAGCGGTTGGAGTGAGCACGCTACAAAGGTCGTGCCCTGAAAACTTGCACACTTGGATCGTACCCACCGAGCCAGATTCATAGTGACTAAAGACTGAACGTGATTGGCCTCGCACTCTGTGCGCGGTGCGGGGCCGGGGCATCGCTCGACTGGGAGGACGAGTGGTGCCCCACTGTCTCCGACGACGCGCATCGAGTAGCAACGAAGGAGGATTCCACAATGGTAGAAATCGATCACGATGATTTGAGATACAGCGGTCATGAAGGGGAACTGGTACGCATTACTGTTTCTGCTCGAGGAACCTTTGCGATTGTGACATTTACGT
>JBKPPH010000110.1:0-5002 GCA_046733535.1 Acidobacteriota bacterium
CAGGCTCGTGCGCGCCAACAGTTTCTGCTCGAATTCGTTCTTCGGAAACAGGCTGCGATGAAGCTCAGTCAGAGTGAAGCGGCGCGGGAAGCGGATCTTCTTGAAGTCGACCGTCATCAGCCAGTGAAAGAAGAGCGCGCCCACCAGATAGAAGCCGCTGACCACTAACAATCCGAAGATGAACTTGAACGGATTCACAGCCAGGAAGCCGAGATGCAGCGCCTTGCCGACCGCGCTCTGCGCGATCATGTCGTGGAGGTCGACGTTCTTATCGAACACGACCGCATTGTGGTCCCACGTCTGTCCCGGCCAGAACCAGATCCAGCCCGGCCCGCGAATAAACGTTCCGATGACGATCAAAACGATCCACATCAGAAAGCCCGCGCCGAACATCCAGAGCGCAAAGCGACGCTGTCTCAGCGTGTAATAGCCGTTGCCGAGTGGATTCGAATCGACGTACGGAAAGACCATCAAGCCGACCATGATGATCGACGGCATCACCACGCCTGCGATCCACGGATCGAAGTAGACCAGCATCTCCTGGAGGCCGAGGAAGTACCACGGCGCCTTCGAAGGATTCATGGTCAGGTTGGGATTTGCGGGTTCTTCGAGGGGCGCGTTGAGCGTGATGGACCAGACAAAAAGAACCACCGTGACAATCACGGTGGCAAGAAATTCAATTCGAACAAGATAGGGCCAAACGTGTAGCTCTCGTGCCCAGCCTGGCCGCCACGGCTCGACTTTGCGATGGTGCGTCTTCGCCAGTTTTGGATCTGCTTCGAGCTGTTCGACGAGGCGATCGTTCGCCACCGCCTGCCTCACGCCCATCCACGTGAAGAACGGCACGAGGAACAACATCGCCACGATCGGCACGTTGTCAGGCGCTGACGAGATGGTCCAGAGCTGATGCCAATCCTGGACGTTGATCGCCCAGAGGACCGCAATCAGTAACAGCACTCCCAAAATCGTCCACTTGTTGATGAATCTTCGCATGGTAGCTATTTCTTTTTAGCGATAGCTTTCATTTCCGACTCGAGCATCACCGGCGCGGGTCCGGAGATGCCGCCGTCTTTCCTGATGCGCCAGAAGTGCACTGCCATAAAGATCGACGCGACGAGGGGAATGCCGATGCAATGCCAGATGTACGAACGCAGCAATGCATTCGAGTCCACGATCGATCCGCCGAGCAAACCAAAACGAACGTCGTTATAAGCCGTCAACCCGAGTTGCGGTCCGAACGGTCCTTCGTGACCCAGCATCGGCGTCGCGCGCGCCATGTTCGTGCCCACCGTCACCGCCCAGAAACCGAGCTGATCGTCCGGCAGCAGGTAACCGGTAAACGAAAGCAGCAAGGTCAACACCAGCAGCACCACGCCGACGCACCAGTTGAACTCGCGCGGCCGTTTATACGAACCCGTCAACACGACGCGGAACATGTGCAGCCAGGTCGTGATGACCATCAAGTGCGCGGCCCAGCGATGCATGTTGCGCAACAACTTTCCGAACGGCACGTCGTGCTCGAGATACAGAATGTCGCGAAATGCGTCGAGCTTCGTGGGGTGGTAGTAGAACATCAGCAACACCCCGGTGAAAGTCAGCACGATGAAGAGGTAGAACGTGATCCCGCCCATGCCCCACGTGAACGGGTAACGCACGGCGTCGCGATTGATCTTCGCCGGATGCAGGTGCAGGAAGACGTTTGAAAGAATCGCCAGCGAGCGGTTGCGCGGATCGGAACGATCGTGCGAGACGCGGAAGATCGACTTCCAAAGCTGCGTGTCCTGCGGATCCTTGTATTCCTTCGCCTCGTCGATCGCGCGATCTTTGAGCGCGCCGCCGGTTTCCTTCACGCGCGTTATCAGGCTTTTACTGCCGTCTTCGCCGGTCGTGAGTTGCTTTGTGTCTTTTGGATCAGAACTATCTGCCATAACCGTTTATCCGCGGCTAGACGCTGATGTAGGCGTCCTTATCGTCAAACTCGCTCTTCTCGCCCTTTGGCCATTCGAAGAGCGTGCCGACATCCACGACGATCTGCCCTTCGGCGTCGAGCGTCACCTTCGCCCGGTCCATCGGCCGCGGCGCAGGGCCTTCGAAGTTGATTCCCTCACTGTCGTAACCGCTGCCATGGCACGGACACTTGAACTTGTTTTCACTGGCCTTCCAGTCAGGAGTGCAGCCGAGATGCGTGCAGCGCGCGTAGATGACGAAGAGACGATCCGACGTTCTTGTCACCCAGATCCGGTATTGCTGCTGCCACTTCGTATCGACACCCAGCGCGTAATCGTTCGGCGACCCGATCCGAAATGTGCTGGAAGGTTCGAGAATTGAACGCGGCAGGAAGAACCGCACGAACATGAGGAAGAAAGTGATCAGCGATCCGGCGACCGTGGCCCAGACGATCCGGCGTCGCATCTTGTTCACGGGAGGATCGGAGCTAGTCTCCACCACGGCGGCAGGAGCTGACGGTTTTGCCGGAGCAGCAGCTCTTGGCGGCGCGCTGACAGCCGTCCTACCTACACTCGGGGCAGACAATTGATCGGCTTGACTATCCAAGTCCAAACCTCCGTCGGATCAAATGCGAATGGCCGGGTAATGCAAATTTCTTCCGTGGGTACACTTCGACTTAACAAGCAGAGTGAAAACTATACAACTATCCCTCGAACAGGGATCACTCTCTGCGAAGCAGAACGAATTATTTGCTTAAACATGAAGAGCGCCGCACCTAACACAACAGCAATAAAAATATTAATATGGGTCGGCGCGTCATTTATACATAATTTCCTGATCTTCTGGCAAGAAGTATCGATGTCAAAACCCCACGTAATCATTTATTCCCGTCCCGGATGTCATCTCTGCGATGAGGCGAAAGCGGCGATCAGGGACGCCGGCTGCAACGATCAATTCACGCTTGAAGAGGTGAATATCGAATCTGATCCGGAGCTACTCAGAAAATATAAGTACGACATTCCCGTGATCGTGATTGACGGTGTTGAAGCGTTTATCCATCGTGTGGCACCGGCGGAATTTAGAACACGGATTTACGCGGATAAAAAATCCGATTTAAAATCCGTATAATCCGCGGTTAAAAATGGACTCGCTCGCGGAGGGCTTCAATGGATTGGTAAAGCCTATCCCGCTCCGTGTCGTTTGTTGATTGGCGGTAAGCCATCACGAGGTCTTTGAGGCCGGCGAGTTCTTTGTAAAGGCCGGCGTTTTCGATTGGCGGCGTCAGGTATGAGATCAGTTCGGCGTATGAACGACGTTTCGCGATCGAGCCCTCGGAAGGGTTGTTGACACTGTAAATATAAAAATTCGGTAGCTCCTCGATCAGTCGATCAGGCCAGCATTCGCCGGAGAGTCCGATCTGCTTGCCGGGCATAAACTCCAGCGCGCCGTGCGTGCCGAAGTGAATCACTCCGTCCACATTCAACACCTTCGAGAGATAAGTGTAGAACGCGAGGAAGCCGTGATGCGGCGAGCCGCTGCGCGCCATCATCAGACGCATCGGATCGCCTTCGAAACCGAAAGTCGGCTGCACGCCGATGAAGACATTGCCGAGTTTCAAGCCTTGAATCAGCAAATCACCGCCGAATGAATTGATCACTCCAGGCGCCGGCCCCCAATCGCGTTCAACCTCGCGAACGTAAGGACACAGCCGCCGGTATTGCTGGACAGTCATCCGGTAAACCACGTTTGCTGCGACACCAAACTGCTCCGAGTTCCCGCCAATCAATCTCTGTCTTAAATCATCCGCCGAATCAGGAACATCAACCCGATAACCTTCGGCGCGCAGCCTCTTCAGCACGTCGAACACACCCGGAAACACGTCGAGGTCAGCGGCGGTGCCGATATTTCCCTTGTTTGGTGGAAAGCAAAACAGCACGATCGCGAGCTTGATGCGATCGCGAGCCGCGGTTTGCAGCGTGTTCCAACGCCGCAAGCGCCGGGCTAACCGGAGGCAGCGATCTTCGAGCGCCACGGGCTCCTGTCCGCGTGCGGGAATGCCGCCGTAAACGAACGGCTCCGTCGCGCCGTCGATCTCGGGTATCGCGATCTGCATGCCGGCCTGGACGGGATTCAAGCCGGTTTGAGAGTCGCTCCAGGCTTCGATTGTTTGCGTGTCGAGACTGACCGCCGAACGATACGGAAGATTCAATTCGCGCAGAAACTCCGACGCCGCGGCGCTGTCGTTCATCGCCGGGCCACCGACGAAACTAAAACCCGTGAGCGACACGATCTGGCTGACCGTCGCCTTTCCCTTCTCGACGAAAAACTTCGAAACAGCCTCGCGGTTGTCCATCAGGGTTGCGATCGCCGGAACGACGCTCAAACCTTCAGCTTCAATTGCGCGGATGAGTGCGTCGTAGTGTCGCGTCGTCTTGCTCACGACCTGCGGCCGCATCAACAAGAGCCCGATGGTTGAGTGCGGATCGAGCGGCTTCCTGTACCACTTGCGATACGCGGCGAACGACTCGAACAACGAACGCGCTTCGGGGTGATAAATCGCAACCGACGGCGTCTGCTCGGGTTTCGGGACGCGCAGCTTCTTCAGTCGTTTGTCGTCGACGTACTGCACGAGCGAGTAGAGCAGCATTGACTGGATGTTCGCCGGCGTTGGTTGGAGGAAGTAGCAGAAGAGATAGAGATAATGCTTTGCGTCGGTAAACGCGCCCGCCGTGGGTACGAACTTCAGAATGCCGGGCAGACGATCCGCGAGCTTTAAGTATTGGCTATGACCTCGGTTTGATCTGCCACGCCGCGCTTGATTCCCGATCCACGAGCCGACCGAGCGCAAGAGTGTCTCGCCTTTGCTTCTCTCACGTTTTCCGGCGAGCGCGTTGACGTTTAGCCGGCCCATGCGCGTCCGGCGCATCAGCTCGGGCATGCAGTTGATGACGACAACGGCGTCGTGGCGCGCTTTGAATCGTTCGAGGGCCGTGATGAGGCGCGAGGCGTTCTCGCCGTCCATCACGTGGATGACGAAAACGACATTCGCTGCGGC
>JBKPPH010000111.1:0-13133 GCA_046733535.1 Acidobacteriota bacterium
TTCGATGCGCTGAAAATAGATCCTCAGCGCCAGCCTCACCAGGGCGACAATGATGCGGCGAATCATACCTTTTGATTTGCTGATCCGTTTTTGTCCGTGTTCATCTGTGGCTCATTTTAGCGGTTGGTGCAATAATACTCGTGCTTTCCCAACCGATTCAAAATTCATCTGCTCGAGGGAGATCCATGAAGCGTTCTGTTGCTGTCGTTCTCGTCTTACTGGCTTGTCTCGGCTCGCTTGCCGCGGCCCAAAATCGAACTTACAACATCGAGGATCTGCTCAAGGTCCGCCGTGTCGGCGATCCGCAAATCTCGCCTGACGGGAAGCACATCGCTTTCACGGTCGGGGACGTCAACTTCGACGCGAATAAAATCGTGACGCAGATTTACGTGATGTCGATCGACGGTCGCGACATGAAGCAATTGACGAATGGCGATCGGTCGTCGACGTCGCCTCGCTGGTCTCCGGATGGAAAGAAGATCGCTTTCACGACCGGCAGCCAGGTCTGGGTAATGGACGCCGACGGCGACAATAAGGACCAAGTCACGAAGATCTCAACGGGGGCCGCATCGCCGGTCTGGTCACCCGATGGAAAGTGGATCGCGTTCAGATCAGACGTCTATTCCGATTGCGACAACGACGAGTGCAACAAGAAACGTGACGAGCAGGCCGAGAGTAGCAAAGTCAAAGCGCACATCGTTACACGTTTGCTTTACAAGCACTGGGACGAGTGGCGCGACGTGAAACGCACACACGTTTTTGTAGTCTCGAGCAAAGGCGGAACGGCTCGCGAGTTAACCACCGGCGACTTTGATTCACCACCTTATGCCGCGGATACCGGCGTCGATTATGCATTCTCTCCTGACTCAGCCGAGATCGTTTTCGTGCGCAACCCGGACAAGGTTGAAGCGATTTCAACTAATAGCGACATCTTCGTGATGCCGGTTACTGGTGGACCGGCAAAGAACATAACCGTTCGTAACCACGGCTACGACGCTGGTCCAATCTACACGCGAGACGGAAAGTTCATCCTGTATCGTTCGCAAGCGACCGCCGGCTTCGAGGCGGATCGCTGGCGCTTGATGGCCTACAATCGCGCTACCGGTACAAGCGTCGAGCTAACGAAGGGATTCGATCTTCAGGTTGACGATGTGGTCGTTGCGCCTGACGGCAAGTCTATCTATTTCACGGCGGCGGAGCGGGGCAAGAGTCCGGTCTTTCGCATCCCTTTCACCGGCGGCGTGCCGCAAAAGATCGTCACGGACGTTTTCGCCACGAACCTTCATCTTTCGCCTGACGGCAGAGCGTTTGTGTTCGCGTCGAGCTCGATGTCGTCACCGGCGGAGATCTACAGGTCGAACGTCGACGGCACGGGTTTGACAGCATTGACTTCCGTGAACTCGCAGTTAATGAGTCGCGCGAACCTGAAACCCGCGGAAGAAGTAGAATGGACCGGAGCAGTCGGCAAAAAGATTCACGGCTATATCGTGAAGCCAACGAATTTTGACGCGAGTAAGAAGTATCCCCTCGTCGTGCTGATTCATGGTGGACCACAGGGCGCGTGGAACGACAACTGGGGCTATCGCTGGAACCCGCAAGTGTTCGCGAACGCCGGTTACGTCGTGTTTGCGCCGAACCCGCGCGGCTCGACGGGTTACGGTCAACAGTTTGTGAACGAGATTAGCGGCGACTGGGGCGGGAAGGCTTTCGTCGATCTCATGAACGGCGTCGCGGACGTTCTACGCCGGAATTCGTTTATCGATAGAAGTCGGATCGGGGCTGCGGGCGCGAGTTACGGCGGGTACATGATCAACTGGATTCTCGGACATAACAACGATCCGCGCTTTCGATTCAAAGTGCTCGTCTCGCACGATGGTGTTTATAACCTCGAAAGCATGTACGGCGCGACTGAAGAGCTATGGTTCCCCGAATGGGAGTTCAAAGGAACACCCTGGACCAACCCTGCGCTGTACAGCCGCTGGTCACCGCACAAATTTGTGCAGAACTTCAACACGCCGATACTGATCATTCATGGCGAGTTGGATTATCGCGTGCCGATTGGCGAAGGGATGCAACTGTTCACCGCGGTGCAGCGCAAAGGGATCGATTCCAAGCTGCTGATCTTTCCGGACGAGGGCCACTGGGTCCTGAAACCCCAAAACTCTCAGTTCTGGTATCACACTGTGCTCGATTGGCTGGATAAGTATCTCCAACCAACATCCGCCACAGATTGAAAGATTGCCGATTGCCAATTTCCGATTGCCAATTTGCGGATTACAGAATCCGAATCCGCAATCAGCTCGGCAATTGGCAGTTGGCAATTTTTATTCAGGTCTTTCCGGTGGTGGCTCAACGGCGACGAAGTCTTCTACAAAGCGTCCGCCATAGTCGTCGAGCAATTCGTTCACGCGCTCCAGACGTGGAGCGCGAACGATCAGTCCCGCGTGATGTCGCTTCTTCACGCGGTAGATGATCTCTTCGTCTACGTACGCCGACGTGTCGGGCTCCGGTTGCTTAGCGAGTGACAAGATTATTCCGGCATACTCTTTACGCAGCGGCGTGATCTTCGAAGGTGCTTTTCCGTCGGCTATTTCTAATCTCGCCCACTCTCGCCAGAGATTGATGCCCGATGCGGCTTCGAGAACATCCGCGATGTAAGCGCCGCCAACACGTGCCGCGATCTCGAGGAAGTAAAACTTTCCATCAGCGTCGCTCTTGATGAATTCAGCGTGCGCGGCCCCGCGTTGCAGTCCGAGCGCCCGGATCAACTTCCGGTTCGTAGTGAGGAGTGCTTTCTCGTCAGCCGAGCCGCGCTCCACCGTTCGTGAAATATAAGCGCCGCCCTGATGCGCCACTTGCATCGGCGGACGCCCGTATTGATTCGTTCCCGCAAACATAACCTTACCGTCGTTGACGACGGAATCAACGTGAAAGACGGCGCCGGGTATAAAACGCGCCAGCAAGTAGTACGACGCACGCTCACGCAGATTCTGACGCTCGTTCATTTCGTCAATCGCGCGCCACACCTCTGCCGGTTCTTCTACTTTGCGAATCCCGATTGCTGAAACGTCCGAACGCGGCTTGATGATCCATGGACCAGGCACGCGTTTCATGAAGTCATCAACTTCTTCCATATTGACGAGCGGCACAAACTCCGGCACGTTGATCCCTGCTCTCTGGCTGTGCACCGCCATCGACAGCTTGTCGCGAAAGACCTTGGCGCCCGAACTGCTCAGGCCCGGCAAACACAAGTGCTCGCGCATGAGCGCGGCAGTAACGACATCAAACTCCTCGAGCGCAATCACTCGATCGATCTTGGTTTTACGCGCGAGAAACGCCAGCAGATCGATGAATAGCGCCGGCCCCGCATCGTTGGGCACCGCAATCAGATCGTCAAGACTCTCGCGCGGCCAGTCTTCCCGAAGCATCTTCTCTTTGGTGATCAAAACCACGCGGCAGCCGTGCTCTTTGCATTCACGAATGAACTCCGCGCCTTTGAAATAGGTCGCAAGGCAGACAATGTTCAGGGGACGATCCGCGGTCGAAGACATTTTCTTTCTCTTTCAGTGGAATCTGTGTAATCTGGATAAGGCTGTAGATAATAATTTAGATCCCGGCTCAACCCAATGATAATCAAAGGACCGTATCCTGACGTTTCGATCCCGAAAACTGCGCTCACGCCTTTCGTTCTGCACCGCGCGAAAGAACTCGCCGGCAAGGCGGCCCTGATCGATGGTCCAACCGGCCGCACAGTCACTTACGCGCAACTGGCTGATTCGATCAGCATCGTGGCCCACAACCTGGCCCAGCGCGGTTTCAAGAAGGGCGACGTGTTTGGCATCCTGAGTCCAAACTGTCCGGAGTATGCCATTGCCTTTCATGCGATTGCGACTCTCGGCGGGATCGTTACGCCAATCAACCCGCTTTACACGAAAAATGAAATCGCGCACCAGCTCAAAGACTCGGGCGCTCGTTTTCTGGTGACAGTGGCCGCCTGTGCAGAAAAAGCCACCGAAGCACACAAGATCGGCATTGAAGAGGTTTTTGTCTTCGGCTCGGCGCCAGGCGCCACTTCTTTTGATTCGCTCCTGATCGACAACGGCCGCGCAGAGCAGGTCGAGATTGATCCCCTCGAAGATCTCATCGCGCTTCCCTACTCGAGTGGTACCACGGGACTGCCGAAGGGCGTCATGCTCACGCATCACAATCTCGTCGCCAACATCTGCCAGATGGAAGGGCTCTGCTACTTCTACGAGACTGATACTCTGATCTGCGTGCTGCCGTTGTTTCACATCTACGGTCTCGTCGTGGTTTTGAACATGGGACTTTACAGCGGCTCGACAATCGTGATGATGCCGCGTTTTGAGCTGGAGTCGTTCTTAAAAGCAGTTCAGGATTACGACGTGAGTCTTGCGCACCTCGTGCCGCCGGTTGTGTTGGCTCTGAGTAAGCACCCGGCCGTTGACAACTACAAGCTCCCCAATCTCAAGACTATCTTCTCAGGCGCGGCGCCGCTCGGTGAAGAATTAACGCGCGCGTGCATGGACCGGCTCGGGATCAACATTCGGCAGGGCTACGGAATGACGGAGACGAGTCCGGTCACGCATTCATCGCCCGCACCGCCGCGCGTCAGTAAGTTTGGCTCGGTCGGAGTTCCCGCGCCGAACACCGAGTGCAAGATTGTCGATCTTGGAACTGGTAAGCCACTCGGTCCCGGACAACGAGGCGAGGTTTGCGTGCGCGGTCCGCAGGTAATGAAAGGCTATCTCAACCGCCCCGAGGCGACGGCTGAAACTATCGATGCCGAAGGCTGGCTTCACACCGGCGACATCGGCTATGCAGATGAAGACGGACACTTCTTCATCGTCGACCGCGCGAAGGAGTTGATCAAATACAAAGGCTTCCAGGTTGCACCAGCAGAACTCGAAGCCGTGTTGCTGACTCATCCATCTATCGCCGACGCTGCCGTGATTCCGTATCCCGACGAGGAAGCCGGCGAGGTCCCGAAAGGAATTGTCGTCTTGCGCGAGCCGGCCGACACGGAAGCAATCCTGCAATTTGTGGCCGAAAGAGTGGCGCCACACAAACGGATCCGATATCTCGAATTCGTCGACAAAATTCCTAAATCACCGTCAGGAAAAATTCTTCGCAGAGTTCTGGTGGATATGGAGAAGGCCAGAACCGCCGCCTCTTGACAGTGTCGCAGCGCGCAGACTAGAGTCGCCCAACCAAACTGATTCAGCGGCTGAATCACTCTCCGCGTGGTCAATTCAAAACCGAGGAGGTAAATGACATGCACTTTCGTCGTTCACATTTGGCACTCTTAATTCTTCTGCTTGCCGGAGTGCGAGTCTCGGCTCAGAATCCAAAGGAAGTCTGGACCGAATGGGAAACAATCAGTCCCGAGGCCGAAGAATTCACCGTCTCGATGCCTAAAAACCCGACCACGGAGACGACTACATTCCCGTATCACAAGATGGAGCTGAACGCGCGGTCATATCTGGCGACATCGTCCGCTGGACCAGTTCTCGCTATTGTTTCATTGAGCGGCATCAAATCGGACCCTGCACTTTACACAGAGTTCACACGGTTCAATTCCTACATGGATGCATTCAAGAATTTTTTCCCGGCAAAGATTCGCTCGAAAGAAACTCCCGCCAAGTTGACGCTCGTGAGTAGCCGTCCTTTTCACGGTCACACCGGCAGATCTTACAAGCTGACGGTCGGCGATCTCAGTGGGTCCGTGAACGCCTTTGTGACGAGGAAACGTTTTTACGCGATTGTCGCGCTCAACAACAAAAAGGATGAAGCTCTCGAGGAGAAATTTCTCAGCTCGTTTGAGTTGCCAGAGCGACAGAGCGAACAAGCAAAGACATCCGCTGCTGCAAACCCGGACCAGAACGTTAATCCGGACGATCCAAATCAGAGGCCGGACGCGAATGCGCGGAATCGGGTGCAGCCGGAGGGCGGCGAGAATCCCCAGCCGGCTCCGGGAACAGAAGGCAGCACCGAGACGGGCGCAGCTAACCCTGCACCGCCGACGCCCGGGCAGCCAAACGCAAAGAAAGGCCCAATCTCGGGCGGCATGTTGAATGGCAAAGCCATTTACCTGCCGGTGCCGGAGGTTCCTGCGGGTGAAGCGAGTGGTGTAGTGTTGGTTGCGGTCGTGATCGACGAACAGGGTGCGGTCATTGAAGCACGCGCCGTTTCTGGTCCACAGCACCTGCACGCCGCGGCAGTCAATGCAGCTCGTCTGGCAAGGTTTTCGCCGACGCTGTTGATGGGTGAACCGGTAAGAGTTAGCGGTACGTTGAGTTACAACTTCGTTCGTTCAAACTAAAGTAAATATCGGCCGCAGATAAACGCAAATGATGCTGATCAAACAAAAGAACAGTTCTGATCTGCGTCATCTGCGTTAATCTGCGGTCTAATTTGCGTGGAGCTGGAATGTCTATAGCCGCTTTGTGTCCGGCCTGGTCCATACCGGGTTACCTCGAAGTCTGCAACGATCATCTGACCGTGAACGGCGTCGACACACTGGAGTTAGTAAAAGAATTCAACTCGCCGCTGTTTGTCTTTTCCGAACGTCGCATACGCGACAACATCAGCCGTTTACAGCAGGCCGCGGAGGCAGTGGATCGTCCGATCAAGTTTTGCTACGCGTCGAAGGCAAACTCGAACATGGCGATCCTCAAGGTCGTGCTCGATTCGGGCATCGACGTCGAAGTGAACAGCGGCGGCGAACTCTTCAAAGCGTTGCGCGTCGGTTTCGAGCCGGAGCAGATCATTTTCAACGGCACCAGCAAGTGCGACGACGAGCTTGACGATGCCGTGCGCGCTGGAATTTACGCGATCAACGTCGATTCGCTCTACGAGATCGAACTGGTCGAACAATCGGTTGAACGTTTGCGAGCTCAGGGCGAAGACGTTTCCCCTGCTCGCATCACCCTGCGTCTCGTGCCGGAAATCGGCACGCGCTCACATCTCGGCTTACAAACCGCACTGCTGACTTCCAAGTTTGGCATTTCCTCGTCCGAAGTATTGGCGGCTTTTCGGCGTGCGCTCCAGCGGCCGGACCTAGTCAAGGTGTGCGGGATTCATATTCACGTCGGCTCACAGACTCCCGACGTCGAGCCGTTCGCTGAAGCGTTCAAAAGCATGTGGGAGCACCTCGTCACGATTCATCGCGAAACCGGCCACACGCTTGAACACATCAATCTCGGCGGCGGCATCCCCGTGAATTACCTGCGCGATCGTTCGCAGGCAGATCAACTTCCGGAACACGAGCGCGACATGTTGGGCGCAGAGCTCGAACCTTCGGTGGTGCTGAGCGAAGCGTTGCGAGTCGCGCGTGAATCGGCTCGTGCCGCGAATGCCGAACACTTGTTGGACCAGTTAACGATCTTGTTGGAACCAGGCCGCAGCATCATCGCCGACGCGGGTCTGGTGCTGACCACCGTCCGCAACATTAAGAGCCGTCCGGAAACCGGCGATGTGTGGTTGCTGACCGATGCCGGTTACAACATCATGCTCTCGATGAATAATTACAAGTGGTACTACCACTTGATCTCCGCTTCGCGCGCGGGGGCACCGTACGCGCGCGATTACAAAGTGGCTGGTCCACTCTGCGATTCAGGCGACGTCTATTTCGACATCGAACGCGAAGGACGTTTGCCCGACTACCGCAAACTTCCTGACGACGTTGGTCCAGGTGAGGTGCTCGCTCTCCTCAACTGCGGCGCTTACTCTCTGGCGCAAATGTTTCATTACAACGGCAGGCCCTTGCCCGCGGCCGTCCTGATCCGTACCGACGGTACCGCCGCCGTGATTCGACGCCGCGATACTTACGAAGATCTGATTGCCAACGACGCCGGATATTAGCCACGGATTACACCGTTGCACACTGAGCACACACAACTCATCCGCGGGCTGGGACTGATCGGCGCAATCTCCGTCAACGTCGCCAACATCATCGGCACGGGCGTCTTTCTGAAAGCACGTGTGATGACGTGCAACGTCGGGACGCCGGGCAAAGCGCTGATCGTCTGGATTATAGCGGGAGTGGTTTCATTGTTTGGCGCATTGACCTATGCCGAACTGCTCGCGATGATGCCGCGCGCTGCCGGCGAGTACGGCATCATGCGCGACGCGTATGGGCGGACGCCGGGTTTCATCTACGGCTGGACGCAATTTCTGATCGCACGTACAGCTTCAGCGGCCGCACTCGCCGTCGGCTTTGCCATCTTCCTCAATGACCTGGTCGGCGGTGCGCTCAGACAAACGTACGTTGACTACACGCTTCCCGGCGGTCACGTTCTTTCGTTTGGTCGACTGCAAATCGTCGCGCTCACTGCCATCGTCGTCACCACCATCATCAATTGCGCGGCCGTGCGCGTCAGTGGTGGCGTGGCGAGCGTGCTCACCGGCATGAAGGTCGTGCTATTGCTCGGCGTGGGCCTCGGTGCTTTCTTTTACAGTGGCGGCAGTTGGGGCAATGTCACCTTGGCGAACGCGGGTGGCACTTGTGAAGGAGTCGCCATAACGACGGGCGGAATGACAGGATTTGCCGCGGCGATGATTGGCGCACTTTGGGCTTACGATGGTTGGAACAACATAACGTTTCTCGCGGGGGAAGTGAAGAATCCCGGGCGCAATCTCCCGCTTGCTTTGATCGGCGGCGGCCTTGTCGTGATGGGTCTCTACCTGTTCGTGAATCTCAGTTACTTTCACGTGCTGACCCCGACACAGGTCGCAAGTGTACCGGCATCTTCATCGGTAGCGGCTGAGGTAGTAAGAAGGTTACTCGGGTCCGTGGCTGTGACCCTGATGGCTGCGGCGATGATGACTTCATCCTTCGGCGCACTGCACGCGTCGATCCTCGCGACAGCGCGCATCCCGTACGCACTCGCGAAGGATGGTTTGATAGTCAAGAGTCTGGCCCAGGTGTCGCGGCGCACGCACGTACCAGTCAGAGCACTGATCGTCCAGGGGTTTTGGGCGTGCGTGGTAGCGCTCTCCGGTTCTTACGACACGCTCACTGACTACGCCATCTTTGCGCTGACACTTTTCTACATCCTGGTCGCCGGCTCCGTCTTCATCTTCCGCCGCCGCCTTCCAGACGCCGAGCGGCCCTATCGAACGTGGGGTTATCCAGTGGTCCCAATCATATTTTTAATCTCCTCAACCTGGCTCATCTTCATGACAATCCTCAACGCCCCACGCCAATCAGCCATCGGCCTCGGCCTGATCCTGCTTGGATTACCTGTCTACTGGTTATTGGTGAGCCGGCGGGAATCGGCGAAGACCTATAACGATTAAGAGTTTGCTGAACTACGAACGTAGCAAAGCGGCTAAAGACCCAATTGGTCCTTTAATTCAGTGAGTGGAACGGAAGGTTTGCTCGACTCCTTGCTTTTTGCATCTCTCAACTCGAGCAGGTCCTGATAATCTGCAAGTAACTCCTGCAGCGCCTCATATTCTTCATAAGGCAGTACTACAAACTCGCTCTTGCCGTTCTTTTTAAGAATTTCCGGATGTAATTCAATCATAGACTACCTATATGCGTTTCGCCTGTGAATGACACGATAGATTATCACTCGGTCCCTATCGACCTCAAACAAAATCCGGTAACTACCGACGCGAAGTCGAAAGTCAGGGCTTGCGTTACTCAAACGCTTTACATCTCGAGCCAAATTGTTCTCCAGGTTTTCAATTCGCGCGATCACTCGCGTCTGATCGGCAACACTGAGCGCTTTCAAGTCCTTAATAGCTCGCGGTTTTAGTTCTACTTTGTATTTCATGGCGTGAGGTACCATTAGATTGTCTGCTCGAATCTTCGCCAAACTTAGCACAAACGGCAAGGAACGGCACAGACAAGAGAACTACGCGAACACTTTTTTGTGCTTTTGTCCTTTTGTGCCTTTGTGGCTAATTACGCTCGACCTGAAATAGCGCCGATTGTTTTCCTTCGCTTGTGGCCAGGAGGGCTTTGCCGTCGAGGCGGTAGGCGATTGATTCGCCCTGCTCACGTTTGCCGAGATCGAAGCCTGTCATGCGTTGTTTCCAGATGTCGTTGAAGTTTGTACTGGTCGCTGGGAGCACTAACTCGTAACCCTGAAAATAGTCGCAGAGCGCGGCGCGGCGGCCGTCGGGCGAGATGCTGCCGCCGGTGATGACGCCACCAAAAAGACTCGGCACCCTCACTTCGCCGATTCGTCTCATGGTAGTCAACTTGTTTGCATCCAGCGGCGCTGCTGCTTCATAAACGACCGGGTCCGCCAGCGGGACTTTAGTCACGATGTAGATGTTACCGCTCGCCGGGTGGACGAGCAGCGCTTCCGCATCGTGCTTGCCGTCCGGGTATTGCAGGCGAATGGCTTCCGCTGGTTCAGTTAGTCCCGGCCGGTTCCTCGTTGACTTCACGTTATTCAGTGCCGGTTCCGGGACTCGATAAACAACCACCTCTGAACGCTCTTTATCGTTATCTCCAATGTCGCCGATGTAGAGATACGACTTGTCACGCTGCGGGCCTGGTCCAATCGAGATGTCTTCCCAGTCACGCGCCTGCGCGCCCGTCACTCGAAAGACGCCCAGGGATTCGCCACGAGTATCAAAGGCATAGATGAATGGTCCATCGCCGGAATCGTTGTGCGTCCAATAAGCGCCGGGCCTCGTTCGAGACGCGACGAGGCCGCTGCTCTCGGAAATTGATCTGTCTTTGATGGTAGCGAGTATGGTTGGTGGGCCATAAGATTGGAACCACCAGCCCGCCATGATTAGCAGGATGAAAATCATGTCAATCCTGAGAAATCTTGTAAATCCTGTCTAGCGCCGCCCTCGCCACTTCTTTATCGTCGAAATGAAACGTCTCGCGGCCAATGATTTGATAATCCTCGTGGCCCTTACCCGCAATCAACACCAGGTCGCCAGCCCCGGCCTCGGAGATCGCCTGGTGAATGGCCTCAGTACGATCGGTAATCTTCCTGTAGGGCTTCCCCGTCATCCGGATTCCCTCTTCCGCGTCGCACAAAATCTGCTCCGGATCTTCCGTGCGCGGATTGTCGGAAGTAAGAATCACTACGTCACTCAAACTCCCTGCGGCTTCTCCCATCGGAGCACGCTTCGATCGATCGCGATCGCCGCCACAGCCAAACACCGTAATGATCTTTCCCTTCACCACCTCGCGTGCCGTGCGCAACACATTCAAAAGGGCATCGTCCGTATGCGCGTAATCAACTACGACCGAGAACCCTCCTTCATGTTCGACTCGCTCAAAACGCCCAGGCGCTCCAGAGCACTTCGCCAGCGCTGCGGTTATCACGTCGAGATCGTAACCGAGTGCGAGGCCACTCGCGACCGCAGCCAGCGTGTTGTAAACGTGCGGTGGTCCAACCAACGGAGAATGGAAATCGCGATCGCCGGCGGGCGTGGAGAGCCGGAATCGCATGCCGTTCAAAGAAAACTGAGGATCGTGAGCAGTCACGTCCGCCTCAGCTTTCACCGCATAGCGAATCACGCGTAGACCATCTTTCTCGAGCGACGCCGCCAACTCGACGCCGTAAGGATCGTCGACGTTGATGACCGAGTTGCGTGGTCGCGAACCCAAACGACCGTCAAAGAGTCGCTGTTTCGCGTACCAGTAGTTTTCCATCGTCTTGTGATAGTCCAGATGGTCGCGCGTGAGATTCGTGAAAACGGCAACCGCGTATTCCAGTTCGTCACAACGATGAAAATCCATCGCCTGCGACGAACACTCCATCACCGCCGTGCGACAGCCGATCTCGACGGCGCGCCGCAACACCCGTTGCATGTCGGTAGCTTCTGGCGTGGTGCGATCCGCTTTAAAACGCTCTTTGCCGAGGCGGTATTCGACCGTGCCCGTCATCGCCACCAACTCGCCGGCCTCTTCGGGAATTGAAGCGATCAAGTAGGCGGTAGTTGTTTTGCCGTTCGTACCGGTGATGCCGGCTAGTTGAAGTTCGCGCGAAGGGTGCCGATGCACTTCCGCGGCGGCAAGCGCCATCGCACAGCGAACGTCAGGCACTTGCAGCCATGCGCCGGTAAAGCCTTCCGGTACAGGACGCTCTGACAACACTCCCGCAGCGCCCTGGGCCATCACCTGCGGCACGAACTTGTGCCCGTCGAACAAGGCTCCGGTCACGGCGGCGAAGAGAGTTCCCTCGCTCACCCGACGCGAATCGTGACTGACGTCTGTAATCACGGTCGATTCGTCGCCGCTGAGTTTGGCCTGAGTAATTGAAGCAATTTGTTTGACGATTACCCGTTGATTCATTACCACCATTTGTAGGGGCGGCCCTCCGTGGCCGCCCCTCTGTAGATTTCCACGCAGGGGTGGCCACGGAGGGCCACCCCTACAAACAATTCACGGCTTCACCACGACCGCCGGAATATTCTGCTCGCGCACGAGTTGATTGAACGCCGGTACGTCAGTCCGCATGATCTGCCCCAGCTTCTGCAACTGCGCGTCGATCTGCGCGACGAGCTCATCGTACACGGCATACGACTGCGCTGTTGGCGCTGCGTCAGCGCTACCAACAACTCCCCCCAGCGCCGCCAGCTTGTTATTGAGCCGGATCGGGAAGTTCAGCGGATCCTGACTGCTCTGGTTTTTCGTCTGATACAGCGCCTCCTCAACTGCCGTCAGGTTCTTATTCAACGCCGTACCAGCATCGTTCACGATTTTAAAGTTCGGCTGGCCCGCGAGTCGTTTCAACAGATCTTCAACTTGCTTTCGCACGTCGCGGATCTGAATGATCGCATTGTGCGTCTCCGTCAGCTTGTCGCGAATCTTCAGACCCAACTCGAGTTGCTTCGCATAATCCGCGGGCGTCGTAGTCAAACGCGGATCCGGTTTGATCTCGAAGTTCTGCGTTGAGGCTTTGCCATCGACCGTCAGTTTTACCTGATACGTTCCCGGCGGCAACTTTGGACCACGCGTTTCTCCGGCCCAAAGGATCATACCCGGAAAGCGCACGGCATCCGGATATCTCGTGTCCCAAACAAATCGATTCAGCCCAACCTCCATCGGCACGGGCGGCGCACCTCCGCCACCGCCAAACCCTCCACCCTCGCCAGCCGGCGCCGGGGCGGAACCTTCACCCTCACCTTGTTTG
>JBKPPH010000112.1:0-32273 GCA_046733535.1 Acidobacteriota bacterium
GTTCTCGACACGATTCAGCCCGCGCTTCGCGATCGTATGGAAGTGATCAGGCTCGCGGGTTACACCGAAGAAGAGAAGCGCGAAATCGCCGTTCGCCACCTGGTGCCGAAGCAGATGGAGGAAAACGGCATCACGGCGAAAGATCTACATCTCTCGCGAACGGCGCTCATCACCATCATTCAGCAATACACACAGGAAGCCGGATTGCGCCAACTCGAGCGTGAAATCGGAAGAATCTGCCGCAAGGTCGCGCGCAAAATTGCCGAAGGTCACAAGGGCGGTATTCGGGTGTCGCTGAAGAATGTGCACGAGTTTCTGGGCGCGCCCAAGATTATTCCCGAAGAAGCTTTGAAGAAGGATCAGATCGGAGTCGCGACTGGCTTAGCATGGACAGCGGTCGGCGGCGACGTGCTCTTCATCGAAGCGTTGCGCATGAAGGGCAAGGGAAACCTCGTACTGACGGGTCAGCTCGGCGAGGTGATGCGAGAGTCGGCGCAGGCGGCGTATTCGTATGCGAAAGCCCGCGCGAAGGAGCTTGACATCGCTGAAGAAGACTTCAACAATTACGACCTTCATATTCACATCCCCGAGGGCGCAATTCCGAAGGACGGTCCGTCAGCCGGAATCACACTCGCTACTGCGATGGTCTCGGCGTTATCGACTCGACCGGTGCGCAAAGACGTAGCCATGACGGGCGAGATCACTTTGCGTGGAAACGTGCTTCCAATAGGAGGGGTGAAAGAGAAGGTGCTCGCAGCACGTCGCGCGCGCGTTACGACCATCATCCTGCCGCAGCAGAATCGCCGGGATCTGGATGAAGTGCCGAAAGAACCTTTTAAAGACATTCGGTTCGTGTTTGTTGATAATATGCGTCAGGTGTTTCGCGAGGCGCTGGGTGAGAAGGTGGCGCCGCCGGTGACGCCAGGGCCGCGGCCGCAGCGGGTGCCGCAGCCGGCAAATGCGCCCCGGCCTGCGTGAGTTCAATACAGTCAGTCTGAAGTACAACCGCTGCGTCGGATCGGGAATCTTAGTCGCGGCGTTGAAAGTTGGTCCCTCGCGACTGTCCAGGCAGTTGCAATTATTTACCCTTCAAGGAGTTTTTTAGTGAGTAATTCAAATCGCAGCTATCTATCCGTTTTGTTCGCAGTCATCTCTTTGGTTCTGGCTTCCCAGATCACCGCCTTCTCGCAGGATCTCAACCACGCAACCCTTTCCAATGTCACTATCAAGAACTTCGGCCAGATGGACGACAGGTTCTTTCGCGGCGGCCAGCCGAAGGAAGGCGAGTATCAGGAGTTGGCGGCGCTCGGGATCAAAACCATTATTGACCTGCGCGACGACCCCGAGTCGTATGAAAAGCGTGATGCGGAAGCGCTCGGAATGACTTACGTGAACATTCCGATGAGCGATAAGAGTTACCCGGAGACCGCGAAGATCGAGCAGTTTCTGAAGCTCGTTGACAATCCTTCAACCGGAAAGTTCTACGTGCACTGCGCCGGCGGGCGTCATCGCACAGGCGTGATGGGTGCTGTTTACCGGATGAATCACTACAACTGGAACTACGATCAGGTCTACGCCGAGATGAAGAAATTCGACTTCTACTCTCGCTGGGGACACGGCGACCTGAAGAAGTTCGTGCAGGACTACGCCGCAAATTTTGTAAATAAGCAGGCCACCGCGACGGTCACTACCGCCAGCCACTAAATCTAGACCACAGATTACACCGATCTAATCCGAGGATTTCATCCGTGTAATCTGTGGCTTTTTTCTGTTTACTGATAAAGATACGAATAGCTCTTCTTCTGATCCCACTCAATACCTTGAACGTTAGGCCCGTCGATAGCGAGGATATCGGCGCTTATCTCGTCGGTGCTCACAGCCGGACTGACGTCCACTGAATACATGATGCTTCCAGGCGAGTCTTCACCCGCTTCACGATCGAGCGCGCGCAGTTCCTTATCGAAGCCGTGAGTTTTGAAGACCTGTCTCAACGCGTTCTGCGTCGACACGACATTTCGCGTTGTGACCTTCAACTCCATCGAGCGAAACACCAGCTCCGGTTCGCGCCACTCCAGCACCCACAGCACAATTAACGAGAACAACGCGAGCACGAGTGCCAGGTCCCAACGACCAACTCCCGAAGCAAGACCCAAAGCCAAACTGATCAGCAGCACCGTGATCTCTTTCGGATCGCGGATGTTGGTCCGAAAACGGACGAGCGAAACCGCTGCGAAGATGCCAAACGCGCGGGCGGCGTTATCGCCCACGATCATCATCAGGGCCGCTGCGACGATCGCCAGCAGTATCTGTGTTTGCGCAACGTAAGGATTGCGTTTGAGCGCGAGAATTCGTTTCCGTGGCCGAAAGGCGAGTGCGGCTCCGAGGAGCGCAGCGAAAGTCAGTCGCAGTGCGATCTTCCCCATCGTCTCAATCCACGTGCCGCTGCCAACCTGTGATTCGCCGTGCCCCGTGCCGAACAAGCGATCTACAAAACTGCCGCCTTCCGCACTGCGCGTCTCGGGCGACGCGCTTTGTGCCGGAACCGGCGAAGCGCGCTCTTCGAGCACTGCATCGGGTTGGCGTGATTCCTGCTGAATGCTTTCACGCGTTGCGCGTCTGCCGCCGCCGAGGTAGTAAACTGCCAGCGCACTCAACAGCAGTACGCCGGCAAATACCACTACGAGAGTAAATATTTCTCTTCTTCTCTGATTCGCCATTCAATAGCTACCGGTTTCTTCCGATCTGCACGCTCGGCCGCAGGCTGAGAAGTTCATTCGTGCGCTCACGCACTTCCCGCACGAGTAAATTGATCTGATCGGGTCTGTAATTCGCAGCTCGAAAGGCGTCACGCAGTTGGCGATCGCTCAGTTGCGCGAGCCAGCTGCCCATCCATTGCGCATCCTGAACTTCTATATCTTTCATGATGCCGCGATTCTTTCCGCCGAAATGCAGCACGACTCGATTGTCTTTGACCTTCTCCAAAAAGTCTGACTTTGCATAGTTGACCGGATTGTTACGGCTTCTCGTCAGACGCCAGAGGATCGGCGTTGTGCTCGCATGTCCGAATGTGGCGCCGAGATCGCTGATGATGTAGCGCAATTCGTCGCCGTGATCTCCGCGAAGCTGGATCATCTCGTTGTTCGAGTCTTTCAAGTCCCAGTTGTTGATGAGGGCCATCAGAATCTTCAAAGCCTGAAACTCAGTCGTGCCGATAAATGGATTGCGTTTCCACTGCCATTCCCCGACTCGTTTCCAGTTTTCGGGACGCGCTTCGAACCTGACGTTGGTAAAAGTTCCTTTGCCGGGAATCGTGACCCGCGGCACGAGATAGTTGACTTCCGTCACGTAACCGACACCCCACAGCAACCTGATCGCCGATGTTTCCGATTGAGCTTCCTTGCTGACCTTCGCCACCCACCTGCGACCCGAACCGTCGCGCACTTCATACTTTTTCGAGTAGCCGCCCTTCTCCTCCTTGATAAAGGTGATGCGCCGCAGATCCGGACGCATCGCCGCTCCGCCAGGACCGAGGAAAAGATCGCGCGCGGAAATGTCAGTCGGGCGTTGCCAAAGAATCGGCGTTCCGGTCGGAACGTCTTTCTTCCTTTTGGGTTTAGCCAGACCGGTGTCGATTGAGGTGAGGCTTAGCAGTAATGCCAGCAGGACCAGCATTCGAAGCTTCTTATTCATTTGTTCTCTCCGCATCTTGGAGTGGTACTGGGGGCTGCTGAGGGAAAGAGGGAGACTGATCAGACAACTCGGGCAATCAATCGATGCCCGAGTGCCCGATGAAATAGGTTTGGCTATCGAACGATTGGGCGAACGATTCGGCGAACGATTGGGCGAACGATTCCGGGCCGCGCGCAATCGGAGCGTAGCTTCCATCGGGTTGCAGCTCGCGCGCCTTCGTATTGTCGGTCAGGTAAGCGTCAAGTAACACGTCGCGCAGATAACGTTTCGACTTTGGATTCGTTACGGGGGCAACTACCTCGATCCGGTGTTTCAGATTGCGAGCCATCCAGTCGGCGCTGCCGATGTAGACTTCATCGTCACCACCGTTTGAAAACCAAAAGACGCGACTGTGTTCGAGGAAGCGTCCGACGACACTGCGCACGGTGATGTTCTCCGAGAAACCCGGAATCCCCGGACGCAGCATGCAGATCCCACGCACGATCAGATCGACCTTCACGCCCGCGCGCGAAACTTCGTAAAGCTTCTCGATGACTTGCAGGTCCGCGAGGCGATTGAACTTGGCGATGATGTGTGCCGGCCTGCCCGCGAGCTTGTGCTCTATCTCGCGATCAAAGAGCGCGTTCAGTTTCTCACGCAGATTTACCGGCGCCACCATCAGTTTTCGGTATTCAGTCTGCTCGGAGAAGCCGGTCAGGTAGTTGAACAGCTCAGTGGCGTCACGTCCGATTGCGTCGTCGACAGTAAACATTCCGAGGTCCGTGTAAGTGCACGAAGTTGTCGGATTGTAGTTACCGGATGCGATGTGGACGTAGCGTTTGAGCGCATCGCCTTCGCGCCTCACGACGAGCGTGAGCTTGCCGTGAGTCTTCAGACCCAATATGCCGTAGACCACGTGCACGCCTGCTTCATCCAGCTTGCGCGCCCATTCGATGTTGTGTTCCTCATCGAAGCGAGCTTTGATTTCGATCAGGGCTGTGACTTGCTTGCCCTGTTCGCTGGCTCTAATCAATGCCGGCGGAATGGGCGAATCCGGACCAGTTCGGTAGAGGCAGATCTTGATCGCAACGACATCCGGATCTTCAACTGCCTGATTGATGAACCCCGTGACGCACTCGTAAGAATCGTAAGGGTGATGCAGTAATCGATCTCGTTCTCGAATCGCGTCGAAGATCGTTTCGTACTCGTTGTACCACTCCGGCACCGAGGCAGTGAAAGGAGCGTCCTTCAAGTCAGGCCGATCGCAGTCATAGAGATCCATCAAGTCCTGAACGTGAAGTGGACCATCAAACACGTAAACATCGTCTGCCTCGAGGTCGAGCGACTGCATCAGGTACTCGACCATTTCTTCCGGCATATCCGGAGAGACTTCCAGGCGCACTGGAGTACCAAACCGGCGTCTGCGCAACTCCTCCTGAATCAAGCTAAGCAGATCTTCGGCTTCTTCCTCTCGAATCTCGATGTCGGCATCACGCGTCACGCGAAAACGATGGCACGGTCCCGGGTTCATGCCCGGGAAGAGCGCTTCGATGTTTGCCTCGATAATCTCTTCGAGCAGGACAAAGCGAGATTTGGAAGATCCGACCGGCACTAGTCGCGGGATCACGGACGACGGCACCTTGATGCGCACAAACCGCGACTCCTCGCGTTTTCTTCGTCCCTTAAACTGGCACTCACTCGGCGCGTGAACCATCAAGCCGATGTTGACGCTGAGCGGAGAGATGTAAGGAAACGGGTGACTCGGATCCACTGCCAGCGGTGTCAGAATCGGAAGGACCTTTTCCGTGAAGTAGTCTTTCAGACCTTCCTTTTCATGAGACGACAATGAATCGTACGAGACAACCGACAGACCCGCTTCTTTCAGTTGCGGCAATACTTCTTCGCGCAAACACCGGGCTTGCTCCTCGATCAAAACGAGCACTCGCTCTCTCGTTTTAGCCAACTGCTCCGCGGGAGTCAGACCGTCAGCGGAGACAACGCTGAGATGATGATCCAGCTCTTCCTTGAGACCCGACACACGAATCATGAAGAACTCGTCCAGATTCGACGAGAAGATCGAAAGAAACTTCAGGCGCTCGAGCAGCGGATTCCGATCATCCAGCGCTTCTTCTAACACTCGGGCGTGAAACTCGAGCAAGCTCAGTTCACGATTGAAAAATAGTGGCGACCGCGACGCGACTGCCTCGAGCTCGGTGCGCCTGGGGAATTCATGGACTTTGGTTTGTTGTTTGACGACTGTTGACATACTTTTTTCCAGGATCGCTTATCAAATTTTCGGGAGAGAAACCGGACGATCGCGGCGAATCGTCCTTCACGACTTCGCATTCCAGGCATAGTCACACATGCCGACACGAAGGGTTTGGCAAGCACTGTTCCACCGGCAGTACGAAGCCAACTGGGCAGTTAAGAGTTGCTCTTTTCGAAAGTTAACCATTTTGTTGCGGAACATCGGCGGACCGGTGGTGTACGAAATCCGTGCTCGCCACGGTCGGAACCCGCTCTGGCTTCGGGCATAACGTGGGCACCTTGCGCCCGATACAATTTGCAACGAGCAGCACATTTCGAGCGTTAACCAACCCTGATCAGCACAACCTGTTTCGAGCGGAATGCATCTGTAGCAGGTACGTCTGATTTGGTGGAAAAATTTACCGTTTGAGCGTCTATTTTAAGGTAGGCGTTTCATTGACACCTTAAAAAAGCGTGTGGTAACCTCCCAACGTGATTGGCTCCATTGGCGAGTCCTGTAGTATCCAAATCATAGAGGAGCCGTCAGATACCGCACATAACGTATGCTGCCACTTGTGACTTTCGAGAGTCGCTCGAAGGTCGCATCCAGCATTGAAGGAGAACGACGATTTGATGTCAGCGAGCTTCCCTCGTTTGATGGCCCGTGTGGCTTTACTAACGGCTCTCGTCGCTTCAGCGGCAAGCAGTTTTGCACAAATTCCAGTAGCTTCATCTGCACGATCGATCCCCACCGAAGTCGAGCAGTCAGAAGGCCGGATCAATCAGATCGTGACACGCGCGGAAGATCACTTCCGGCGTGGCAAACTCAATCTCGAAGACAACAAGCGAGAGCAGGCGCGCGAGGAGTTTGATAAGGCAGTCGATTCCATTTTGGAGTCGGGCTTTGACGTCAGAGCCAGCCAGCGTTTGCAGACTTACTACCTCGAACTGGTTGAGCGCATCTATCGCGAAGAGGTGCCGCTGCAACAGCAAACCGCACCGGGCGCTGTTAATACGCAACTCGTCGCGCAGAACACGCAAGACCCTGCCGTGCAAAAAACTCCACCACCGCCGGTGATCGGTTTTCGCGATCAGAAGTTTGAACCTTCGCCGCTCGATGAATTGAGCAAGCTGGTTTTGACTGAGCGGGAGAAGGAAGTTTCCAGTGAAGACCTGCTGGCGTTGGAACAGGCGCAGCGTAACGTCGGTTTCTCGTTCACTCTCAATCCATTAATTCAGCAATACATCAATTACTACCAGGGCCCGCGTGGTCGAGCCACGCTGGAAAACGGACTGCGCCGCTCGGGTCAGTTCATGAAACTCGCGCGAAAGATCTTCGCCGAAGAAGGTGTGCCACTCGACGTCACCTGGTTGGGACAGGTCGAGAGTGCGTGGAAACCGAAAGCAGTTTCATGGGCGGCCGCTTCGGGATTGTGGCAGTTCATTCCGAGCACCGGTCGCATGTATGGCCTGCGCCAGAACGCTTACATCGACGAGCGCAACAGCTACGAGCAGGCGACGCGCGCTTCAGCCCGTCACCTGAAAGATCTTGCCAAGCGTTACAACGGCAACTGGGAACTCGCGATGGCCGCGTACAACACGGGCGCCGGCAACATCGATCGCGCGATCTCGCGTGCGGGCACTGCCAACTTCTGGATGATTTATCCGTACATCGCGCAGGAGACACGCAACTACGTTCCGAACATCCTGGCCGTGATCCTGATCGCGAAGAATCCTGAGAAATACGGATTCAAAGGAATCAAGTCGGATGCGCCGATGGCGTACGACGTAGTGCGGGTCCCGTCAGCTACGAGTTTGCAACTCGTGGCGGATGCGACCGACACGAACGTTGATTACATTCGCGCGTTGAATCCGGAATTGAAACGCGATGTGACCCCGCGCGGTGACATTTACGACGTGCGAATACCGGCGGGCCGTGCGAAACAGTTTGCTAATCTGATTCAGCGGATCTCGCCTGATCGACGTGAGACAGCGCGTGTGATTTCAGTTGCTCCGGGCGAAGATCTCCAGAGCGTTGCGAATCGTACCGGCATCAACGTCGCTCAACTCCAGGCCATGAACAGTGGCGTCGATTTGAAGTCGACGACCAAACTCGTGGTTCCGAATAGCGGCGTCAAGCTAACGAAGTGGGTGCGAGCTGCCAAGACTGATGCTGAAGCGGCTGCACCTGCAGGCATCGATAAGGTTCGCGCGCGCAAGGGCGACACGATCGCCAGAATCGCGGCGTCTCGTAACCTCGATGCGAACGACGTTGCGCGTCTGAACGGTATTCCCGTCGATGCTGAACTCAGCGCTGGTCAGGAGATAAGAATTCCATCGTCAACGACTGCACCCTCGCGCCGTCGATAATGCGTAGCTAAAATCTAAGACAATCCACAGATTACGCAGATAACTCAATCTGCGTAATCTGTGGACACGAAACCTCATTCTCAAAGTTAGGAGCCGCCTCACATGCTCTTTCGTACACTCTCTGCAGCCGTCTATGGCATAGACGCTGATCTCGTCGACATCGAAGTCAATCTAACCCCGATTCGCGGCGAGACGGATCAAGCGCCGCCCGTCACGATCGTCGGCCTGCCCGACGCAGCCGTGCGTGAATCACGCGAGCGCATTCGTGCCGCGATTCAAAACTGCGGCCACTTCTTTCCTTTTCAAAAGACCACGATCAATCTTGCTCCGGCAGACGTTCGCAAAGAGGGCGCGAGTTTTGATCTGCCAATCGCGCTTGGCATTCTCGGCGCGAACGGCGATCTGGCTGAACAGTACAACTTGATTCACGTTCTTTGCGTCGGCGAGCTTTCGCTCGACGGCCGCGTCCGGGCGATAAAAGGCGCGCTGCCGATTGCGATGCTCGCGCGCGAAGGGTCGATCCGTCATTTGATCTTGCCGGAAGAGAATGCAAAAGAAGCAGCGGTCGTCGCAGGCGTCAATGTTTATCCGGTCGCGGACCTGCGCAGTGCTGTGCAGCTTGTGGCTGAGTTGCGTTCGGCTGATCCACCCGCGCCGATGAAAGTCGACGTCGACGGAATATTGAATCGACCCGGACATTACAACGTCGACTTCAAGGAAGTGCGCGGACAGATGACGGCCAAGCGAGCTCTCGAGATCGCGATCGCGGGAGCGCACAACATTTTGCTGATCGGACCGCCGGGTTCCGGCAAGACGATGCTCGCGAAACGTTTGCCGACGATCATGCCGCCGCTCGAGTTCGAGGCTGCATTGGAGTTGACTAAAATCCATTCCGTCGCCGGTCTGACAGGGCGCGCGGGTCTCGTCACTGAACGTCCGTTTCGTGCTCCTCATCACACGATCAGCGATGCTGGTCTGATTGGAGGCGGCGGCGTGCCGCGGCCCGGCGAAGTGTCATTGGCGCACCAGGGCGTGCTCTTTCTCGACGAGTTGCCGGAATTCGATCGCAGCGTGCTCGAAGTGCTGCGACAACCACTTGAAGACCAACACGTCACCATCAGCCGCGCTTCGATGTCGTTGACGTTCCCGGCGTCGTTCGTGCTCGCAGCGGCGATGAATCCGTGTCCCTGTGGTTTTTGGAATGACCCGACACGCGAGTGCCGTTGCACACCGACTCAGATTCAGCGTTACGTCGGCCGTATTTCGGGACCGTTACTCGATCGAATTGACATTCACATCGACGTTCCGGCAGTGAAGTTTCGCGAACTCAGAGGAGAAACACTTCCGGAAACCGACAGCTCGGCGATGATACGTCAACGAGTGCTTGCAGCACGCGAACGGCAACACCGTCGCTTCGCCGGCGAAAAGATTTTCTCGAACGCAGCGATGACGCCGCGTATGATTCGTGACTATTGTCGCATCGACACCAACAGTGAAAAGCTACTCGAGAACGCGATGGGGCGGCTCGGACTCTCAGCGCGAGCTTACGATCGCATTTTGAAAGTGAGTCGCACGATCGCGGATTTAGAAGGCGCGGAGACGATTCATTCGAATCACATCTCTGAAGCTGTCGGCTATCGCTCGCTCGACAGAACTTACTGGACGTGATTACTGCGGTCGCCGCTTGTCAGCACCGCACCTCACGCCGTATCCTGCAACCCAGCCGTACGAAAAGTATTGATTCGGCTGGCAAAATCACTATTTTAGACTCGGGTAAGGCAACGACGCGCGCAAAGCGCCGCATCACAGCCGCGTTGAGGGTACTGGGCCTTCGCACCGCATCCCCACGCGGGCATGTAAGAGAAAACAGTGCCGCTCCCTTGAAACTAGCGGAAGCGTGAGAATCGTGCCACACGTGGCGGAAGTTTGTGAGATATCTTCCGAACTTGCCCGAGCAGATGAACACGTGACCGCAGCCGAAACCGAGACACCGCAAACGACAGATTACGAGCTGGCGCAGAAAGCGGCCCAGGGCGATATGGGAGCTTTCGAAGAGCTTTACCAGCGTCATAATCGCCGCGTCTACTCGCTCTGCTTGAGAATGACCGGCAATGTCTCGGAGGCCGAAGATCTCGCACAGGAGGTCTTCATCCAGCTCTTTCGAAAAATCGGTAGTTTCCGGGGCGAATCCGCTTTTACTACCTGGCTGCACCGGCTCACCGTCAATCAGGTGCTCATGCATTTTCGCAAACGTGGCGTGCGCATGGAGCAGACGACTGAAGACGGCGAAACGCCCACGCAGATAGTAAAAGGGACAGAAAACCCCAATTCCATGCCCGTAGTTGACCGCATAGCGCTCGATAAGGCTATCGCTCAACTGCCGCCCGGTTATCGGACGGTTTTTACGCTTCACGATATCGAAGGGCATGAACACGAAGAAATTGCCAGGATGTTGGGGTGCTCGGTAGGAACATCGAAGTCGCAATTACACAAAGCGAGAATGAAATTGCGCGTTCTTCTGAGGCAACAGAAATCGAATGAATAGCCTCGAAGCTAACGGCCAGCGAATCAGTTTGTCGCGCGTGCCGGCTTCAAACGCAGTCTTCCCTTGATTGACGACAACCGAAAGGTTCTGTCTGAAGACAGTTTAATTTCTAATTGTGCGCACTTATGAGACAGAACGAAGGTGGTAAGCAATGAACTGCGAGACGTGTCAGGAACTCATCCATGATTTAATTGACGGCAGCATCAGTGGCAGCGATGAGTCCTCTCTTTATACGCACCTGAAGCAGTGCCTGGACTGCGAGAGTGTCCGCCAAGATCTGGCGTCGATCGTCGGTTTCTGCCGAACTCAACGCGGCGAATATGATGCGCCGCCAAACGAACACGCGCTCTGGCTGCGCATCCGCAACGTGATCGAAGCGGAAAGACCCGGAGCCGTTGTCAGTAGCTCTGAACCACGCGGTTCGTTTTTCGGCCGGTTGATGGGACATAGTTGGCAACTTTCACTGCCGCAGTTGGCAGCCTCGGCAGTCGCGATCGTCTTGTTAGTGTCGCTGGCGACTGTAGTCGGACTGCGACGTTGGGGCGGTTATGGAGTTCCGGCGACTCCGACCACCGCCGTTGCGGAAGATTCGAGCGTGAATGATCGCGTGTGGCAACGAACCCAGGTGATCAACTACTGGAACCAGCGAGTCGAACTGAACAGGGCGCGCTGGAGCGCACAGATGCGTGAGACTTTCGATCGCAATATGGCAGTGATCGACCAAACCGTCAACGATACGCTCAACGAGTTGAATCGAAACCCGCACGATGAAGTTTCCGAGCAGATGCTCAACGAAGCATTGAACGACAAGCTCGCGTTGCTCAAAGAATTTTCTGATCTGTAATTTGTTGGAGTTTAGCAGCCCCACGGTAATGAAAAGTCGATTACTAATTTGGCGCCCGTCAGTCCGCGCCGGCGTCCTAGCAGTTGGTGCGCTCCTCGCATTGGCGTCGCTGTCCTTCCCTGCTCATGGGCAGCAGCAACTTTCGAAACGTTATCCCGCGGGCAAAAACGTTCGCATCGAGTTGAAAAACATCTCGGGCACGATCGTCGTCGAGTCGTGGAACAAAGACGAGATCCGTTTGTCCGCTACAATCGAATCGAAGCGTGCTCACGTCGTTCCGAGACAGATCGACGAAAGCCTCGTTGTCGATGTGATGAGCGACAATCGCGGCATGGGTGACGTTGGCGATATCAATTTCAAACTACAGGTTCCGGTTAATTCATCCGTTGATTTGGAAACGCGTCGCGGCAACATTAGTGTCGCGAATATTCGCAGCGGTTTGGTAAGGGCCCACGTTTCATCCGAAGGAGACATCGAGCTGACGAACGTTTGCGCGTCGCACGTCATCGCGCAGAACGTTATTGGAAATATTTTCTTCGACGGCGAGTTTTCGAGCGGCGGCACTTACGAATTCAAATCCAATAAAGGCGACATCACGATTCGCATTCCCGGCAACTCGGCTTTTCGCCTCGTCGCTGCATCGCCCGCGCGCAAGATTGCGTTGGGTGATTTTTGGAATAACGGATTCAAGACGCAGGACGGAAGAAAGTACGTCGGCGATGTCGGCGATGGCCGCTCGTCAGTGTCAGTCACCAACTTCAGCGGTCAGATCACTTTTTTGCGAAGGTAAGCCCTTCGCGTTTTTCATGGCAATTTAATTATTCGGGACGTTGCGGTCAGGCAACGTCCTTTTTTTGTTTTCGATTGCACGTTACTATTGCCTGCGATGGCTAAATTGAAAATTCTTCTCGTCATAACCATCCTGTTGATTACTGCCTCTCCTGTCGCTTCGCAAACGCCTGCCGTTCCTGATATCCAACTGTTGACGCGCACTACCACGCGGCGCGAAACGCGGCGTTTCTCTTACGGCGGCACGGTGACACTGATCGGAGCTCCGCGAGGTTCGGTAACAGTTGAAGGCTGGCCGCGCGATGAAGTTGAACTGACTGCAAATATCGAGCTCCAGGCACCAAGCGAAACCGACCTGGACCAGCTCGCCACCGTGAACAGTTTTGTTTTTGACGAAGATTTGAATCACTTGAGTGTGCTCACAACCGGCACGCACGATCGCGTGTACATGAAGCGCGCGGCGAAGAATTTTCCGAAGAAGCTGCTTAACTTGCCGTGGAAGATCGACTATCGTCTGCGCGTTCCGTTTAATACCGATTTGGAAATCAATGCCGGCCATGGTGACGTGAAGCTTTCGGGCGTCGAGGGCGCCTTGCGTGTGAGTGCCACTGAAAGTGAAACTGCGCTCACGCTGGCGGGCGGCACTGTTTCGACGACTGTCGCAGCGGGCGCGATTACGCTGACGATTTCATCGCGCAGTTGGCGTGGCGGTGGCGCGGACATTCGCATCGCGTCGGGGACCATAAACGTCGAGTTACCAGCGGGCTTCAGTGCCGACATTGACGCCGAGGTCTTACGCACCGGAAAAATCGTGAACACTTATCAAGGACTCGAGTCGCGCGAAAAGCCCGGACTAACAGAACGCACCCTCCGCGCCCGCGCCGGTGCCGGTGGACCATTTTTCAAGTTTACAGTTGGCGACGGGACGGTGAATATTCGGAGGGCGGGAACTTAGATGAGTATCAAATCAGATAAATGGATTCGGATGATGGCCAGCGAGTACCGCATGATCGAGCCGTACGAGCCGGGCCAGGTGAAGCAGGTTGATGGCAAGAGAATCGTTTCGTATGGCACGTCGAGTTATGGCTACGACATTCGCTGCGCAGACGAGTTCAAACTGTTCACCAACATCAATAGCACCATCGTCGATCCAAAAGAGTTTGACGAGAAGAACTTTGTTGACATCAAAGGCGACTCAGTGATCATCCCGCCGAATAGTTTCGCGTTGGCGCGAACAGTCGAATACTTCCGCATCCCTCGCAACGTGCTCACCATCTGTCTCGGCAAAAGCACCTACGCGCGTTGCGGAATTCTGGTGAACGTCACGCCGTTCGAACCGGAGTGGGAAGGGTACGTGACGCTCGAGTTCTCAAACACCACACCGCTGCCGGCCAAGATCTACGCGAACGAAGGCGTCGCGCAAGTCGTCTTCTTCGAGTCCGACGAGGTTTGCGAAACGTCGTACAAAGATCGCGGCGGCAAGTACCAGGGCCAACGCGGCGTCACGCTTCCGAAGATGTAAGCTTATGACCACAACACTGGACGTCCTTCGCTTCAAACAACTTGATTCGTGTGCGATCCTCCCGGAGCGGGGGAGTGCGTTGGCGGCGGGGTTGGATGTTTGTTCGATCGAGGAGTTGAGCATTGAGCCGAGGCAGCGAGTGACGGCGCGGACGGGGTTGGCGGTGGCGATACCGCCGGGGTTTTATGGACGCGTTGCGCCGCGATCCGGGCTGGCGGCGAAGAATGGGTTGGATGTGCTTGCCGGCGTGATCGACTCTGATTACCGCGGCGAGATTTGCTGTTTGCTCTACAACACGGGGGACGAAACGATTAATTTGCCCGCGGGAAGTAAAATTTGCCAGTTGATCATCGAACAGATCATCACACCCGAAGCCGCGTGGGCCAACGATCTTGATGAGACCGCGCGCGGCGCCGGAGGATTCGGATCGACAGGTTAACTCTACTCTGATAATAAACATTTGTAGGGGCGGCCCTCGGTAGCCGCCCCTGTTCGTACACAATTATTCCGTCGAGGGGCGGCCACGGAGGGCCGCCCCTACGCCGCCCCTACAATGTCGCCTATAAGGTAGGAACCAAGTGAAGTATCAAAAACAGGTTTCACTTCTTCTCGCATTACTGCTCGTCACCTCGACCGCGTTCGGTTGGACGCAGACTGCTCCGGCGCCGGCGCGTGCTCTCTCCACAACGGAGCAACAGCTCGTCGACGGCCTCAGCGTCGAAACCATCAAGAACACAGTCAACGCACTCGCAGCCGACGAAATGCAAGGCCGCGGAACTGCTCAACCCGGCGGTGACAAAGCCGCTGCATATCTCGCCGACCGTTTCGCGAAACTCGGACTCAAGCCACTCGGCGAGAAGAACACTTACCTCCAACCGATCAAATTCAGAGAAACTCAATTTCTGCCGGAGACCGCATTCACTGCCGGCAACGAGACTCTCAAACTCGGACCAGACTTCATCATCACGCCGCCCTACAGTGGCGACAAAAACGTGACCGGAAAAGTCGTGTTCGTTGGTTATGGCCTCGTGGTCCCAGCTCTCAATCGAAACGATCTCGCCGGACTGGATGTGAAGGGAAAGATCGTGGTGTTTCGTACCGGTCCGCCGCCGGAAATTACGAAAGAGCAGTGGAAGAAGGCGAGCGCGCAGGTCAACATCATGCGCGGGCTGATCGCGCGCGGCGCGGCGGCGCTCGTCCAAATTGGCGAAGACACTGAGACGATGTCTTACGCAGAGATCGCCGACTACTTGACGCGCCGTCAAATCGAACCTGAATCAGAGCAGGAGATGCCCGAGTTTCTACCGCCATTCATCAACATCAGCGAGTCTGGCACTGACAAACTGTTTGCCGGATCCGGAGTCACGCGCGCAGAAGCTTTCGCCAAAGCTCAAACCAATAATTTCACGCCGATCGACCTCCGACAGTCAGGCACGATCACCGTCCGGCTAAAAAAGAGCAAGGGCATTGGAAACAACGTGGTCGGGCTGCTCGAAGGCTCCGATCCCAAACTCAAATCAGAAGCTCTGGTCTATTCCGCTCATTACGATGCGTACGGACTCTCGGTAGACAACCGCATCTATCATGGCGCGGCCGACAACGCTTTGGGTGTTGCTGAGATGCTCGCCATCGCCGAAGTCATGACAAAAGCCGCGACCAAACCACGACGCTCGATAATCTTTCTCGCGGTGACCGGAGAGGAGTACGGCGGTTACGGATCAGACTACTGGGTGAAGAACCCAACCTGGAAAATCAAACAAGTCGCCGCTGATCTCAATCTCGACGGCATGGGCACAGAGGTTTATGGACCAGTGAAAGTGCTCGTTGGTTACGGCACAGAACATTCGTCACTTGGCGAGTTGTTCACGGACGTCGCCGCAGCCAGCGGACTGCGTGTCATTCCCGATCCGATGCCTGAGGAGAAGGCGTTCTATCGTTCCGACCATTACTTCTTCGTGAAGAAAGGCATTCCCGGAATCATGATCCTCGGCGCGCCCGACGGTGCAACCTCGGATTGGACTGCGCGCTTGAAGAAGTGGACAAAGACAGACTATCACCAGCCAACTGATATCGTGCGTCCGGATTGGGACTGGAGCGGTCCACGCACTGTTGCGGCGGTGATGTTGGTGATGGGATTACGCGCCGCTAACGAAGAAGCCATGCCCTCATGGGTGCCCTCCTCGATCTTCAACCGCGAACGCGGCACGGATAAACCCGCCCCTCCCGAACCCTAAGCCACGTTAGACAGGATTTGCAGGAGGTAACAGGATTTACATAACAATCCTGTTACATTATGTAATCTTGTAAACCAAAACGTTGATTTCTTCGACCTGCCCAGCCTTTTTCCTCCATACCCCAAATCCTTCACAACTCGTCTCAGGTAACACGGGGCTTGCATACCATCCTTCCAGATCCCGAAAAGAGTGCGGCTTTTGTTGAGTAATTGTTCCAAGGTGAGTCAGTAGTACGTACCATTTTGAGCCTTCCCCCGCTAACCGGCTCTCCCGAACAGGCCTGGCCAGGCGGAGTAATGGCGCGCTTGGCACAAAGTTTGAAATGAGGCCCCAAGTCTGAAGGAGGAGATGAGATGAGGACAATTCGCAAAACAATTTTCATGGCTTTCCTATTAGCGTTGGTGACCGCGGGCATGGCCACTTCCGGCATGGCTCAGTTCGGCGCCAACGACGCCGCTATCAGAGATCTCGTGCGGCGCATTCAAACGCGCACCGACTCTCTACAGCGCGCAGTCCAGAATGCCGCCGATCGAAATAACTCCCGGGTCGACGATATCGACCGTTTGATCCTTGATTTCGAGAACGCGGCGAATCAACTCGAGCGCCGCCTCGGTACACGCCGCGCGACTACAACCGATGCTCAAGTGCTCCTCGATCGCGGCGCGCAGATCGATAATTTCTTTTCCAGCAACCGGCTTGGAGCAGGGTCGGGTCGTGAGTGGCAGGCGATACGCGCCGATCTCGATCAACTCGCAAACTATTACAACTTGAGCCCGCGATGGGGTTCAGGTGGCGTTGGCAATACGGGAAACAACGATTACCAACTGAGCGACTTTCAAATGCGGCAGTTGGTCGACCGGCTTAATGTGCGCTCGGCGACTTTCAGCCGTAACTTCCGACAGGACCTCAACCGATCGAGCTACAACGATCGCTATCGTCTCGACGAAGTTCGCCAGCAGTTGAGCCAGTTTGAGTCGGCGTTGGTCCAACTTCGCAACCGTGTGAATAGCCGGCAGTCGTCGTCGTCGGATGCGCGCAGCGTGCTGGACCGCGCGGCATTTTTGAACACCTACATCGCCGATCGCCGGTTGTCGTACCAGACGGAAAACAACTGGAACACGTTGCGGCAGGATCTCGATCAGCTCGCCAGTGCATTCAACATCGCGTGGAATTGGTCGACAGTTCCGGGTGGAAATACTGGAGGCGTTGGCACGCGCGGTGATTTGACCGGCACTTACCGGCTCAACACCAGCCGTGGAGACGATGCGCGCAGGACCATCGATGATGCGACCCGAAGCGTGTCCGCCGCCGACCGGCAGCGGATTCAGGAGGGCCTGCTGCGACGCTTCGATCCACCGCAGATGCTCGCGATCGACCGTCGCGGAAGTTCGGTAACAATCGCGTCCACGCGTGCGCCGCAGATCAACTTCATCGCGGATGGCCGCGAGAATGTTGAAAATACGCCGCAGGGACGTAGTGTTCGTGTTCGTGCGAGTTTGTCGGGAGACACGCTCACGATCACGAGAACGGGCGAGCGTGCCAACGACTTCACGGTGACTTTCGATCCGTCGAACGACGGCCGTGAGTTGCTGGTAACGCGCACACTGTACAGCGATCGCTTCAATCAACCGATTACCGTCAGGACTTACTACGATCGGACTTCTGATGTCGCAGAGTTGAACATCTACGATACCAATCGGGAGACTTCGGTCACCGGTAATACTGACGTGGCCACGGGAACTTTCGTTGTTCCAAACGGAACGGAACTCGTTGCCGTGCTCAACAGCGATCTGTCGACGCAGAACGTTCGTGAAGGTGAACGCTTCACGATGACGGTGCGCGGAGGACAGTATGAAGGCGCGACGATCGAGGGATCCGTGATCAACGTCTCGCGAGGCGGTCGCGTCAGCGGCCGTTCAGAGATGACGATGGACTTCGACACCATTCGCTTGAGAGACGGCCGGAGCTATCGCTTTGCCGGCATTCTCGAGAGTGTGCGGACGCCGAGTGGAGAGGTGGTCCGTGTTGATAACGAAGGCGCGGTTCGCGAAAGCGACCAAACCAACAAGACGGTCACTCGCACTGCCATCGGTACCGCGGTCGGCGCCATCATCGGCGCGATTGCGGGCGGTGGTAAAGGCGCGGCGATTGGCGCCGTGATTGGTGCGGGCGCGGGTGCAGGTTCGGTGTACGTTCAGGGTCGGAATGATCTGGACCTGACTGCCGGAACTGAGGTGACTCTGAGGGCCACTGGCCCAAGGGGTTAACGCGCGAGTCAAGGCCCCTTTTAGGAGAAGAGGGGGCCCGGAAGGAGGCACACAGGTCACAAATCATTTGTGGCTTGTGAGCCTCTTTCAATTTACCGTAATGGTCGCTGGCTGTGGCAGACGCTCGACCGTGAGCGTTAGTCGCTGGCCTGACTGTACGGGCTGTTTGTCTGGAGTTTGGAAGAAGAGAAAGCCCTGCCGGCGCGTGTCGCTGGACGAGAGCGGCGTCTTCAGGTCGATGGCGTAAGCGCCAAACTCTTTTTCGAATTGCTTACGCGAGTTTGGATTGTAGAGAAAGACTCCGTTCGCCTTCATGATTCGCGAGATAGCGCTTTTGGGCGAGAGTAGTTTCCACTCTTTGTTTTGCCCGTCACGCAAACGAAATCGCGCGCGCTTGATCTCCACCGGTACGCCGCTTTGAAAAGCTAACTCAACACGCAACGCCAACACGCCGCTCAGCGGCAGGTTCGCTTCAAAAAGTTCCTGGCTCTCTTCGTCGGTGAGCAAAGGCGCGACTCGAATCGTCACACCGCCTGCGTCCGCACTGCGCGAGTTTGCAGGAAGTGGCGGCAGGTCGGTTACGGGTTTGACCTTGAACAGCGAGCCCGTACAGGACGTCGACACGAGGGCCACGAGAAGGAGAAGTACGCGTCGAGTCATGACGTCAATTTAGCATGAAATCTGTGTAACCTGCGGCGTATGTTACTATCTCGGCAAAATCATGATTAGACCGTTTCGTGGGGTTCACCCGCAGATTCATCCAACCGCGTATGTCGAACCCAGCGCTCAAGTGATCGGCGACGTGCATCTCGGCGAAGAGGCGTCCATCTGGTGCAACTCCACCGTCCGCGGCGACATTCATTACATTCGCATCGGCGATCGATCCAACATCCAGGATAATTCTGTCATTCACGTTCAAAATGGAACGCACCCGACGATTCTCGAGGAAGAAGTGACGGTGGGCCATAGTGTTACTCTGCATGGGTGCTACGTCGAACGTGGGTGTCTGATCGGTATCGGTTCGATTGTGCTCGACGACGTGCGTGTCGGTGAGATGTCGCTAGTCGCGGCTGGTTCGCTCGTAAGTCCGGGCACGATAATTCCGCCGCGATCGTTAGTGATGGGACTTCCCGCGCGAGTGAAACGTCCGTTGACTGATGAAGAGGTCGCGCGGCTCGAGGTGTTTTGGAAGAACTACGTTGAGTACACGAGGGAGTATCGAAAAGAGAACAATCACGAATGAAAACCTGGTCCAAACTAATTTACGCCATCGCTCTTACTATTTGTGTTTGCGCTCCTGCCTTTGCGCAAGCTGACGACGACCCATACTTGCTCAAACGAGGAGACAACGAGCTTGGTTTTTGGGGCGGCTTTTCCCCGAAAGCGACGACCATCTTCGCCGGACTGCACGAGGACGAAGCTGAAGACCGGAAATTCTTCATCGCCGCACTGCGCTACGGTCGCACGCTCGCGGCCAACGACACTCTCGCGCTGCAATACACCTTCGACGCTGTTCCGGTTGCAGTCGCCACCGGCACGATCGTCGCACGGACCACGAGTCTCAGCGGTGTAGATACCTTTCAGCGTGAAACAGCTTACGGCGCGGGACTCACGCCGCTCGGCCTCCAACTGGATTTCGCGAACGGCTCAAAGGTCCATCCATTCGTTCACGTCAACGGCGGTTTTCTTTACTTCAATAAAGCGGTGCCGATCGAAGACGCGGGCCAGTTCGCTTATGTCGGCGAGGCAGGCGGAGGCGTGCGCATCTTTACTTCGGAACGGCGCGCAGTAAACATCGGCGTCAGGTTTCATCACATCTCTAACGGAGATCGATCCGGTTCGAATCGTGGCTTGAACCAGTTTGTGATCTATGCCGGCTTTTCGATTTTCAAGTAATGCCTTCAGCGAAGACGCAACCAGCGCGCGGCATGCGCGACTTTCTACCCGAAGACGTTCGCAAGCGCGAATACGTCATCGGTGTGATCAAGGACGTGTACGAGCGCTACGGTTTTGAACCGCTCGAAACGCCGGCCGCCGAAAACATCGAAACCTTAATGGGCAAGTATGGCGAAGAAGGGAACCAACTCATCTTCAAAATACTGAAGCGAGGTGTGCACGAGGCAACTGGCGAAGCCGATCTCGCGTTGCGTTACGACCTGACGGTGCCGCTCGCGCGCGTGGTTGCGGAATATCGCGACAAGCTGCCGAAGTTTTTCAAGCGTTATCAAATTCAGCCCGTGTGGCGCGCGGACCGTCCGGCGCGTGGAAGGTTTCGCGAGTTTTACCAGTGCGACGTCGACGTGCTTGGCTCGCGTTCGATGATTGTCGAAGCAGAGATCTGTGCGGCGGCCAGCGAAGTTTTAGTAAAGCTCGGCTTCAACGACTTTTGTGTGCGGCTCAATCACCGAAAGGCTTTGACTGGAATACTCGCGGTGGCCGGCGTTGCGTTGGACAAGCATGACGCGGCGCTCGTCGCGTTAGACAAGTTGGACAAGATCGGAAGCGAAGGAGTGAAGAAGGAGTTTGCATCGCGCGGTGTCGAAGAGACGGCGGGCGATCGATTACTGAACTTCTTTTCCGACCTGACTTCGCTCGAACGCGCTGCTGAGATTGTCGCTGAAGAAAATCTCCAGGAGGCACTAAACAGGGCGGTGCTCGGTCGTATCGTTGAATTCGTTGGCGCGAATGAGTTAGGTGCCGCTGGCGTCGATGAATTGCAGTCGATTTTGGATTTTTCTGAGGCGGCTGGAATCGCGCATCGATTGAAGATCGATCCGAGTCTCGCGCGTGGACTTTCGTATTACACCGGCGCGATTATGGAGATCAACGTGAAAGATCTCGCCGGCAGCCTCGGCGGCGGCGGTCGTTATGACAATCTGGTCGGGATGTTTTTAGGGCAGGACATTCCCGCGTGCGGCTTCTCGCTGGGGCTGGAAAGAATTCTCGTGGTGATGAGCGAGAAGGATATGTTTCCGTCACGCTTGAGTTCTGCACCGGCAGATGTGATGGTGGCTGTCTGGAATAAAGAATCGATATCGCAGTCTATACAGTTGGCGCAGGAATTACGCGCGGCGGGTCTGCGGGTTGATTTGTATCCCGAGGCTGATAAGCTCGGTAAGCAATTTAAATATGCTGCATCGCTGGGCGTGCCGTTTGTCGCGGTTTTGGGTGAAGAGGAGACCGCGAAAGGCCAGGTCGCGTTGAAGAACATGCAGACTGGGGAGCAGCGTGCAGTCATGCGCAATAATCTGATTGTCGATCTTAAAAATCATGTCAAGTGAAGCTATCGTACAAAACTATCTCGATGACGCGCTTTCGTCTTTCCGCGCTTACAAAAAGCTCGCCGACAAAGCCATCGCGCAATTGAAAGACGAAGAGTTTTTTGTAACCCTCGACGAGGAAGGAAACAGTATCGCCGTAGTGATGAAACACATGGCCGGTAACATGTTCTCGCGCTGGACTGACTTTCTCACTTCCGACGGCGAGAAGCCGAACCGTAATCGCGATATGGAGTTTGTGATTGAGCCGCACACGACTAAAGATGACGTTATCGCGTACTGGGAGCGCGGCTGGAAAGCTGTGTTCGATGCGCTCGAACCACTGCGTCTGGAAGACTTCGAAAAGAAGGTCATGATTCGCGGCGAGGAACACACGATCGTGCAGGCGATCAATCGCCAGATGTCGCACTACGCGTATCACATCGGTCAGATCGTTTTCCTGGCGAAGCACTTCAGATCGGCGGAGTGGAAGTCGTTGAGTATTCCGCGGAACCGCTCGGCCGATTTCAATGCTTACCTGACAAAGCAGCCGGGCGTTGCGGATCGTGAGAAACAGTTCGATGCGGCGGCCGGATTTGTAGAGAACACGAAATGAACGCGTCTCTTCACCATGTCAATGTCACCGTGCCTAAATCGCTCGAAGACGCGGCGAAGCATTTCTACGGTGTGGTGATGGGGTTGCAAGAGGTGCCGAAGCCGGGAGCTTCACGTGCGCGCGGTGGTGCGTGGTATCAACTCGGTCCGGTGCAACTGCACCTTTCGCTTGAAGAAGCGCGAGGCGAGAATTGCATCAGCAAGCGACACGTTTGTTACACCGTCAGTGACCTTGCCGAGGCTGAGCAACGATTTCGAGACGCGGGTGTCGAGATTGTTTCCGACGATATGCCAATCGCCGGCTGGTCGCGGTTTTACGTCCGCGATCCGGGTGGGAATCGCTTGGAGATTGCAGCCGCGGATTTACGCGGATTGAAAACGCGGATTTGAAATGTTGGATAATCTGGGAAATTTGGAACGAACGCATTCCTGTGGAGACTTGCGGCCTGCGGACATTGGCCGTGAGGTCGTGCTGATGGGATGGGTGGCGAAACGTCGTGACTTCGGCGAGCTCACGTTTATCGATCTGCGCGACCGCGCGGGCATTACTCAAGTCGTATTCAACGCGGAAGTCGCACCCGAAGCGCACGCGCGAGCAAAGGAGCTTCGCGGCGAGTACGTGATTGCCGTTACGGGCACCGTCGTCGCGCGCGCGGAAAACACGCGGAATCCAAAGCTGGCGACGGGCGATGTTGAAGTGCACGCGCGCCAGTTGTTGATGCTCAACGACGCGCGCACTCCGCCGTTCCAACTCGACGCGTCGCCGGACGCGCTCGCGAGCGAAGACCTTCGTCTCAAGTATCGTTATCTCGATCTGCGACGCCCGCAGCTACAGGCGAACCTGCTTCTTCGGCATCGCGTTCTCAACGAGATCCGTCGTTACATGACGCAGCAGGGGTTCAGTGAAATCGAAACTCCGATCCTGATCAAATCGACACCGGAAGGCGCTCGCGATTACATCGTTCCGTCACGAATTTTCCCGGGCAAGTTTTTTGCCCTCCCGCAGTCGCCGCAACTCTTCAAGCAGTTGTGCATGATCGGCGGTCTCGACAAGTACTTCCAGATCGCGCATTGCTTCCGCGACGAAGACTTGCGCGCCGATCGACAACCGGAATTCACGCAACTCGACGTCGAAATGAGCTTCGCGACTCTCGATCAGGTCTACACCTTGATCGAAGGGCTCTTCGCCTCTGTCTTCAAACTCATCGACGTCGATCTGCCAACACCGTTTCCGCGTTTCACTTTCGCGGAAGTCATGAGTCGATTTGGATCTGACAAACCTGACCTGCGGATCAAAGACCTCGAGTTGCAGGACCTCGCGCAGGCTGTCGAAGGCACGGAGTTTCCTCCGTTTGCTTCGGCATTGAATTCCGGTGGACAGGTCAAGGGATTGGTCGTACCCGGCGGCGCCAATCTGTCGCGCAAGGTCCTCGACGACTTGCAGGAGTTTGCGAAACGTTATGGCGCCGGAGCCCTCGCGTGGATCAAGTTGGGCGACGAAGTGACCTCGTCGTTGCTCAAAGCGCTCGGCACTGATGTCGTCGGAAGAATGGCGAGTGTCGCCGGTGCGCAAAAAGGCGATGCGGTGCTGATCGTTTCCGGTAAACCGAAGATAGTCGCGGCCAGCTTAGGTGCGTTGCGAAATGAAGTCGCGAAAAGAGAGAACTTAATTCCGGCAAATGTCTACGCGCCGCTTTGGGTCACTGACTTTCCGATGTTCGAGTTTCACGAAGAAGATGGCCGCTATTATTCGATGCACCATCCGTTCACGTCGCCAGTCGACGAAGATCTTCAGTTACTCGAACGAGCGGTTGAAGGTGGCGAAACAAACCTACTCGGCCAGATTCGCACTAAAGCTTATGACCCTGTAATCAACGGCGTAGAGATGGCGAGCGGCTCCATTCGTATTCATCGCCGCGACGTGCAGCGCCTCGTTTTCAAAGCGTTGGGAATGACTACTGAAGAAGCTCGCGAACGATTCGGCTTCTTCCTCGACGCACTCGAGTACGGCACACCACCTCACGGCGGCATCGCGCCGGGAATCGATCGACTGATGATGGTCCTCGCCGGCACCGACAACATGCGCGATGTGATTGCGTTTCCGAAGACGGCCTCGGCCGCCGACCTGATGATCGACGCTCCGGGACAGGTCGATCCAAAACAGTTGGAAGAACTGCATCTGCGAGTGGTTCCAGATTGACCATGCCGCCGATTCAACTCCGTCGCGAGCATCTGGACGCCATGATCGCCCATGCTCGCGAAACCGCCCCGGAGGAATGCTGCGGCTTAATCGGAGGAATTTCGGAAACACACGCAGCCAGTCTTTACCGCCTTCGCAACGTCACATCAAATCCCGAACTAGGCTACGAAGCGGCGCCGGAAGATCTGTTTGCCGCGCAGCGACAAATGCGCGAGCGCGGCGAAGGTCTGCTTGCCATCTATCACTCCCACCCACGCTCATCCGATCCGAGCCCGTCCGAAACTGACGTGAGACTCGCGTACTACCCGTCAGCGAGATATTTGATCATCGGTCTCGGCGGCGTGCAGGCCGTGATAAAGGCGTTTTCGATCTCCGAGCGCGAGCAACGGTGGCAACAGGTTGAGTATGAGATCACGGACGAGTAAGATTAACCACGTGGTGTGATGGAGTCGAAGAAGAGCAAATACGACACGAACCCTCTCGACCCGGACGTTGAGCGCAAGGCCGATGAAGTCTGGGGCGACCTCGGCGGTTCAGGCGGCGAGAGAACCACTCAGCAAGTCGGCGGAGCCACGCGTGAAGTAGCAGATACTCCCAACGAGAACGCGCGCAAGAACGTGTACTCTGAAGCGCCCACTCGTCGTTACGACAATCCGCCGCTCGAGTCTCCGTACCCGTCGGTGTTTGTTCCACCAACCTACGCACCGCCGGCACAGTACCAACCCGGACAAAACATCTACCAGGCTCCAATCGGCGCGGCTCCATCGCGACCGGTCGCGGGAATAGGCGTAGCCGAAAAGTGGGCGCTGACGATGGCCTACGCGCCTTTCTACATCGGCATCGTCGTCTCGCTCGTGGAGTTGTTCCTCGTCCCGCGCAAAGAAGTTAAAGTGCGCTTTCATGCCGCACAGGCTTTAGCTCTTCACATCGGAATTCTCATCGCTCATACAATATTCGGTTTGATAAGTACCCTTACCAACAGTTCTGTCGGCGGCACTCTCTTCAGCCTGGCAGCCCTCATATTCCTGATTGTCTCGATGATTCGCGTGTGGAAAGGTGAGCCTCATGAAATCGCTCCGCTCGCCGAAGCCGGCAAATGGCTTAACCGACGTATCGAGCCTCGCAATCAAGCGTAGTTTCATCCCCGTAAACCTGCGGCTGGCATTTTCATTGCATTGGCCTCCGTAGGGTCGGTTAGTCGGGCTAAATTCGCGTAAATCACGACGTGAAACCGGTCTCAGCAGGGTGTATCCTGTTGCGTTTTGGTGCATGGATCCCGGAAAAAGTGGATTTGTGGAGGTAACAATGAAAAGTACATTTGTCATGAAGCGACAGGCGCTGATTGCGTGGCTAGCGCTCGTAGCTATAAGCGTAATGCCGTTCTCCGCCCTGGCGCAGACGCAAATCAAATATCACAGTAACAAATACAGTGTTCAGGACGACGTTAAACTTGGTCGCCAGGCTGCCCAGGAAGCCGAGCAGCAGTTTCCCTTACTTCGCGACGAAGAAGTACGAAGCTACGTTGAAGATGTAGGGCGCAGGCTGGTCAGTGCGATCCCGTCTGAATTTCAGCATCCCGAATTTCAATATTCTTTCAAGGTAGTCAACGCGCGAGACATCAATGCGTTCGCGCTTCCCGGTGGTCCAATGTACGTCAACCGCGGAATGATCGAGGCGGCGCGCAGTGAAGGTGAAATGGCCGGCGTGATGGCCCACGAGATCAGTCACGTGGCTTTGCGACACGGTACGGCGCAGGCGAGTAAAGGACAGAAGTACGGCGTGCTCGCCGGCATAGCAGGCATTGCCGGAACGATACTGGGTGGTCCAGGAGTGGGCCAACTAGCCCAGGCCCCATTTGCGGTCTACCTGTTGAAGTTCAGTCGCGAGTACGAAACTGAAGCCGATATTCTTGGTGCTCAGATCATGGCGCGCGCTGGATACGACCCGCGCGATCTAGCGAACATGTTTCGCACTCTCGAACAGCAGGGCGCAGGCGGTGGCGGATTTTTGAGCGACCACCCCAGTCCGAGCGATCGCTATGCACGCATAAATAGGGAAGCCCAAATGCTTCGTGTTAACGCCGGCATGCGCGACACGCGTGATTTTGCCCGTGTTCAGGAGAGATTGCGAGGTTACCAGCGCGCCCCAACGATGGCGGAGATCCAGCGCAGTGGCCAGCGCAACCCGGTCGGTGAAAACACCGGTAACTATCCGAACAATGCGCCGAGCGGACGCGTCGAGTATCCTTCGAATCGTTTCCAGAGTTACTCGATCTTCAACGGCGGCGTCGAGGTGAGTGTGCCGGGCAACTGGCGGCAGCTCAACGATGCAAATTCAGTTTGGTTTGTGCCGGAAGGCGGGTACGGCCAGTACAACGGTCAGGTGGTCTACACGCATGGTGCGAGTTTTGGCTTAGCTCAAACGAGTAACCGCAACTTGCAGCGCGCAACCGATGAACTGATCAACAGCCTCGCGCAAGGCAACAACAACCTGCGCATGAGCGGCGGTTATCAGCGGACTACGATGTCGGGGCGTAACGCGCTGATGTCGACGTTGAGCAACGTTAACGAAGCGACCGGACGTCCGGAGACTGTGCGGCTGATCACTACGCAACTTCGCAACGGCCAGTTGTTCTATATGATCGCCGTTGTGCCGCAGAACGAGCGCAACTTCGAGAGTGCGTTTCAGAACATTCTGCGGTCCGTGCGGATTAACGACTAGTATTAGCCGCAGATTAACGCAGATCATATGGATCAGAAAACATGATCTGTGTTCATCTGCGTTAATCTGCGGCTGGATCTTTCTTTCTCTTCGCTTCCTGCCAAAGAGCCTCTAATTCGTCAATAGATGTTTGGTCAAACTGCTGCCCGCGCTGGTGCAGTGTGGTTTCGATGTACTCGAAGCGGCGGCGAAACTTCCGGTTCGTCAACTTCAAAGCAGCTTCAGGCTCGACCTGCATGTGCCTCGCAATGTTCGTAGCGGCGAAAAGTAGATCGCCAATCTCCTCGCGCACGCGCGCATGGGTTGCTTCGTCCTTCATGTCCGCGTGATCTCGAATCGCCGCACGCAGCTCTTCGATCTCTTCCTGTAACTTATCGAAGATATCGTCGACGGATTTCCAATCGAAGCCAACTCGGGCAGCTTTCGTCGACAGTTGATGTGCTTCCATGAGCGCGGGCGCCTTCGAGGATACGCCGGCCAGTAGCGAGGTGTCTGTAGCTTCAGTCTTTCCTGCCGCGCGCCGTTCTTCCGCTTTCATCGTCTCCCAGTTCAGCAACACGGTCGCCGCATCGTCAGCAGTGACGTCGCCGAACACGTGCGGATGCCGGCGAACCATCTTGTCGTGAATAGCGGTCGTGACGTCGTCAATCGTGAACTCACCGCGTTCTTTCGCGACCTGTGCGTAAAAAACAATCTGGAAGAGCAGATCGCCGAGTTCGTCGCGCAGTTCGGCAGGCCGGCCTTCACGCGCATCTTCGACTGCTTCGAAGGCCTCGTAAGCTTCCTCGAGCAGCATGGGAGCGAGCGTGGCATACGTCTGTTCGCGGTCCCACGGGCAGCCGCCCGGCGAACGCAGGCGATTCATCAAAGCAATCAAATCGTTGAATGTTGCAGGCATGCACGTAGTCTAAAATGCTGCCGCGCTAACTACAAAGACGCGCCACCGGAAACCACAAACGCACAAAAAATTCCGCGAAAAATTGTTGTGCTTTTTGTGACGCCGGGTGGCTTGGAAGACTTTTAGCTCTTTGTGCTTTAATAACGGCATGAGCGAGGAGCAACCCAATTTCAAAGTTACTGACCGGAGGCTGTTCAATGCTGACGGAACTCCGCGAGATCTGCCTCCTGAGGAGAAGCCTGCACCGGTAGCCGTTTCGGAGCAAGCTGCGGCCGCTGCCGCTGCGCCTGCACAGGAACGGTCGCCTGAACCGGAGGCTTCAGCAAACGCGACTGAGGCTGAAGAAGAGTTCAGCGACGAAGACATGGCCGCTGCGCGCGACCCCGCGAGCTTTGTCAGCTTCGTGATGTCGATCGCTTCGAATGCCGCTTCGGCTCTCGGCATGATGGAGCATCCGGTGACGCACCAGCGCGAAGTCGATGTGGAGCTTGGCAAACACTGGATCGATATCCTCGGCATGCTTCAGAAGAAGACCGCCGGAAATTTGACGAACCAGGAAAAGCGCATGGTCGAAGGTCTGCTCGCGGACCTGCGTATGCAGTACGTCTCGCTGGCCAACTCGCCGCAGCAGCCCCGCAGGTTTACCGGTAGCGATATCACTGGTGGGAGATGAGACTCACCTTTCTCGGTACTGGAACGTCTACCGGAGTTCCTTCAATCGGCTGTGAATGCGAGACCTGCACCTCGGACGATCCTCGCGACAAACGTCTGAGAGTTTCAATCATCATCGAACATGCCGGACGCACGGTGTTGGTGGATACTTCCGCCGACTTTCGACAGCAGGCCTTGCGTTTCGGATTGAAGAGTCTGGACGTAGTTCTCATCACTCACTGTCACGCCGATCACGTTTTTGGACTCGACGACATCCGGCCGCTGAACTTCCGCTTCGGCGCGCTGAGCGTCTACGCGAATGAACGCGCCTGGGTCGATATCAAGCGCATCTTCAAATACATCTTCGAGCCTTCGCACTTCGGCGGCGGATTACCGGAAGTGATCCCGAACATCGTGATTCCGGGCGCGAGTTTCTGTGTCGGCAACGAGCTGGAGATAACGCCCCTCGAAGTGATTCACGGCCGTCTGCCAGTGATGGCTTATCGCTTCAACGATTTTGCGTACCTGACTGATCTCAGCGAGATCCCGCGCGAGACACTCGAGGCGCTGAAAGGTTTGGACGTGCTGGTGCTCGACTGTTTGCGCTTCAAGCATCATCCGACGCATCTCTGGGTCGACAAAGCGCTCGAGTACGTTGACGAGTTGAAACCGAAGCGCACTTTCTTTACGCACATCGCGCACGACATCAAACACGGTCGCGACTCAGCCCGACTCCCGGCAGGTGTCGAATTCGCTTACGACGGATTAGTAGTGGAATCATTGCCATTTGCCGATTGCCGATTGCCAATTTGAACACCAGCGCGCGAAATCCAATCGGCAATCGGCAATTAGCAATCGGTAATTAGCAATCGGCATTTCTTTTATGCGTCTCTTTCACGGAACTGACAACGCAGAGATTCAACGGCCGACCGTACTCACTCTGGGCGTCTTTGATGGTCTGCATCTCGGTCACCAGTTGATCATGCGCACGGTCGTCGAGCGAGCGCGTGCTCTCAACGCGCTGCCGACAGTCATCACTTTCGATCCGCACCCGCGCGCCGTGTTGCATCCCGAATCTGCCCCGCCGCTGTTGCAAACTTTCGATCAAAAGATCGAAGGCTTTGGTGTTCTCGGAATCGAACAGACGATCGTGATCCGTTTCACGAAACAGTTTTCGACGATCCGCGCTGCGGATTTTCTGCGTGACGTAGTCGTGGATCGTTTGCACGCGAAAGAAGTCTATCTCGGTAAAGGCTTCGCGTTCGGTCACAATCGGGAAGGGAACATCGAACTGCTGCGACGTCTGGGTAGCGAGCTGGGTTTCGTTGCGGGCGAAGTGCCGGAGGTTACGTTGCGCGGTTGCCGTGTCAGTTCGAGTAAGATTCGTCAACTGCTGGCGTCCGGCCACGTGAACCTCGCGCGACGTATGTTGGGCCGTCCGTATGGTGTTGAAGGTCGCGTCGAAAGAGGCGCCGAACGCGGTCACCAACTCGGCTTTCCAACGGCCAACCTGCACCCACGCAACCGCGTCATACCCAGGAACGGTGTTTACGTGACGGGAACGTTAATAGATGGGCAATGGCGGCGCAGCGTAACGAATGTGGGACTCAGACCGACCTTTGGGGACGCCACGGAACCTTCGGTTGAGGCCTTCGTAATGAACTGGGACGGCGATCTTTACGGCGATGTTGTCCGTGTTCGCTTCCTGTATCGTCTTCGCGACGAGCGAAAGTTTAGTTCAGTCGAACAGTTGAAAACGCAGATTTTGAGAGATGTGGAACGGGCGAACAGCTACTTCGAGCGAGCCGGCACGAAGCACATGCTCTCAGTGATATAAAAATGACTACGAACCAGGCGTTGGTTAAGACAAATGGAAATGGACTTGCGGCGAGCGCACCGGAAGTGCCGAAACCCACTGCGCAAGTTCAGCCTTTGACGGAAGAGCTCGTCGACCAGATCTTGTCGGGTCGCGGCTTTCGCGGTTGGTTACGCGCGGCGCGAGTCGCGCGTGTGCTGGGACTCTTCTCACTTTACCTGTTCCTCGATACTTACGACGTGCGCGCCGACTTCAACCGCCGCGCTGTGGCGAGACTTCGCGAACTCGCGCGCGAGCGCGGCCGGCTCGCACAATTCAAGGCCTGGACCAGCGTGCAAGTTTTCGCAGCGCTCGATGTCTTTATACGCGTGCTCCGCTACGTCGTTTTCCGTGGCGCTGACGGTTCGGCAAGGAAACAGGCGCGACTCGAGAAGCAGGCAACGTGGCTCCGTGAATCGTTGATTGGTCTTGGACCAACGTTCATCAAAATCGGTCAGGCGCTCGGCACCCGTGCCGATCTGTTGCCGCTCGAATATGTGAAAGAGCTCGCGACGTTGCAGGACCAGGTGCCTGCGTTCCCGACCTCAGAAGCATTCGCAACGATCGAGTCAGAGCTGGGCCGCAGCGTGCACGACGCGTATGCGGAAATCGACAGCGAACCGATCGCGGCTGCGTCTCTCGGACAAGTCTATCGAGCGCGTCTCGCAACGGGCGAAGAAGTTGCGGTTAAAGTCCAGCGTCCAAACCTCGAGGCAACGATCTCGTTTGACGTGGCGATACTCTTTCGCCTCGTCAAGCTGACCAACCGGTTCTTTCCCCGTGCTAATGAGAACGCCGACTGGGAAGGGATGCTGCACGAGTTTCATACCACCATCTTTGAAGAGATGGATTACGTCAAAGAAGGGCGTAACGCAGACCGATTCCGTTACAACTTCCGCAGCTGGCGCGCGATTCGTGTTCCGAAGATCTACTGGTCACACACGAACACGCGCGTACTTACGCTCGATTTCATTCGCGGCACGAAAGTCGTCGATATCGAGGGCCTGAAAGCGCACCGGATCTCGCCTGTTAAAGTTAATCGACTTCTGATTCGCACTTACCTGAAGCAACTGCTTGAAGACGGTTTCTTTCACGCCGATCCGCATCCGGGAAACCTGCTCGTCATGGACAGCGGGCACCTCGCGTTCTTCGACTTCGGGATGGTTGGACGGATTACGCCGAAGCTTCAGGCGCAAATGATCGACGCCTTCTTCCACGTCGTCGGACGCGACGTTCGCGGCCTGGGCCAGGACATCATCAATCTCAACTTTCTGAAACCGGGAGTTGATCCTGAGACTGTTCGCCCGGTGGTCGAGAGTCTCTTCACACACTATCTCAATCTCAGGCTGGGCGAGGTAAACTTCAAAGAGCTTACATACGATCTCGCGGAAGTAATCTACGAGTATCCATTCCGTCTGCCGGCAAACTTCACTTACATCATGCGAGCGCTGATGACGCTCGAAGGCATCGGCGTTGTGACCGATCCGGGCTTTAGTTTCTTTGAGACTGCGAAGCCGTTTGCGAAAGAGTTCATGTTGCGGCGTGAGGGAAAGGCGTTCCGCAAAATGATCTTCGACAAACTGACGGGC
>JBKPPH010000113.1:0-3380 GCA_046733535.1 Acidobacteriota bacterium
AGGATGTGGTCATGAAGGATCTTCATGAACGCGTTTGGACCACATGAGTGATTGATGTAGTGAGTGCCGTTTCCGCCGCGGCTTCCATCAAGACTCCAGCGGCGATTGACCTCACAGATTCTGAGCGTTTTCCGGTGAGCCCTGCGTCTTGCTTCTGCGTTGGAGATCTTCTCGCCCGCGTATTCGGCAATCTTATGGCTCTTTTTGAATGGGACGGTGGCGAAGCAGCCTTTGCCGTGTATCGGCGAACGCTTGATGGCTAGTCCATGGGCCAGCTTCATGAAGTCTTTACTTGAGTTTGAAGGTGCGGGCGATCAGATCCGTTTGATTACGAATACGACCTAACTTGTCGCGCAAACCCGTGAACCGCAGTGCATAGATCGTGCGGCTGTCGGCCTGCAAGTAATACGTGCGGCCGACCATTGTCTTGCCGGTCCTGACGAATTCATACGACATCGTAACGCCGTCGAGCCGTCCGTTGAATGGCTCTTCCTTGCCCTGAACGAACCCGGGTAAAAACCTCAGTTTCTGATCCGAATCGCGGCGGGCAAGTTCGGAAGCGGTGGTACCGGCGTCAACTACTTCTTTGCGAATCGTCAAATATCCGTCGAGTCGATCGCCAAAAACAAACTCAGGATGTTCGTGCGCGGCATCCGGCTCCAGAATCGCGCGCCAGGTCGCCGAAGGAAGCTCAAAACTGTAGTCGACCTTGTCGTGTGTGTAGAGTTGCTGCGCTAACGCGACCGGCGTCATCAATCCAATTAAAATCAAAGCAAAAGCTAAAATCCGTCGCATTTATGTGGCTTATCTCCTTCGTTGCCCGTGAAAGTACGGCTATCGACCTGAAAACTAACGAGGTCAGATGCGCACTTTAACCTCTCCCGTTGCCGAAATCACTTCTTTCTGAATACCGATGAGCGCTTCGATTCCACGCATCCCGAGCGACACCAGCTCATCCATTTGCGCGCGACTGAACGGCTCGCGTTCCGCCGTCCCCTGTAGTTCAATGAACCGGCCGTCACCCGTACACACGACATTCATGTCAACTTCGGCGCGCGAGTCTTCGTCGTATTTCAGATCGAGCAGCGCGATGTTGTCGACGATGCCCACGCTGACCGCAGCGACTTGATCGGTGGTTAACGAGCGTGAGATTTTACCGGACTTCAGCAACTGCTGACTGGCCAAAGCGAAGGCGACATACGCGCCTGTGATCGCAGCCGTGCGCGTGCCGCCGTCCGCTTGCAGGACGTCGCAGTCAATCGTGATGGTGCGTTCCGCCAACGCTTTCATATCGGCGATGGCGCGCAGGCTGCGGCCGATCAGTCGTTGTATCTCATGTGTGCGGCCAGAAGGTCCGCCGCGACCAATCTCTCGCGACGTACGCGTCTGCGTCGCGCGCGGCAACATCGCGTATTCAGCAGTCAGCCAACCTTGTCCGGAATTCCTCAGGAATGGTGGGACTCGATCTTCGAGCGACGCGGAGCACACGACGCGCGTGTTTCCCATCTCGATCAGCACCGACCCTTCCGCGTACGGAAGAAAGCCCGGCGTGATTCGTGCCGGACGCAATTCGTCGGGAGCGCGTCCGTCAGTGCGTGCGAAGCTCATCGTGTCCCCAAACCTCTACGGCTTCAAGAATCGAAGGCGCAGATCCCAGAAATCTCTCGGCTACTTTAGCAAAACGTTCGGCAGCGTCGGTCACGTAAAAGTGGTCCAAATCATCACAGAGTTGTCGTTCTTCGTAAAGTCCCGGAGTGTCTTCGTGAGTCAAGTCTGAATTTTCCAAAAGCGACTGAACGTCACGCGCAGTCGCTTCGCCCGAGTCGATCAGATTCACGTCGCCGCCAACTGCCTCGCTGATCACATCTCGCAGTATAGGATAGTGAGTGCAACCAAGCACCAACGCGCCTAGCGTGGTCTTTTGAAACTCGCTGAGGTACTCGCGCGCGACTGCTCGCGCAACGTCCGAGCCGGCCCATCCCTCTTCAGCAAGAGAGACAAATAGGGGGCAGGCGCGTTCGATGACCTGGCCTGTTGCGCCGAGGGCCGACATCGCTTTTGCGTACGCGTGGCTTTGAACCGTGGCTTCGGTGGCGATCACGCCGATGTTCTTGCCTTTGGCGATTTCGACTGCGGCGCGCGAGCCTGGTTCGATCACGCCCATGACCGGGATTTTGATCACGGAGCGGATCGCGGGCAGGGCGAGGGCTGAAGCAGTGTTACACGCGACAACGAGTAGCTTGATGCCGTGGGCGGCGAGAAACCTTGAATTCTCGACTGCGTAGCGTTCGACAGTCGCAAGTGATTTCGTACCGTAAGGGACGCGAGCAGTGTCGCCGAGATAAACGAAGCGTTCGTTGGGGAGACGTTCGTGGAGTGCTCGATAGACGGTTAGGCCACCAACGCCGCTGTCGAAGATTCCGATGGGAAGGTTTCGGTCCAAGTAGCGCGGCCTATGCGAAGATCTCTGAAACTTTCACGCGAAAGCCGGGAACGGTGTCGTCGACGAATTCGTCAGTGTCGTGAAAAAGCTTTCTGTTACCGTCAACTCGAACTACTTCTACTGTTCGCTTTCGAGGATCCACATTCCAGACAGCTTTTGCCCCAAGCTCAAGCCACAGTGCAGTCTTGCGTTCAACCTGAGTCTTTCGATCACTTGGCGATAGCACTTCGACGGCGAGATCAGGGGCACCAGAACGATAACCTTCTACACGGATTCCTACTCTCTGACGCGCAATGAATGAGATGTCGGGAGCCAGTACCGTATCGGGATCGGTCTCTAGTTTATAACCCATTTCTGCCGCAACCCGACCAAGGTTATTTTCCTTTACATAATTAGCAAGGAGTACTGAAAGAGCCATAGTCACAGTACCGTGACGGTAGCCTGGCGGAGGCATCGTGAGGAGTTCTCCTTTTATAAGTTCCTGGCGATAGGGGCTGTCGGGTAAGCGCAGTAACTCGTCTGCGGTCATTAGGTGAGTTTGAGTTGTTGTGCTCATCGTTTCCCTCTGAGTGTTCCGACGGGAGTGAGGACTCCCGCAATTCTGTTTGGTGGAGGCGCCGAGAATTGAACTCGGATCCAAAAACCAACGCCGAAGGACTCTACATGCTTAGTCGCTTCTCTTTCTTATCAGGCGAACCTGACAAAAATTCGCTCGCTGCCGAGTCAGTGAAGCGACAAGACCTCGACACGAGCTAGTCCGGCTTTATCTCGCCCACACTCACGGACCGAAAGTGTGGGCCAGCTCATCTAAGTGACATCTCCTTCCGCGCGCATGAGCAACTTGCGGCGAGACGCTCGGTGCTTAATTAGGCAGCGAGAGCCAATTCATTGTTATTGGCAGTTGTTTTTTCCCTACGCGTTTTAACGAGCTGCATAA
>JBKPPH010000114.1:0-9862 GCA_046733535.1 Acidobacteriota bacterium
ACCGAGACGAGCGCCGTTATCCGCGAGGACACGCGCGATCGAAGCTGGGCTTGATTCGGAGCCGAAGCGGTCGACAAGAGCGGCGTTTATACGGCAGAGGGTAGAGGCGGTGACGACCTCATTACCGCTTTCATTCCAGAGGTCAAGAATTAACTGATCTTTCGTGGTGATCACGTCAGTCTTTTACAGGATTACAAGATTGACAGGTTTTCAGGATTACTTCTTTTCAATCTGCTTGATGATCCGAAGCGCGTGGTTGCGGGCGATGAGCGGCACGTGTTCGTCGGTGCTGAGATCGTCGAGCAGCTTGAGCAACTGCTTCGGATCGGAAAGCGCATCACGCTTCAACAACGATTCCATTGCCTCCATCAACTTCGGCATGTTCAGCGGCTGGTTCTGGCGGGCGATCGAAATGTCGAAAATCAGTATCGCCTGATCCGCGGCCTTGCGATACTCGTTAACTAAAGCCGAAGCGTTGGAATTATTGGTCCAGTTAAACTCCGCCACGCGTTTGCGGTCGCCGCGCTCCATCCCGATCCGCATCGTCCCGAGATGAGGAAACTGCTTGCTCGCCTGGTAGTCCGCGTTGGAGTCGAGAAACTGGAGCGCCTGCCACGCTGAGGAGATACGTGCGAGCGCGTCAGTCGACAGCTGGAGCGGCTCGACTACGGGAACATCTTCGTTCAAGCGTTCGAAGGTTACTGTCCCGCGCCCGTTCGCGTCGTGTTCGAGCACGATGTGTTTGACGTAAAATTTCGGCTGCGAAAACTCATACGAATACTTGACCGCCTCGGTCTTCGTTTCGCCAGTCACGCCGGAAGTGACCGCTTGCTGCGGCCGCGAATTGTGCTTCACGCGCTGGTCCTGCGCAGAAATGGAAATCGCCGCGCTTAAAACCATCAGCGCGGCGGGGAGGCCTTGCAGCAATGACTTTCGTTTACTCACTCAAACTTTACCGACACTAACTTCGAGACACCGGCTTCCTCCATCGTTACGCCATAAAGCGCGCGGGCCATCTCCATCGTCCGCTTGTTATGCGTGATCACAATGAACTGCGTGTCAGCGGACATCTGGACGACCTTATCAGTAAAGCGTCCCACGTTCGCTTCGTCAAGTGGCGCGTCGACTTCGTCGAGCAGACAGAACGGCGCCGGGCGGTAATGAAAGATGCCGAGCACGAGCGCGAGGGCCGCCATCGCCTTCTCCCCGCCTGACAACAGCAACACGTTCTGAAGACGTTTGCCCGGCGGTTGTGCAACCACGTCGATGCCCGACTCGAGCACGTCGTCAGCGTCGATCAAACTCATCTCACCGCGTCCACCACCGAACAACTCCTGGAACAATGCGCTGAAGTTTTTGTTGATCTGTTCGAAGGCGTGACGGAAACGTTCGCGAGAGCGGCGCTTGATTTCTCGCAAGGCTTCTTCAGTTGCCGAAATTCCTTCGACGATGTCCTGGCGCTGGACGCTGAGGAAGAGTAAACGCTGTTCCGCTTCGGCGAGTTCTTCGAGCGCCATCATGTTCACGCCGCCAAAGCCTTCGAGCCGCGCTCGCAGCTCTTCGACGCGTGCGTGGCTGGCGTCGAGATCGAATTCATCCGGGACGCTGAGTTCACGAGCAAGATCTTCGAGTGACTGGCCGAGCTCGGTTTGACAGTTCTCGTGAACAAACGTTTGTCGCGCTTGTGCCTCGGCTCGTTGGACTTCCAACGCACCGCGGGCATCACGCACTTCACCCGCGCGCCGGTTCAGTTCCGACAACTCCGCGGAAAACTCGTCCGCCTGCCGGCGTGCTTCGTGTAAGCGGTGCGAGAGGTCCGCGATCTGTTCCTCTTCGCGTGCGCGATCGGTTTCCACCGAACTGGCGGCGAGTTCGAGATCTGCGATCGACAGTTTCAACTCTTCGCTGCGCCCGGCCATCTCGGCGAGATCCATTCGATATCGATCGACTCGCGCCGCGAAGTCGGCGAGTTCGCCTTCGGTGCGGCGCAGTTCTGCTGTTGTTCCGCGGCGTCGTTCGGCCGCGGCTGCCGCAGTCGCGCGTTGTCCAGCGAGCGACTCGCTGTCGATCTCCGCTTCCCTGCGCAGATCGGTCAGCAATGCTGATGCTTTGATGACGTTGTCGGCAGCAGCTTCTCGTGCGGTTTCCGCAGCTTCGGCTTCCAACAAGGCACGCGCGCGCCGGTTTTCGACTTCGTGTCGCTCCTGATCGACGCGAGCAGAATCCTGGCCGACAACACGCATGTGACGCTCGGCTCGTTCGAGCTCCTGCTGTAGGTTCGTCGTCGTGTGCTCGCGGGCCAACGCGTCGCGTTCTTCGCGTCCGATCGCTTCGTTCAAGAGAACGACAACGTCTTCCAACTCGACGAGACGCGCCCGCGCATCCTTCGCCGCGCCGGCTGCCGCACCAACTTCGCGCGACAACGCCTCAGCGCGTGTTTCCAACTCGCGTAGTTCTCGTTTGAAGGCAAGCAGGCCTGCGCCCTCTTCGAGATCGCGCGCGTCTCCGGCGTTCACGAATTGCCCACTCGCGATCCAATCGCCATTCAGCGTGACGTACATCTCGCCGGTCGCAATCGACTTGGCCATTGCGTCGTCGAGACTGGCCGCGAGCCGCGCGTTCATCTTTTGCGGCAGCGTTCGCTTGAGCACCGTGACGAGTTGTTGCGGCGCGCCGAGCAGATCGCAAATTCGCAGCCCATCACTAAAGCTGCCGAGAAGACCGGGCGACAGCGCCGGCCGCTCTTCCAGCCTGCACGCGAGCGCCGTAATCGTGTTTACTTCGTCACTGCCGCCATGCAAACCCGCGACGAGGAAACTCGCACGACCGCCGTTGTTTTCGCGCAGCCACTGGGCCGCGCGCACTGCGTCGTCAGGCGTTGGCACAACGATCGACTGCAACGATGATCCGAGCACGCCTTCGACCGCTCGTTCCCACTTCGCGTCGACGTTCAACGCGTCGGCGAGCGTGCCGATGAAGTGGAAATCGCGCGGCGTTTCGGTCGGGGCAAAGATGAGCTGAACAGCCGGCGAGTAGTAGGCGCGTCTTTGGTCCAACTCTTTCAAGCTCTCGAGCCGATGGCTGGCGCGTGAATACTCGTCGCGCACTCTCGTCAACTCTGCCTCGGTGTCGCTAACCGCTTCGTGTCCACGCACAACAGCATCGACGGCCGTCTCGCGTTCGGCCTGAAGTTTTGCTACACGCGCGCGGGCGTCGCCGAGCTCGCGAGCAAATCTTTCCGCTTCGAGCTTTCTTTCGGCGTGCTGGCTCGCGGCGCGATCGCCTTCGCGCGCCAGGCCTTCGGCTTGTTGAGACAAACGATCGAGCGTGGCTTCGAGCTGTCGCGCGATCTCGCGGACTCTCTCCGCGATCGCGGTTTGCGACAGGAGTTCGGAGCGCGCGTTTTCGATTTCGATCTCGGCGGCATTCGCGGCCGCCAGTTTCCCGGCGTACGACTCTTCAGCCGTGCGTAGCTGTAGCGCGCTTTGGTCAAACTCTTCGCGCAGCCGTGCATCTTCATGTTGCAGGCGGCGGCATTCGGCCTCAATCAACACGAGACGCGAAGTCAACGCTTCGATCTCGGCTGTAACTTCGCCCTTGCGTTTCTCGATCTCACTCAACTGCTCTTGCTGGTAGACGCACTCGCGCGCCTGTCGATCTCGTCGCAGCACCGCTTCCGCAGCAGAAGCACGGGCCGTCGACAACTCGTCTTCGAGGCTGCGCGCTTCCTGAGTCGCGGCGCGTGCAGCTTCTTCTCGTTTACTCAAGTCGTCTGCGATTCCGAGCTCGAGTTCTGTGATCTCGGCGAGCCTGGCCTTCGTGTCTTCAAGCACAGTCGCCAGCTTGCGATCTTCTGCGACGTAAACGTGACGCAGCAGTTCGCGTAGCTCTTCGCGCAGGACTCCGTAGCGACGCGCCTTTGCCGCTTGCCGTCGCAGACTGTTTACCTGCCGATCGATCTCGGCGACGATGTCTGAGATACGTGAGAGATTTGCGCGGGCAGATTCGAGTCGCGCTTCTGTTGCACGCTGGCGCACGCGAAACTTCGTGATGCCGGCCGCTTCTTCGATGATCGTGCGGCGATCCATCGGCTTCGCGGAAAGTATTTGTCCGATGCGTCCCTGTTCGATGATCGCGTAGTGACCGCCGGCTAAACCCGTGCCGGAAAAGAGATCCTGGATGTCGCGCAAACGACAGATCTTGTCGTTCAGCAAGTATTCGCTCTCGCCGGAACGATAGAGACGTCGCGTAACCGAGACAGCCTCGCCGGGCGCAAACTCGAGCGCGAGATTTCGGCGGCGCCAGTGTCGCTTATGCGCCGTTTTGTGAGCGGGAGCCGGTTCAGTCGGAGTTTGATCTTCGGTCGCTGTCGCTTCCGCATCGAGCGGCTCGGGCGCCGCTTCTTGTGGCAGGACCTCGTCGAGATTCACGAGACGATCGTCGATCTGCTCGAGAGTTGAATCGATGTCTTCGATGTCGGGCTCAACCTCGTCAACCTCGTCGCGCACCATGTGCATGACGACTTCGGCCATGCCGCTGGGCGGACGGTTGCGCGCGCCCTGGAAGATGACATCCTTCATCTCGCCGCCGCGCAGATGTTTGACGCGTTGCTCGCCCAAAACCCATGCAATCGCGTCGGCGACGTTGCTCTTACCACAGCCGTTCGGGCCGACGATCGCGGTGATTCCGTCTCCTGTGAAGATTATTTCGGTGTAGTCGGCGAAGGATTTGAAGCCGGTGATTTCCAGGCGTTGGAGTTTGAACATTCCGGGAGGCCAATATAAGTGTGCGTCGCTTAGAATGTCAACCAAAACTTGAAGCTACGTTTCGTTAATTGAAGTGAGAAGCAAAGTTAAGCGCCGCATACGGCTTCTCGGGCAGCGCTTTGTAGGGGCGGCCCTCCGTGGCCGCCCTCGTTTGCCTTGCGCATTCTTCCTGAGAGGGCGGCCACGGACGGCCGCCCCTACAAAGCGCCCGTCGGTATCAATTTTGAATGTGAGTACGTTGTGCACAGCGGTCAACCGCCGAACCCAGGCCTGCGGACGTAAAGGAGTAGTTTCACACCAGGCCGCAGCTCAAAAGTGCCGCCGGGTTGCTTGGAAGGCACTTGTTGGTAGACCTCGCCGTAGCTCGCATCAACTTGTTCCTTCTGCTTCTCGTTGGCGATGATTATCGGCTCGGTAGACGCCGCCATCTGGCCGTAGTAACCAACCCGGCTGTAGTCGCGCAGGTACCACGGCAACGGCCAGTAATCAGGACTGATGATCGTTATCCCCGTCTTCCCACCGTCTTTCTGTTTAGCGATCGCTTCGATCTCGTTCACCAGTTCGAGAGCGCCTCGCGTCGTATGCGCATAGACGTAGACATACCTGGGATTGTCGTTGTCGTAGTTGATAAAATTCAGATCGATACACTGGTACGCAGCAATGCTGATCGCTATCAGCAAGAAGACGGCGACGACTCGTAGCTGACCTTTCTCCATTTCATAGACTGCCTGGAGCCCGTAGCCGGCAATCAGCGCCAATGGCACAACAAAATTCAGCAACAGCCACGGCGTCTTGTATGGGATCAGCGAATACGCGGCGATGATGCCAAAGGACCAAAGCGCGCAAAACAGCGCCAGGGAGTTTTTGGGTTTCAAAACTACGATCGCCGCGCCCATCGCACCCATGAACAGCAGAGGCGACTCCTGCCTCACTAGCCAAGCGATGTACATCGACGGTGGATGAACGTGTGCGAGGCGTCCCGTCCTGGTCCAAACGACAAAGGTTTGCAGTGAATCGGAGATGCCTTTTTCATTCGTGAAGAACGATGAGTAAAAGAGAATGTAAAGTCCAAAAAAGACTGTGAGTGCCAGCCCGAGACTTCCGAAGACCCTTGTCATGCCGCCCATCTCATCAATCAGTTGGCTCAGTCCTTTTCCTTTGGACCTTCCACGATTAAAGCGCATGTAAACGACTGTCAACGCGAAGGCAATGATCAAAACACCCGCTGAGATCATCGCCGTTTCTTTTGTCGCAAAGAGAAGTGCTGCCGACACGGCTGCGTATATCAAGTATGAAGGATTACGTTTGTCATAAAACCAAACTCCGGCGACGACAATTCCCACCGTAAAGAAAACAAATAGGGTCTCGTGGATGAAGTAGCGCGAGAGATAAACTGCGCCGGGAGAGACAGCCAACATCAGAGCCGCAGTCAGTGTCGCGACAGTACCCAGTCGTCTCCGCAGTAAAAACACGAGACCAATGGTTGCGAGGCCGAACAGCGCGGGTATGAGTCGAATGGTGAAAGTGGTTAGTCCGTAAGTATCGCGGGCCGAGTTACCGAAGAACAGTTTCGTTACCCATGGGATGAATGCGGAAAAATAGTAGAGAGTTGGACCGTGATAGTTCTCCGGATCGTACTGGTAAACTCCCTCGCGCACGAGCCTGACAAGAAAATTTCCGTTCACGCCTTCATCGTGATGCAGCGGAACGAGGTTTAGATCGTAAAGGCGAAGAACAGCGGCGATCAGGAAGATCGCGATTACACCGATGCGCCAGTAACGTTCGGCGAAACTGTCCGCGGGCACAGTCTCGGTTGCGCGGCGCGCAGCCTCGGCTTCAGCGGCGCGACTTCGACGACGAGCCTTCTTGCTACGGCTTGATTTTGTAGAGCTTGTACTCACCAACTTCTCCAACCTTTTCAAAACGAGCAAAGAACCTGTCGTTATTCGGTGTAACGACTGCTTCTTGTGGACCAAGCACCGCGTATTCGATGTTGTAGGTCTTTAGTAATTGGTCGGCGTCAAACGCGCCGAGATAGATGCGCTTGATCTCGCTCTCACGTTGAACGAATTCGAGCCCGTGCGTCCAGATGTGTCCGGGATAACCCATCAGCGAGCGGCGTCCGGTAAGAAACACGGGCGTGTTGTGTACCGGCGCGTGAATGATCATCGCACGTGGCGCGGTTTGCGCTTTTACGAGTTCGGAAAATCGCACACCTGCTGCATCGAAGACCTGGTATTTGATCGAACGCAACGCAATTCCGGCAACGTCGAGTGCGCCTGCAAATGTAACGCAAACAAAAAGGAACACCGCGATGATTCGCCGGATCGGACCCTGTCGCCACAGTCTTGCCAGCAACAACGCAACGAGCGGCGCCGATGCGAGCCACCAGTAATAAAGCACTTTGATGTTGTCCCAAATCCACGGCGCCATCTTAACGAAGTTAGGAATTATGAAGCAGAGTGTAAACGGCAAATAGAAAAGCAGCAGCCGTTTGCCCACGAGGTAACGGTCACCTTTCATGAGCACCGCCGCAAATATCAGCGGTATGAAGACCCCGGTGTTCTTGAACCAGAACCAGATGGGATTGTCCTGGCCGTGGTCCCAACCCACCTCCCATGCGAAAAAAGTACTCGCGTTGACGGCGCTGTGCGACGTCGACCAAAGCAGTTGCGGAATTGCGAGCACAGAGGCCACGGCGAAGAATGCAAACCACTCGCGCCAACGAATATGAAGCAGAGCGAGGCATGCAGCCATTGCCATCACTACGACAAAACTGTGCGCATGGACCAACGGCAGTAATCCGGCTGCTACTCCGGCAGCCATCATTCGGCGCGTATTGAGAGGGAAACGCGATGCGGGCGGCTCGGTCCATACAGTCTTTTTCTTCTCGCTCGCACGTGTCTTCTTTGAGCTTTGGGGCGGGCGCTCTTTCTCGGTTGCAAGCCACCATTGCGTAAAAGCAATCGTCGCGAGTGGAAGTCCCATGAGAAAGCCGCGTTGAGGCACGAGGAGGGCGGAGATCGCGTTTCCCCAACGCCAGGTCGTTTCGGGAATGACCGTGAAAGACGGCGGTAAATCGAGAAGCACACCGTACAGCCCACCTTCGTTCTTCCCTGCCTTGTCAAAAAGCAGCACCCAGCCGAGGCCGCCATTCAACAGGACTATCAATGGCGTCATGACTGCTGCGAGTCTGTCGCGCAACATCACGAGTGCCCAACGGTGGACCAGCCCGATGAACGCAAGCGCGAGGATGATGTTCTCGATGAACATCGACTGGCGCAGGTCCGTGCCGCATTTAACGAAGACTGCTGAGATGAAGTCAGAAAGGAAGGGATAAGTGAATCGAACTCCGGCGTAAGTCGGATCTTCCGGTGGGAAGTTGTTGCCAAACGCGAAACTCGTAATCACGCTGAGATGGAATGGGAGATCGCCGAAGTTATTCAACAGCCCTGTGCTGATGCCGCTGTCGTCCTGAATGACTGCGCGATTGAATACCCTCCAAAGCACGATCGTGGCGACAAGGTAGAAAAGAAAATAGCCTACCGACTTTGCGTCAGGTCTCAGGAATAATCTTCGAGTGCTGTTTGAAACGGATTCAAGATCTTGTCTTAAACGTTTTGCGTACGCGGCGTCGGTCAGGATCGCGAGAGGACTGGAACAGATTGCGGCGCTGAATAAGATCGCGATGCCGGTCAATCCAATGAATGAGGCGACGACGAAACTGACCAGGCCCAACGCCGCCAGGCCCAGCGCTGCTCCGGCACACAGCCGCGCGCCGAATGAGGCGTTTTCGTCGTAGAGATACGTTGCAACTGTACCGCTGAAAGTGACTAGTAACGCCAGTAATAAGGACGCAATCATCTGGCGGATTATACTCACGCAAAGGCGCAAAGGCGCAAAGGAAGACGCAGAGAGGGGTTCACGCTATCGATTGCGTCTGCCTTGCGGCTTTTGCACCTTTGCGTGGGACTCCTTTTGCATCTGTCGATCTGATCAGCTAGTTTCTTCACTATGTTAAGAGCAGGCATCGTCGGGCTGCCAAACGTCGGCAAGTCAACCTTATTCAATGCACTCACGGCGCAGTCTTCCGCGCTGGCGGCCAATTACCCTTTCGCCACTATCGAGCCGAACGTCGGTGTAGTTTCAGTACCTGATGAACGATTGGAACCATTGGCGCGTCTCGTGAAGACGGAAAAAATCGTGCCGGCGACGGTTGAATTCCTCGATATCGCAGGTCTGGTTCGCGGTGCTTCAAAAGGTGAAGGTCTGGGAAATCAGTTTCTGGCAAACATTCGCGAAACCGATACGGTGGTCCAGGTAGTCCGTTGTTTTGAGGACGATAGCGTTATTCACGTCGAAGGAGCGGTGGATCCACTGCGTGACATCGAGACGATTCAGATCGAGCTCGCCTTGTCTGACTTAGCAACCGTGGAACGCCGGCGCGAGAAAGCGCAGAAGAACCTGAAGAGTGGCGACAAGACGGCGCGCCTGGAGTTGGAGGTGCTTGATAAGTTGCAACCCGCGCTCGAGGAAGGGTGGTCGGCGAGGACTGTTGCGCTGACTGAAGACGAACGCGCCATGGCTCGCAACTTTTTCCTGTTGACGACGAAGCCTACGATCTACGCCGCGAACGTTGAAGAAGCCGCGCTCGCGCAGCTTGATGACAATCCGCGGGTGAATGCTGTTCGCGAAGTGGCCACAAAGGAAGCTGCGGAATGCGTTGTGATCTGTGCGCAACTCGAAGCCGATCTCGTTGCGCTGCCTCCTGAAGAGCGAGTTGACTATCTCAAGAGTCTTGGTGTTTCGACGAGTGGAGTCGATCAACTGATCAAGAGCGCGTATCACCTGCTCGGTTTGATGTCGTTTCTGACGGCGGGGGAGAAAGAGGTGCGCGCGTGGACGATCCCGCAAGGGACGCGGGCGCAGACTGCGGCAGGAACGATTCATTCGGACATCGAGCGCGGGTTCATCCGCGCCGAGATCGTTAGCTACGACGAATTGATTAAGGCCGGTTCGTATGCAGCCGCCCGTGAGAAAGGACTGCTACGACTCGAAGGCAAAGACTACATCATGCAAGAGGGTGATGTAGTTCA
>JBKPPH010000115.1:0-19014 GCA_046733535.1 Acidobacteriota bacterium
ATCAGTAAGCTTCGAAATGTTTTTGCCGCCGCCCTGGGCCAGGTCAGGTCTGCCGCCGCCGCGGCCGTCGAGCATGGCGCATGCTTCGCGCATCAACGCATTCATATCGCCGGCCGCGTCAGTCGAACGTGCAAACACGACGCGTGCCGTGTCTTTGTCGCGGGAGCCGAGCAACGCGATCGTTTGCGGATGACTGACGAGTGCGTGCGCGAGCTTCTTCAGCGACTCCGCGTCGCGGCGGTCAAAGACGTGCATCACAACGCCGTCACGAGCACCGGCCAGTAACTTTTCCGACTCGACTTCCGCGGCTAACTCTTCAAGCGCACGAACCCGCCGGTGCAGCTCTTTATTTTCTTCGAGCATCTGCGCCGCCACCTGCGGAGCATCGTCACGACCCGTACTAAACAACGCTGCTATCTCACGCGCGCTCTTGTTTGCCTTGCGATAATCCGCTAGCGCGCGCGTGCCCGCGACGAACTCAATCCGCGTCAAACCCTTCGCGCGTTCCCACGATCGCACTGCAATCATTCCCACTTCACCGGTTCGATACGCATGTGTTCCGCCACATGGCGTCAGGTCGAAACCTTCGATCTCGATCAATCGCAGCTCACCTTCACGCGCAGGCTCTTTTCGCAAAGGCAGCTCCGCCGCTTCGCCTGACGTGACGTTGCGAATCGTGATCGACCGATCTTCCCAGATGACGTTGTTCGCCAGCTCGACCGCGCGTTCGATGATTTCGGTGGTCGGGTTGCTCAGGTCGATGTCGATTTCACAAGACGCCTCCATGATGCGAAAACCCTTCGTCGGAGCGTTGAAGAGCGTGACGAAAGCCTGCGAGAGAATATGCTGCCCGGTGTGTTGTTGCATGTGATCGAGCCGGCGTGGCCAATCGACTCGTCCTTTTACGATCGTATCGCGCGCGGGCGCAAGGCCCTGGACCACGTGAAGCACGCCTTGTTCGCCGTCGTCGATGCATTCCACCACACGCGAGCCGTTCAGCGTTCCGGTATCACTCGGCTGCCCACCGCCGGTTGGGTAGAACGCAGTGCGATTAAGCACGACCGCGGTCCAGCCGCTGACGCGATCGGTCACGTCGACGACGCGAGCTTCAAACTCGATTAAATGAGAGTCGGAATAATAGAGGCGTTCAGTTACAGGCATTCATCCACAGATTTTTTGTAAGATAGCCGCCCATGAAAATATTTCCACGCAGATTGCTCATCGCACTCGCCGTTATTTCGATCTCGAGCGGCGCCGCGCTCGCGCAGGAACCGCCGCTGCGGTCGATAACTTACCGCCTCTCGATGTCGCGGCCAGTGTCACATCTCTTCGAAGTCGCCATCATAGTGGAACTGCCTACTGAACTAAAAGACAAGCCGCTACAGTTTCAGATGGCGAAGTGGTCTCCCGGACGCTATGCAGTCTTTGATTTCGCGAAGAACGTGCAGGAGTTCCACGCGAACGGACCAGTGACACGCATCGACGATCAAACGTGGAGCGTCGCACCGCAGGGAGCTACGACGCTGAACGTCTCTTACAAAGTGTTTGGCAACGATCTCTCGGGAACGTTTTCACAGCTCGACAGCAGGCACGCGAATTACAACGGAGGTTCCATCTTCATGTACATCGTCGGCCATAAACCCGATCCGGTGAAGCTGGCGATTCAAGCGCCGGCTGGTTGGAAGATCGTGAATGGCCGCATCGAACGTCCGGGACAAAACGAATGGCAGTTTCCGAACTGGGACATCATGATCGATACGCCGACCGAGATCGCGCCGGACTGGACGAAGGAGACTTTCGATGTTGCCGGCAAGAAGTATCACGTCGTGGTCCATTCGTTTGGTGCGGAAGGCGGCAAGCGTGCGGCGCTCGTGAAAGACATCGAGAAGATCGTGCGCGCAGAGGTCGCGATGTGGGGCGCGCCGGAGTTTCAGGAGTACACATTCCTCGTGCACTTTGCCGCCGACGATCATTCCGGCGACGGCATGGAGCACCTGACTTCAACTCAGATTATTCAGCCCGGCTCGCTCGCCGAGCCAAGTACGTACGGCGACACTTTAGGCACTGTCGCGCACGAGTTTTTTCACGTTTGGAACGTGAAGCGACTGCGACCGCAGGAACTTGGACCGTGGGATTTCACGCGCCCGCTAAGCACGCGCGCACTGTGGGTCGCCGAAGGCTTCACCACTTATTACGGTCACTTGATGTTGCGACGCGCAGGACTGTGGGACGACGCGACATATCTCAACCGACTGGCCGAAACAATCATGCGCATCGAGAATGCGCAAGGAAGCCGCTTGATGAGCGCTGAGGAGTCGTCACTGTCAGCTCCGTTCATTGACGGTGCGCGTCACGCGCAGTCAACGAATCTTCAGAACACGTCGATCAGCTATTACCCGAAAGGCGAGCTCATCGGCATGGTGATGGACCTGCTGTTGCGCGGGCGTACGAAAGGGAAGGCGTCGCTCGACGACGTGATGCGCGACATGTACGAAGAGTTTTACTTGAAGAGTTCCAACGACAGTTATTACCTGCGCGGCCGTGGTTATCAAACGGAAGATCTCGAGCGGGTGGCGTCACGCCGCGCGGGTTTTGATCTTGGCGATTTCTTCAAAAGACACATTCGCGACGTGGAAGTGTTGCCGTACGAGGAAGCGTTCGCGTATGCGGGGTTGCGTCTCGTGAAGTCGCCGGCGAAAGAACCGTACAGCGCCGGAATGTCGATTGACTTTGAGGATCCACGTCACGGCACGATTGAAAACGTGCGAAACAACTCGCCCGCAGAAGATGCAGGGCTGCAACAAGGCGATGAGATCGTTTCGCTCGCAGGGAAAGAGGTAACACAGGACTCATGGCGGAAAACACTAGCGCGTTTTAAGGACGGCGATTCAGTGCCGGTCACAGTCAAGCGTGATCGCCGCACGATCAAGACGAATATTGTCCTGGGCCGGCCAGATCGCTTTGATTACAGGATTGAAGAGAAGATTGACGCGACGATCGAACAAAAAACACTCAGGGCTGCGTGGTTGAATGGGAAGTAAACCACGGAGCACACGGATCAATCCGTAAAAGCATCCGTGTCATCCGTGATTCCTTACTAGGGAACGATAACTTGCAAAGAGTGCGGCGCGATCTCGAAGCGCATCGGCAAGTGACCAAGTAGTTCGCCGTCGACTTGCACTGGAGCGTCGCCGCGCGCGTTGACGCGCACCGCGTTCACGAACGTTACCTCGGGTTTATCACGAGGCATGCCGTTGCGAATGGCGTAAGAAAGCAGTTGCAGGTAGCGAAGCCGGCTCGTCGTTTTGATAATGCAAACTTCAAACTCGCCCTCGTCCAAACGCGCGCCGGGCGTGATTGCGAGATCGCCGCCATACTTCGCGCCGTTTCCGATTGCGGCAAACGTTGCGGTGTAGGTTTGATCGTTGATCTCGAGGGTGAAAGGATGCGGGTTCCAGGTCGCCAGATGACTCAATCCGGAAATCCAGAACGCGCCTTTGCCGATCCGCTTCTTCAACGAAGGTTGCACACGCCTCACGACTGAAGCGTCCAACCCGATCCCCGCCATCAACACAAAGTGACGAGTCGCGTTCGTCGTTTCGTCAATCGCGAGGCCGAGATAGATCTTGCGCGACTTGCCTCGCGCGGCGACTGCGATCGCTTGTTCATCGTTGAGCGGCAGACCGAGTTCACGCGCGAGCACGTTCGCGGTGCCACGTGGGATGATCGCGAGTCGTGCGTCTGTCCCCGCCAGGCCCTGGATTGCTTCGTTGATGGTCCCATCGCCGCCGGCAACGATCACGTCCGCAGTACCGTTGCGAGCGGCACGTGCCGCAATGTCCGCGGCGTCACCTGGTCCACCGGTGAGTTTCAAATCAACTTTCACACCGAGCGCTTCGAGGCGCGTGACAAGTTCCTGCACCGGCCGGCGTCGCGACGCATAGCGGCCAGTCTTCGGATTGGAAATCAGAGTCGCCTCGCGCATTGCTATAAATGGACAACAACAGTACAGAGGAAGGCGACGAAGTACAACTCATTATTACTGCCTCGCCAGTTGCACAAATTCGTGCAAGTCAGTGTTGTTGACGTCCGACACTGCCCAGTAGCACATACCGGCATGCGTCCAGCAAATAACATTGTAGCCCTGGCGTGAATACTGTCGCTCGCGCTCATCAGCTGCGCCGGGAACTGTCCACATGAAAAGATTGATCGGGTGTTTGCGTCTTTGGTAAACGAGCGCGGCCACCGTGCGATTGTCGATGTAGTCCAGCCGCCCGCCGATTAAAGAGAATCCCTGCGCCGAGAGATCTTTGACCTCTGGCGCGAAATCCAACTTCCCATTGAACCATGGCTTAACTGTGTGCGAGTCAGACGTTGGAACGTCGATCAGGTGGTCGAGCATCAGCGAACGCACGTGACTGGAAACGACCTCCTGCGCGACGAGTTCATCCGTGGGTGTTCTCGATCGCGTTGAAACGACCGTCCACATTAAAAACGCACACAACGCCAGAATCACGGCCGCGGCAGCAGCGGCAATCCAGGGCCGCGAGTTTGTTCTCGGTTTAAATTGGCCGGTGTGCTGCTTGACTCGTTGTTTCAGTAGGTCCGGCGCAACGAAGTATCGCGCTCCGCTTTTGATCAGCGACCGCAGCTTCAACTCGCCCTGTTGTATCGCACCGCAGGCTTCACACTCGCCGAGGTGACGCTCGATCCCGACGTTCCTCACCAGATCCAGTTCACCATCAATGTAGGCGTCGATTAATTCGTGAGCTTGTTCGCACTTCATAGTAATTCGAGGGGAGTTCTCCGGACTCTCAGCCCGTAAACATAAAGACTGCAAACACGCCTCATCTATTCCCGGCCGCCTCGACGAGCCTTTTTGCACATAACTCGCGGCCCACTTGGATACAGTCAGTACCGCCCGCGGTAGCGGGTCGGTCCGAAAGCTGATCACAGACCCACCCGCTACCGCGCTCGGTACTGACTGTGTCCAACCGAAGCGTCGCAGGTGTTCCCGGGAATTTTTTCCAGCCGGGCGAGTCTGGATACACACAAAGAGAAGGAGGATGGGGATGCTTACAAAATTAAAGCTTTCATTGATGCTAATTATCACTGCCACATTTGTCGCCGCGTGCGGTTTGGGAGGTGCTGAAGTGGTCAGCAGCCAGCCGTCAGGGGCGATGGCAACACCGGCCGCGCAGATGCCGGATATGAAGATACCCGCCGAATCGCAGATGAGCAGCGAGACTGCAAATGCGAACGAGGTAGTTATTCAAAACTTCCTGTTCCAACCGTCAACGCTGACCGTCAAGGCGGGAACAAAGGTCACCTGGATCAATCGTGACGACGAACCGCACACGGCAACCGACACCGAAAGCCGCTTCGGCTCGAAGGCGTTGGACACCGGCGATCGTTTCACGACCGAGTTCACGAAGCCGGGTACGTACAGCTACTACTGTGCGCTACATCCGAAGATGACCGGAAAAATAATCGTCGAGTAAGGAGGACACGCAATGCCTGACGAAACAAACAACAAACAGATCGAGCGGCGGAGCTTTCTTAAATGCATGGCGTGGGCCGGGACCGGCGTCGTTTGGGTGATGAGCGGCGGCGTGCTCAGCTCGTGCCAGTTAGTGACAGGCGCGAAGCGAAAGGGCAGCTTCAGCTTCGTACAGATCAGCGACAGTCACATCGGCTTCAACAAGGATCCGAATCACGACGTCACGAAGACGTTCACGGAGGCAGTGAACAAGATCAACGCACTCGAGGATCAGCCTTCGTTTCTGATTCACACCGGCGACATCACGCATCTCGCGACGGCTGAACAGTTCGACACCGCGTCGCAAGTGCTCAAGACTGCGAAAGCGAGCCAGATTTATTACACGCCTGGCGAGCACGACGTCTTCAGCGATGACGGCGGTCTGTATCGCGAGAGATTTGGCCGCGGAACTCAGGGCCAGGGCTGGCAGAGTTTTGATTACGACGGCGTGCATTTCATCGGACTCATCAACGTGCTGAACCTGAAGCAGGGAAGCGGAACCGGGCTCGGCGGCAGCGGTTTTGGTCAATTGGGCGGGGAGCAGTTGGCGTGGTTGGAGAAAGATGTGAAGGGCCTGTCGAGCAGCACGCCGATCGTCGTCTTCGCACATATTCCATTGTGGACTATCTATCCTGAATGGGGCTGGGGCACAGACGACAGCGCGCAGGCGCTTTCTTACCTGAAGCGCTTCGGATCCGTCAGCGTGTTGAATGGTCATGTGCATCAGGTGATGCAAAAGGTGGAAGGGAACGTCCAGTTTCATACAGCGTTATCGACCGCGTTTCCGCAGCCGGCGCCCGGGACGGCGCCTGCGCCCGGACCGATCAAAGATGTTCCGGCCGAAAAGCTTCGGAGTCTGCTTGGACTAACGGACGTGAGTTACGTGCAGAATAAAAGTTCGCTGGCGGTAGTTGATTCAACGCTTGCTTGAGCCGCGGATGGCTTTGCCTCAGAAGTCGAAATCATTCTTGGACACGGTCAGTACAGGGACCGGTAGTGACCTGGTCAGCGATGGGGTCAAGAGCATTAGAAATATGACATGTTGATCACTTACCAGGTCGCTACCGCTCCCTGTACTGACTGTGTTCAAGCCCGACGTCCGATTTTTTTAAGGGCAAAGCGGCGGATCATGGGTTGAGTAGCGCGTGGGCTTCGCGCAGGTCTGCGGTGTCGAAGCCTTCGGTGAATGAGTCGTAGACTTCGCGGAGTTTTTCGGGACGCCGGAAAAGACGTGCGAGACTCATCGCGGTCCGGAGTTGCCACGACTTCGCCTTCTGCGCTTCGGCGATTTCGAGCGAGCGCTGTAAACACTGTTCAGCGTTCGCTCGATTCTGTTTGAACAACACCTCGCCTTTGAGACGATATAGCTCAGCCTCGTAGTATCGTTCGTCATTGCCGTTCACCATCGTTATGGCTTCGTCCAGCAGGCGGAGTGCTTCTTCGTTTTGTTCCACTTTGGACAAACCCGTGGCGAGCAAACCCAGGTAGTGCGGCCGGACCAGAGTAGTGCCGGTTGCATCGAGCGCGGCAAGACCCTCGCGCATCAGATCGACTCCTTCATCCGCCCGACCTTGTTCACTCAGGGCCCAACCCTGCATGAGCGTCGCGGTGGCGTGATAAAGGATCAATCCGTGTTCGAGTGTGATGTTGATGACAGCTTCAGCATACTCTTGCGCCATCCTGGGCTCGTTGCGCAACTGATAAAGAACACTCGCGAAGAAAAATGCGTGCGCGAGTCCGTGTGGTTCCCGTAACTCACGCGCGAGCGCCATCGCTTCCTGCACACGATCTGGGGCCTGATCCACCAGGCCGAGACACCACAACGACCACGCAGCGAAGCACGGCATCGCGACACCCGGATTCAATGCATAGAAAAATGAGTCATCGCGATGTTGCGCCGGATCGTAGAGCGCGAGTGCTTTCTTGTAGTGGTCCAAAGCCAGCTCGAAATGGCCACAATGCGTGAACGTGATCTCGAGCGCGAGGTGTCCTCGCAATGCGAGTCCCGGATACGGCAGGCGCTCAGAAAGGCGGAGAAATTGCTCGGCGATGTGACGCGCTGTTTCCAACTCCGCGCTCAACGTCTCGAACGTCCACAATCCCCAAAGCACTTCGGAAACGTCCGGCGTGTCGCCCAACTGCTCGTACAATTGATGGGCTTTCATGTAAACCATGCCGACATTCGGAGAGGCATAACCCTCGATAGCGATGAGGGGAACGCCGAGGGTGAGGTGCAAACAAAGCGCTTCGTTTATAGATTCGCGCGTTTGCGGCAGCTTTTCGAATAACTCGATACCGCGGCGTGCAAGCCCCACGGCTTCCCGGTACGCAAACCGGCGAATGGCATTTTCCGCGCCTTGCTTCAAATAATAGATGGCGCGTTTGTAGTCGCGGCCTCGCTCGAAGTGCATCGCAAGCTCAGCCGAAATCTCCACCGCACGCTCGCCATAAACTTCCTCGCCGCGCTCAGCTATCAGGCGGTGTAGTTGCATACGACGTGCTGCCGGCAAACGCTCATACAAAACATTTTGGTATAGCGCGTGGACGAAGCCGTATCGCGTTACGACTTCTCCCGTCGGTAACTCATGAAAGCCACAGTCCTGAATGAAGTGTCGCTGAGCAGCCAGCTCGCTACATCGTGCTTCGACAACATCCGGATCCTCTTCGAGCCCCGCCGCCAGTGCGGGCGTTGAAAACTCGACTCCGGCCACACTCGCCGCTTCGAGCGTCAGTTTCTTTTCCAGCCCAAGATGGTCCACCTGCCGTTCGATCATCTGCTTGATATTGTCCGGCACACCGATTTCGAAGTTGTCGATGCCGCCAACTAAATCCGCTCCGTCTGGACGTTCGACCATCAGCCCGGATTCCAACAGGTAGTCGACGACGTTCACCATGAACAACGGATTGCCATCGGTACGGTCGTGGATCAACCGCGCGAGTCCGGCGGGAAAACGATGCCGCGGAAATCTGACCGCCAGGTATTCCGACACCGCGGCTTCGGTCAGGTATTCAAGCGGCAACTCTTCACACTGCTGTTTCGCGAGCAGCTCCTGCTTCACCGCTTTGAATGGATGATCGCTCACGCTCCACTCGACGTTGCGATAAGTTCCAATGAGCATGAGGTGGCCACGCTGCCGTTGCGTCGCGAGGTAGGAGATTAAGTCGAGCGTTGAGTAATCGCTCCAGTGCAGGTCTTCGAGGATCAGAACGAGGGGCGCCTCCGCGGTCAAGACGTCCAACGCTTCACCCATCTCACGCATCATCCGTTCGCGCGTTGCGCCTGCCATTTCTCGACTCAGCGACTCGCGATCTGACGGAGTCAACAGCGAAGGCATTTGCAGCAACCACATCGGCGCGTGCGCTCGCAGCACTTGCGTGACTTGTGGATCTTCACGGCAAAGACGCCCAATCGCTTCGAGCACGGGCAAGTACGCTTCGCCCGTCCCGTATTGCTCGAGACATTGACCGCGGCTCACTCGAATACTTCCGTCGGGAGGAATCATCCGGGCGAACGTGTCGACCAATGACGTCTTCCCAATGCCGGCCTCGCCTGCGACAAATACGATTTGGCGCTGACCGCGCAACGCCCTGCGAAGCCATCGTTGCATTCGCCCGAGCGCTTGAGCGCGGCCCACGACTCCCACGTACACGCGAAACGCGCCCGATTGCGCCATGTCCGCGAGCGCCAGATCAGCCGGTGGCTTTTGTGCGGGCGCTGCAATCTGGCCGATGAAGCGATAACCGCGTCGATGTGAAGTTTCGATAAACCGCGGCGTCTTCGGATCGTCTTCGAGCGCCTCGCGTAATTGGCCGACCGTTACTTTAAGGACTGCGTCGCCGACGAAGGTTTCCGGCCAGATAGCGTTCAGTAATTCATCTTTTGTGATGAGTTTTCCCGAATTTTGGATGAGGTAGTTGAGTAGTGCGAACGCTTTCGGCCGTAGCTTAAACTCCTCTGAGCCTTTCCAAAGCGACTCGTTGACGAGATCGAGGGAAAAGCGATCGAAGACTATTCGCTGATCATTCGCAATCGGGTTCACGTAACGTTACCGAAAACTTACGGAAGTTTTAGGACTGCTGCACCCCGTTTGGCCCATTGTGCTCTTCTAGTGCAAGGATGGCAAACTCAGGCCACTCTTGGACTACCCGCACTGAAGTAAAGACACAAAACTTTCCGGAAAGCGTCCACGCTTTCGGTGCGTCTTTGTGTCTGTCGATCCAAAACATTACCGCACAATTACCGGAACTTTATGACTGCCTTTGCGGGGGCCTCTATCCTCATACGCGTTCTACACACTTAGAAAGGACTAGTCATGAAAAATATTTTTAGAGTCGCAGTTGTTCTGGGCTTGTTATCAGCCCTCGTGGTGCTTCCATTCATCCACGCTGATGCACAGGACGACATAGCAGAAATCCAGGCCGCAAACGCGCCTGCGATTCCGGTAACAGTGTTTCAGGCCGCTGGGTCAACAGGAGATTCTATCCAGAGCACCGTCGATGCGTATCGCGCTGCTTTGGGTATACAAAATAACGCTAATAATCCTGGCCCATTGACCGTGGGCCATCGCGAAATCAACTGGGATGGTGGCAGCAAAACTAACCTGACCACTACTCTCGGAGCCAATCCGTTTGCAGGGTTTTTGGTTACACGCGGCGCGCTATTCACAACGCCTGACGGTACAGGTTTCGTTCAGGCGCCGGCGAGTGCCGATCCAACTCTGTTTCCGCCCGGAGGTCTTGCCGGTCTCTTCAATAATCCAACGTACAGCACGACTTTCCGTGCTTTCAGCGCGTCGCGATTGTTCGTCGCGATTGGCGGAAAGATTACGGACGTCGATTTCTTCGTGCCGGGCGGCGGCAATGTGCCCGCGACTGTAACCGGCTTCGGCGCAGTCTTCACGGACGTGGACCAACCGGACGGCAGTGGTCCTGCACGCAAAAAAGGAAATCGAAACGCAAGCACTTTGATCGAGTACTACGGCGTCAATGGTGAGTTGCTGTTCAGCAGCTTCGTACCCGCGTCGCCGGGAGATGGGAATCTTTCTTTCTTCGGGATTGTTTTGCGCGACGCGCGGATTGCTCGCGTGCGAATCACGAGCGGCAACGTTGTGCCGGGCGGAAACGATTCTGAGAAAGACGACGTCGTCGCGATGGACGACTTTATTTACGGTGAACCGCAGCCGGTTCAATGAGGGGGTTGAAACATGAGCAGTAAACGGAGTTACGACCTGGCCCGCCGGATTGAGTTGGGGGCGCTTGCACTTGAAGCGTTCGCCAACTCGCTCACGGAGGCAGAGTGGCAAGGCCGTGTGCCCGGAGATGGACGAAAGATCGGAGTAGTCGTGCATCACGTCGCGAGTGTGTATCCGATCGAGATTGAGTTGGCCCAGACGCTTGCCAGTGGCCAGCCCATTGAAGGGATCACCGGCGACGTTATCAACACGATGAATGCGCAACATGCGACGGAGAATGACGGTGTCACGAAACAGGAGACACTCGAACTGCTTCGCCATAACAGCGCCCTGGCCGCGGCGGCAGTCCGCGAGTTCACCGACGAGGATCTCGATCGCGCCGCGCCGGTGTCGCTCAACAGTAATGCGCCGCTGACGTGCCAGTTCATAGTTGAAGACCACGCAGTTCGGCACAGCTATCACCATCTCGCGCGTATCCGCGCTGCTTTGGCGAAGCAGAGACTGGCGGTACTGGTGGCGTAAACGTTTCGGGACAAGCACATCGAAAGCAATGAATTTCGAAGAAACAGTTTTGCCCTATCTGGACGCCGCCTACAACCTGGCGCGCTGGATAACACGCAACGAGCACGACGCTCAGGACGTGGTCCAGGAGTCTTACTTACGCGCGCTCAGGTTCTTTGGCGGGTTTCATGGGCCGGACGCTCGAGCTTGGTTGCTGACGATTGTACGAAACACTTGCTACACGTGGTTACGAAGGAACAGGTCGCCGGAAGTCTCAGACGACTTCGATGAAGCCGTGCGTGAGAAACAGTCCGGCGAGCCTGATCCGGAAACGACGCAGGTGCTGAAGGCGCAAACGCAACTTATTAATGACGCGATTGAAAAACTGCCACTCGAGTTTCGCGAAGTAGTGGTCCTGCGGGAACTGGAAGAGCTCTCTTACAAAGAGATCGCCGTAGTGACCGGGGTCCCGATAGGTACTGTCATGTCGCGTCTGGCGCGCGCTCGAAAGCGACTACACGAATCGCTACGCGAACTGTCGCCGGATGATTCAGTGGAAAAGGTCCAGCGGACGACATCGATGTCGTCCGCTGTTACGAATAATAATTGTTTGAGTTGATCTCAAAGGGAATAACTCAGGCATGGAAACGGTAAGTAGATCAGAAGCAATTCATACAAGAAGAAAGTAAGGAGATTCATATGAGGAAAGAAGTTGCAAAGGGATTCGTCAAAGCCGGTTTGCTCGTAGTCATGTTAATGATTGCAGCGGGCACGTCAGCCAAAGCGCAGTCTCTCGAGTACAAATTAACCGCAAACATTCCGTTTGATTTCACAGTAGCCAACAAGAAATTCCAGGCCGGCGAGTATTCGTTCAGCCGTGCTCAACAAGCTGCCGGAGATATGATCGTGCGAGTCAGCAGTGCGGATGGACACCAGAATATCAACCGGTTCACCGTTCCAGTCATCAGACTCACTCCCAGTGACAAAGCCACCTTGGTTTTCCATCGTTACGGAGATGAGTACTTCCTTTTCCAGGTTTGGCCGTCGGGCGCTACGACCGGGCGAGTGCTGCTGAAATCACGCAGCGAACGCGACGTGGTGCGCAACGTTCAGGACAACGTGGGAATGGCGATGTTGAGAGCGCCGGAGACCGTCACAATCGTGGCAGATCTGCCGTGACGTTGACCGTGCTCTCATTCAGAGGTTGGCCTCGACTTAAGCGGGGTGAGTCGAGGCCATCCCTGGAGTAAACGACGATGGATATAGATGCAAATGTGCAACTTGCGGCGAGCGGCGACATGGCGGCGTTCGAGGAGATTTACCGAACATACAATCGCCGTGTCTACACTCACTGCCTGCGCATGACGCGCAATGTTAGCGAGGCCGAAGACCTGACGCAGGAGGTGTTCATCCAGGTCTTTCGCAAGCTGAACACGTTTCGAGGTGAATCGTTGTTCACTACCTGGCTGCACAGGCTGACCGTGAACGCAGTGCTGATGCACTTCCGCAAGACCGCTGCGAGGTTAGAACGAATAACCGAGCACAGTGAAACCATAAACGACTTTGTGAGCGGCGCTGCGGCAACCACGGCGACGTCGCTTATCGATCACATTTCTTTGAACGAGGCACTGCGACAACTGTCGCCGGGTTATCGCGCCGTCTTCATTCTGCACGACCTCGAAGGATACGAGCACCAGCAGATCGGTGAGATCCTCAATTGCGCAACCGGCACTTCGAAGTCGCAATTGCACAAGGCGCGCATGAAACTGCGTCGCCTGCTGGGCCGCAAAAAACCTGTCAAGCAAGCGCAGCCGGTGCTTTGTTTGCACGCTCGCTGACACTCAGTTACCCAAGTCTCCCTTTGTACTTTAATACGAGCTCGCTGACGCGCTCGTGGTCCAAGTCTCCCTTTGTACGCGGGCTCGTGGTCCAAGTCTCCCGTTTGTAGGGGCGGCCCTCCGTGGCCGCCCGCCGGTCGCAATTAGGTCGGATGGCCACTGAGGGGCGGCCGCCGGCCGCAGTTCGCAGATCGGGCGGCCACGCAGGGCCGCCCCTACAATCAATGATTCATTCTTTTTAAGGAGTTTATCCATTGTGAACAAAATCAGATTCAGACTCATAGCGATCGCTCTGCTCGCATTCGCTCTCACGAGCAGCGCATTCGCACAAACAAGCAAAGGATTTTTGGTCGGGAACGTTGTTGATGCAAACGGCGCCGGCGTCGCAGGCGCAGTCATCAAGATTACAAATACCGGCACCGGCGTTACGCGTGAGACCGTTTCGACCGATGACGGAACCTTTCGTCTCGACGCAGTCGATCCCGGCACTTACAAAGTCGAGATCAGCCAGACAGGATTCAAGACACTCAGTCGCGAAAACCTGATCGTGACCGCGGCGCAAACTACCAGCGCCAATTTTCAACTTGAAGTGGGCACGCAGATCGAAGTCGTTAACGTGACTTCCGGCGCGGACGTCGTTCTTCAATCGCAGGACGGAGCTCGCGTTAATACTCTGAGCAGGCGCGAGATCACCGACTTGCCGACGCCCGCGCTGAATCCGGCGAACATCGTTTTTACTCTGCCGGGCGTTGTCGATCCTGGTCCACTCGCGGGCGGCTTCGTCCAGGGAAACGAATTCTCTGTCAACGGACTCCGCGCACGTGCTAACAACCAGTTGATTGACGGGCTCGACAACAACGACAACTCCATTGCCGGACAGTCGTACATTCCCATTCTTCGCGACGGCTACAACGAAGTGGCCGTGCTGCAATCGGACTACTCAGCGGAGTTTGGCCGCGCGGGCGGCGCAATCGTCAACGTCGTTACGCGCAGTGGCACGAACCAATTTCACGGTTCGGCTTACGATGTAATCAACAACAGCGTCTTCAATTCGCTGACGGCGAGCCAGCGGGCCGACGGCACGCGAAAGCCCGTCGTCGTCGAAAACACGTTTGGCTTTTCGCTCGGTGGTCCAATCAAAAAGGACAAACTGTTTTTCTTTGGCACTTACCAGCGCGATCTCGTTCGCTCCGGGACGGACGCGACAGTCCGCGTGCCGACTGCATCAGGTTTCTCCACTTTGCGCTCGTTGTTTCCAGCCGGCGCAAATCCGGATCTCGATCGTTACCTGAACATCGTCGGAAACCTGCGCGGCCAACGCGAGATCTCGACCGTTGCTCTCGGCGGCGGACGGCCGGACATCGACTTCGGCGAGACGTCGCTCAGCAGTACTCAACCCGTAACGGACGATCAATTTCTAACTCGCATTGATTGGACGCCGACGCAAAAAGACAGTCTCTCGTTTCGTTACGTTTACGACAATCAGCGTTTCAACAATCAGTTTCCGACGGTTGCTTCCGGCGGCTCGCCGTTTCCGGGCTTCGAAATTGATGTGCCCAGCCTCGTTCAGAATTTCTATTTCAACTACACGCGCACCATCTCCACGCGCTTGGTGAACGAAGCGCGTTTCGGCTACGGCCGCTTCAACGTAGACTTCGCCGCACGCGATCAAAAAGTCGCAGATGCGGGACCAGTCTTCGCCTTCAGCGGCGCTGGCCTGGGCCAGGGAATCACATCGATTGGCCTGCCGTTCATCTTTCCGCAGGGCCGCCTCTTCAACAACTATCAAATACAGGACACACTTTCGTACACGGCGGGTAATCACACGTTCCGGTTCGGCGCCGACCTGAATATTCAACGCGCGCAGCAGGCGATTCCATTCAACTCGCGCGGCGCGCTGACATTCGCGGGCGGTGGTGGATTCAATGCCTTCGGTAATTTCGTGGATCGCTTCTCGGGTCGCGGTCAGGGTGGCGCGAGTATTCAATTCGGCAGTCCCGTGATCTTTCCGAACGCTTTCTACCAGAACTACTTCGTGGAAGACTCATGGCGCGCCAAGCCGAATCTGACGTTGACGCTTGGTCTGCGTTACGAGAATTACGGCACGCCTTTCAATTCAATTGCGTTTCCAGCGTTTGCGGGATTCGATCAGCCGGTCGAGACTGTCGCTCGCCAACGGCGCGACAACAACAACTTCGCGCCGCGTTTCAGCTTTGCGTACCAGCCGAATTTTTGGAAGGCGCTGTTTGGGAATGAGAAAACAGTGATTCGCGGCGGATTCGCCGTCAATTACGATTTCTTCTTCAACAACATTCTGAGCAACACGGCTGCCACCGTTCCAAATACATTTGGCGTGACGAACTTCGGCGCGTCGCTGCCGGGCGATACGAATCCGCGCGGTATCGGAAACTTTGGCGGCGGCTCATTGCCCACAACCGGCACGCCCGATCCGTTTGCCACCATCAACACGATTCCAACTGATCTCGCGAACCCGCAGACGTATGTCTGGAACTTCGGCGTTCAGCGGGAGTTGCCATTCAAGTTGATCGGCGACGTCGCTTATGTCGGTTCGCGCGGCACGCGCCTGTTCATCAACGAGCAATTGAATCCCGGCGTTGGTGGGTTCGACACGCTTAACAGAGCGTTTCCGAATCGTGGCTCAGTCGTGGCGCGCACAAACGGCGGCGATTCGAGTTACAACTCGCTACAGGCGCGTCTCGATCGCGGCTTCGACAGTGGTCTGTTGCTGCGGTTTGCTTACACCTTCTCGAAAGCGATCGACGATGTGAACAGTGAGGTGTTCGCAACGACGGGCGGAAGCAGCGTCGGTTCTGATCCTGCCAACCGCCAGGTCGATCGCAGCGTTGCGTCATTCGACGCGCCGCATCGGTTCGTGGCGACTTTCATTTACGACCTGCCGAGTCTCGGTCGCTCCGGGATCGTGCACAACGTTCTCGGCGGTTATTCGATCGCGGGCACGTACCGATTGCAGTCGGGGAACGTTCAGACACCGTTCGTCGGCGGCATCGATCTGAATGGTGACGGCAGCGCCTTCAACGATCGGCCCGTCATCAGCAATCCAAATGCACCGGCGAACTCGGTGGGCTTCTCAAACTTCATCTCGGAGAATTTTATTTCGGGGGCGGTTTCGCCTACCGGCTTCTCGGATCTCAATGGCAATCCCGTAAACGCGGCGGACGTTCGTTTCCTGGTGAGCGAGTCAATTCGGACGGGCGTTGCGGGGCGGAATATCCTGCGTGGTCCAAAACAGAATCGTTTGGATCTGAGTCTGACGAAGTCGATCGACTTCGGTTTCACACGTCTCGAGAACGATCGTTTCGAGGTTCGCTTCGATTACTTCAATGCCTTCAACACGCCGCAGTTCGCTCCAGGGACTGGCGACGTGACAGACACGACCTTCAATGACTTCCGGTTCAACTCTGGAAACTTGTTGATTGGTAACGTGAACGGCGGGCGCATCGGGCAGTTTCAGCTTCGATACGTCTTTTAGAAAACACGCCGCAGATGAACGCAGATAAACGCGGATAAGAAAAATTTCTTATCTGCGTCATCTGCGTTTATCTGCGGCTTATTCGAGACGGTAATTTGGCGCTTCCTTCGTGATGATAACGTCGTGGACGTGCGACTCCTTCAAGCCTGCTGACGTGATGCGGAGGAAGCGTGTCCGTTCTTGAAATTCGGGTATCGTGCGGCAGCCTGTGTATCCCATTCCCGACCGCAAGCCGCCGACGAGTTGCGTCACCATGTCTGCCAGCGTGCCTTTGTAAGGCACTCGGCCCTCGATGCCCTCGGGGACGAGTTTCGATTCACTCTCGGTGGTGTCCTGCGCGTAACGATCGCGCGAGCCTTCGCGCATGGCGCCGATCGATCCCATGCCACGATAAGTCTTGAACGAGCGTCCTTGAAATAGGATTACCTCGCCGGGCGCTTCTTCGGTTCCGGCAAACAACGACCCGATCATGACGACGTCTGCGCCTGCCGCGATCGCCTTCGCAACGTCGCCTGAAAACTTCACGCCGCCGTCGGATATAACCGGAACGTTCTTGCCTCGTGCTGCTTTAACGCAACTTGAGATGGCTGTGATCTGCGGAACGCCCGCGCCTGTGACGACTCGCGTCGTACAGATCGATCCCGGACCAATACCGACTTTAATCGCGTCAACGCCGGCATCGATCAGTTCCTGTGCCCCCGCGGTCGTCCCGACGTTTCCAGCGATTAAGTCCGTTTCTGCGTGACGCTTTTTGATGTCTCTCACGGCGTCGATCACGCGTGACGAGTGACCATGCGCAGTGTCGATGACGAGACAATCCACGCGCGCTTTGACGAGCTCGTCGGCGCGTTCGCGATAATCGCCGGTGGCGCCGATCGCGGCCGCGACTCGCAAACGCCCGAGATTATCCTTCGCCGCGGACGGATATTTGATGGCCTTCTGAATGTCTTTTACGGTGATCAGTCCTTTTATACGTTTATCGTCATCGACAACCAACAGCTTCTCGATGCGATGTTTTTGCAGGACTGCTTTCGCCTGTTCCAGCGTCGTGCCGACTGGAACGGCGACCAGCGGTTGTTTCGTCATCACCTCCGCGACCGGTATGTCGAACCGTGTTTCGAAACGTAGATCGCGATTCGTGATTATCCCAACCAGATGCCCGGTCTCATCCACGACGGGAACGCCGCTGATGTGAAAACGCTCCATCACTTGCAGTGCTTCGCGCACCGGACGATCCGGACGTATCGTCACCGGGTCGACGATCATTCCCGATTCCGATCGTTTTACTTTATCGACTTCCTCCGCTTGTCTTTCAATGCTCAGATTTTTGTGAATGACGCCGATGCCGCCCTGCTGCGCGAGCGCAATCGCGAGCGCTGCTTCGGTCACGGTGTCCATCGCCGCCGAACACAATGGAATCTGGAGTTGAATGTTTCGCGTGAAGCGCGTCGCGGTGTCAGTCTGGGAAGGTAGAACGTCGGAACGATCCGGGATTAAGAGTACGTCGTCGAAAGTAAGTCCTTCAAAAATATCTGGTGTAATCATGTGCCCCTAACTCAATGATTGCTGATGTGAGGCCATTATACATAGGTGTCTGTGTTTGACTGAGTGCCAGAGAGGTCCTGGTGTTTGCGGGTGCTGCTTCGGCACGGCGCTGGAACCAGTGCAACGCCGCCAACGCAGCAGCAGTCAATATCGCGAGAATCAAAATGGCCAGAATGACCGTCAATATCGGAGAACGTGTGGCCGGCGTGTCGGTATAAACCTTCGAGTGCATCGGCGTGGTGTTGACGGCATCGGCCGACTCGCCGTGCTCGCGCAGGTAGCGAGTGTATCCTTCGATCGCCTCGCGCTCATCGTAGCCCACGCACTTCGCGTACGCCTTGATGAAGCTGCGATTGAAGACGCCGCCGGGCAGGCGTTTGTAGTCGTTGGCTTCGATGGCTTCGAGATAATGGACCGAGATGCGGGTTTGGTCGCAGATCTCACGCAGGCCAATGCCTCGCTCCTCGCGGGCGAGTCGCAATTGTTCGCCTATACTAGCTGCCATCTCCAATCGCTCGATCCTGGCGTTGTTGGTTGGAACGGTTAACCCAGGTCAATCGCTGCGCCGCTTGAAGAATCGGTACAAACTCCCACTTTTTCTGCACTATAGCTTGCGCTGCTAAACGGTGTCAAACTTTTGCACTTAAAAGATCTGCGTCTCTTGCTTCTTGCCGCCCGCGGTGGTACGTTGGCGGCAACGATGACCCGGTAGTTGCTTTTAATCTTTACAACAGACAAAAGTGAGGACAAAGAGATGCCCATGGAAGCACTCGGAATGGTTGAGACCAAAGGATTCGTGGGTGCAGTTGAGGCCGCCGATGCGATGGTCAAGGCAGCGAATGTACAACTACTCGGGAAGGAGTACATCGGCGCCGGCTACGTGACGAT
>JBKPPH010000116.1:0-7786 GCA_046733535.1 Acidobacteriota bacterium
AAAACAGAGTTCTGCGCTTCGAGAAAATCGCGTGACTCGCGCGCGTTGGCGATCTTGAGGACAAACTTTCGATCCGCTGCGTCAGTCAAGAAAAAGTTCTGATCGCGTTCACTCGGCAACTCGCTGGCAGTCGCACGAATGCCAAAGAGTTCTTCAGCCATTTCTAAAACATGATCCACAGGTTACACAGATTACACAGAATCAGTTAATCTGCGTAATCTGCGGGGTAGGAGGCCACGAATGTTTCATTTCGGTTTGCTGTTGCTCTTGACGCTGTCGAGCGTCGATCCGGCTTTCTTCAACGGACTGCGCTATCGCCTCGTTGGTCCATCGAGAGGCGGGCGTGTCACGACTGTGACCGGCGTCCCTTCACAACCAAAAACGTTCTACATGGGCGTGGCCAGCGGAGGTCTGTTTCGTACGACTGACGGCGGCGGAACGTGGACGCCGATCACCGATGGGAAAGTCCCGCTCGGATCGACTGGCTGCGTCGCAGTTGCGGATTCGGATCCGAATGTCATTTACCTCGGCACCGGCTCAGACAGCGTGCGCAGTAACGTCTCAACCGGCCGCGGCATGTACAAGTCGATCGACGGCGGACAAACGTGGAAGTTCATCGGTCTTTACAACGCCGGACAGATCGGCGCAGTCCGCATTCATCCAACAAACCCCGATATCGTTTGGGTGTCGGCCGTCGGCGACATCTTCAAAGCTAACGACGAGCGCGGCGTGTTCAAAACTACTGACGGTGGCCAGACGTGGCGCAGGGTTCTGTTTATGTCTGATACCGTGGGCGCGATGGATGTCGAGTTGCAACCGGGCAATCCGAATGTCGTGTATGCGTGGATGTCGCGGCTCGAACGCAAGCCATGGACGATCATCAGCGGCTCCCGCGAAGGTGGCTTCTACAAGAGTACTGACGGCGGCGAACACTTCTCGAAGATCACGACCGGACTTCCAACCGAGTTGATTGGCAAAGCCAATCTCGCCGTGACCGCCGCTAATCCAAATCGAATCTATGCGCTCGTCGAAGCGAAACCCGGCGGCGGCTTTTATCGCTCCGAAGACGCGGGCCAAACGTGGGCGCTCATCAATTCTCAGGGCTCGCTGATTCAACGTCCGTTTTATTACACAACTCTCGGCGCCGATCCCTCGAATGCAGACGTCGTCTACGCAGGCGCGGAAGGCTTCTTCAAATCGACTGACGGCGGCAAGACGTTTACTCCGTTTCGCACGCCGCATGGGGACAATCACGACCTCTGGATCAATCCGAAAGACAGCCAGATCATGATCCAGTCAAACGATGGCGGCGCGAACGTTTCCACTGATGGCGGTCGCACGTGGTCGTCGCAAATGAACCAACCCACCGCGGAGATCTACGGCGTCTGGGTTGACAATCAGTTTCCTTACAAGCTCTACGGCGCGCAGCAGGACAACACGACGCTGATCATCTCGAGCCAGGCCGAGCCGTTTACGATAACTGATTGGCGCACTGGTCCAGGTTGTGAGACTGGTCCGATCATGCCGCACCCGTTGAATCCCGAGATCGTCTACGGTTCGTGCAAGGGACAGTACGGCGTGATGAACCTGAAGACGGGGCAGGAGAAGAACTACTGGATCGGCGCGCAGTCGTTGTATGGAAATCCCGCGAGCGAGCTGATTTACCGCATGCAGCGCGTGTCGCCGATGGCTACGTCGCCGCACGATCCGGAAGTGTTGTACTACGGCTCGCAGTACGTGCATCGCACGCGCGACAAGGGAGTGACGTGGGAAAGAATCTCGCCTGATCTGACGGCGCATCCCGACTGTTGCCAGGGCATCAGCGGCGAGCCGATCACACGCGACATCACGGGCGAAGAGTTTTACAGCACGCTTTACGCGATTACGGAATCGCCGCTCGAGAAAGGTGTGATCTGGACGGGAGCGAATGACGGACCGTTTTACGTCACGCGCGACAACGGTAAGAAGTGGACGAACGTTACGCCGAAGGATTTGCTGCCGGGCGGCCGCGTGCAATACATCGAGGCGTCGCCGCATCGCAAAGGTTCGGCTTACTTCGCGGTCTATCGCTGGCTGCTCGGCGATTATCAGCCTTACATCTATCGCACGAACGATTACGGCGCGACCTGGACCAGGCTGACGAATGGAAAGAACGGCATCCCTGCTGATTGGCCCACGCGAGTGGTGCGTGAAGATCCGGATCGTGAAGGACTGCTTTACGCCGGCACTGAATTCGGCATGTTCATCTCATTTGACGACGGCGCTAATTGGCAGTCGTTTCAGTTGAACCTGCCGAATGTTCCTGTGTCAGACATCAAAGTCCATCACAAAGATCTAATCGTGTCGACACAGGGACGAGCCATTTGGATCCTCGACGATCTCACTTCGCTTCACCAGCTCTCATCGCAGATGAAGCCTTCGGAGGTACAGCTATTCAAGCCACGCGATGGTTATCGCACGAGAGTTGGTGCAACGAATTTAGGACCAGTGGTCGATTACTATCTGCCGTCAGCATCCGCGGATGCGGTCGTGATCGAGATCCTTGATATGAAAGGCGACGTGCTTAATTCGTATAGCAGTGAAACACCGGCGCGCGGTGGTCGCGGTAACACAGGTGTTGGTGCTGCTGCTGCGGAATCTGATCCCGATGCCGCACCAGCGCGCCGTGCTGCGCCGCCGCCGAGAGTCACCAAACTCGCGGGTATGAATCGTTTCGCGTGGGACGTACGAAATCAGGCGGGCGTCACGCTTCCGCCGGGACAATACCAGGTAAGGCTCAGGACCGGCGCAGGCAGTCTGACACAGCCGTTGCAGGTTCTTATCGATCCGAGAGTCGCTGCTGACGGCGTTACAGTTGCTGACTTGCAGGAACAGTTTGAGCACAACATACGCATGCGCGAGCTGGTGAACAATGTGAATCAATTGGTGACTCGCGTCAGGGAAGCTCAGAACAAGTCGCGCAACGATGCGCGTCTAAATGCGCTTGCGGCAAAACTCCTGACGGAACCGGTGCGTTACGGCAAGCCCGGACTCCAGGCGCACATCACCTACCTTGCAAGCATGACGGCAAACGTGGACCAGAAGATCGGGCGCGACGCAATCGAGCGTTACGAAGTGTTGAAGAAAGAATTCGAGGCTTTGCGGGCCGAAGCTGAACAAGTGTTAGGGGCATCGGGCAGCGCAATCAGGTAATCTGTGAATCCTTCAAATCTTGTGAATCCGTGGATCTAAAGTAACTTGCCGAGCGCGTACGGCAGCATCTTTCGCCACCACGGCCAATCGTGGTGCACGTCCGCTCCCCACAGATCGAGTGTATGCGGAATGCCTTTGGCGGTGAGAATATCTGACAGCGCGCGGCTGCGTTCCGGCGCTTCGTAATTTCCCTGGCCCGACATGATGAGGATCGAGTCAGCCTTTCGCAGCAACGGCAGATAATAATCGTCGTTAAGGTTGGAAAGATAATCGACCGGGTTGTTGAAGTAGACGTTGTCGTCGTAGTGGCCCTTCAAATAAGGGCGCACGTCGTAACTGCCGCTCATCGCGATCACGCCGCGAAACAGATCGGGATGCTTGAAGTAAGCATTGGCTGAAAGAAACGCGCCCAGACTCGCGCCGGTCGTCAACGGCCGGTTCTCGCCGTCACCGCAATCCTTGCGGATGAGTGGCAGCACCTCGTCGGTGATGTATCGATCGTAGCGCGTGAGCAACTCCGCTTTGAGCGGCGCCGGCATCTGCTCGTTCAGCAGACTGTAACGATTGACGCTGTTGATGGAGTAAGCGCGAAGTTTTCCGGCTTCGATAAACGAGCTTATCGCATCGACGAGGTAGAAGCGTTCATACTCGAGATAGTCGGCGGCTGCGGTGGGAAACATGAGCAGCGGTGGTCCATCATGCCCGTACGCGACGAGCGGCATTTCAGTGTTTAAATTTGGACTGAACCAGGCAGTTGTTCGGCGTTCCATCGGGCACCTTTCGTGGGCGCGAGCGCGCGGAATCAGGGCTGGAGATATTCTCGCAGATCAATGTGGAGCGCAAGTTTGGCGGGTGTGGGGCGCGGTTGACGCTCCGAATTCCATTTGTTATAAAAACCGTTCTCGCGCCCGGAACATAGTTTGAGGAACTATGTGAGGGCGCGTATTCCGCAGTAGCTCAATGGCAGAGCATTCGGCTGTTAACCGAAGGGTTGTAGGTTCGAGTCCTACCTGCGGAGCCACTTTTTCAGTCTCATATCCGCTTTCGTATTCGCATTGACAAATGACACGGTGCACGAATTGCCAAACCGATGTTGCTACTGACGTTGACAGCTGACTCGGCCGAAGGCTCATGTTTTTGTACGCGCTGCCTCAGTTACCTCTGCGCTCCCTGAGCGATCTCACGAGGAAGACGTGTCCCCAGGACTTCGCTACGGGAGCGCGGACGTCCTCATGCATAACGCGACTCTCAGGCGCGAAAAGTGGAAGGTTGCGCATTGCGGACCACGGACGATGCGCGCTGCCGGTTTTCGTTGCCGAGTAATTCAGCCGTCCTACAAAACGTAATTATCTGTTCTATCTGCCGTCGGGAGTAATATTCCGACTCGGCGTTCGCCTCGCGACCTTCGCTGAACCTGCTCTTCCTTTCAGCTCGACCAAGATCACTTCAAACGTCTGATCTCCGGTATTTTCCGGTAAGTGAACGACAGCAGGCGTCCAACGCACGTCACCCGCCTTCGACACGATGTCCTGCGCGGGTGCTTTCGGAAAATTGAACCTGGCATTCGAATCAGTCAGGAAAATTGCAACCGCATTTGGATGGCGGTGCATAACAGATTTGTCATGCGGATCGTACTTGATGCGCAACACCCGAACCTGTGAATTTTCGAACTCAACCTTGTAGTGCTTGGAATCAACCTTTACGGGGTCCTGGGCCATAGCGGCTGCAGTAACTGAAACGATGAAAAGACCGGCAACTAGAACTTTATGCATTGATACCGTCTCCTTCTGCAGTAAGTTGAGGGAAAGCGGCCCGCTTTGTATCGCACGATTGTGTGCTAGTCAAGCCTCTAATGATGAAGATCTGGATCTTCCCGCTTTTTGTGGCTTACGGTCGATGACAGCTTTGCTGCAAGTACGTCAGCTTCTTCGATGACTGCGCGTCTTCGCTTAAACAATCCGGTGCTTCGCCATTTAAATGCGGCGGCGACTTTGCCGTTGAGATGCGCTTGGCGGCCCGTCTCTTGGATTCTTGTCTTAGCGTAATCCTTGAATCAAGTCACAAATTTGCCACAAAGATGCCTGACGGTTAGATATGAGTCTCCGTGCTCTCCGTTCGCAGACTTCGGAGACGTGTTCCAAAGTCTCTATACGCACGCGTGAGATTAACGATCTCCCTAGACCACCCAGAGCGCCTTTTTTATACGTGCGCGTTCGTCAAGCCTTCGGCGCTCGCTTACAAAAATGAACCCGTTATTCGTATAATCCGTCGCCATAATCCAGAACGGAGGCACGCCCATGCCCAGGATCAAAGCAAATGACCTCAACATCAACTACGAACAACAAGGCTCAGGTGAACCGCTGATTCTGATCCCATATCTGACAGCGGACAACGCCTGTTATGCATTTCAGGTTGCTGAATACGGCAAACATTTCACGTGTATCGCACTTGATCCGAGAGGAGCAGGCGAGACTGACAAACCGGCTGGGGTTTATTCCACCGAGTTGTTTGCGGATGACGTAAGCGCGTTTATGCAGGCGATTGGCGTCGAGAGGGCGCACATTATGGGTCTTTCGCTCGGTGCCGCAGCCAGCATGTGGGTGGCAGCTAAATATCCTGAAAAGGTGAAGTCGTTATCCCTTCACAGCGCTTGGACGAAGTCTGACCTGTTCCTGAAGACGGTGGTGGAAAGCTGGCAGGTGCTGGCCCAAGCGCTCGGGAATGTAACCGAGTTGGTGGTAAGAGGGATCTTCCCGTGGTGTTTTACGCCGAATCTGTACGCGACGCAGCCGGAGTATGTAGAGTCGCTCGCAGGGTTTGCGCGATCACGTCCAACACAACCAGTCGAGGCGTTCATACAACAATCGAATGCGGCGATGTCGCATGACATTGAGTCGCAGCTGGACAAGATCACTGCGCCGACTCTCATCACGTTTGGACAGTACGACATGATTACATCCGTGCGTTTTGCGGGTCGGATGAAAGAGAAAATTGCAAACTCGGAACTAATTCTCTTTGAGAACGCGTCGCACGCGCCGATTTATGAGAAGGTCGAGGAGTTCAACGACAAGACGCTCGAGTTTCTGCAACGGCACGCGGGTCAGGTAGCGAGCGCCGGCAGCTGACTGTGAGCAACTGCCGTCACTTCCATCCGCCCGCCTCGAACCGCTTTGTCGCTTTAACGTTGTTCATTGTGGTTCGCGTTACTCGTTCATTGTGACTTGCGCCCAGTGCATCTTCAACAAAGTAAGTAAAAAACTATATCGCCTTTACGTGTCCGGAGATCTCTCAACCAAACAGTACTAGAGGCTCGAAAAACTTGGCGTGAAGTTCTAAACGCCACGCGTGCGAGCGCCGGGTGATTGCCGGTGATGATACCCACGGCAGAAAAGAGAAACGTGCCGGTAAGAAAGAAGGCACCATCGATCGGATTAAAAATAGTGAGGGGTGTTGCGTGTGAGGCCTGCATGGGGTGAGATTCAAGACCCGAAAAACTCTTGTAGGTTTCTAATTGACCGCTTACGCATTTTGCGCGCCTGGCGCGGTCCAAGCACTATTACGCAGATCTGATTGATTACCTGCTCCGTGGCTTCGCATTAGTGCTGTAGGATGGTCCGCTTGAGCGAGCCTTTGGGTCGCCGACTTTCAAAAGTATTTGAAGTCGAGCGCCGGGGTCAACAGATTGCGGCATCGATTGAAACGTTATTTTTTAAGTCGGGTTACTCATTCTGCGCCCGCCGCTCAGTCTGGCAGCGCGGTAAGCCCGCAGATCAGCGTACCGAATACTCTGTAGTCTGCGCCGGCCCAAACTCCAAGAGGGGCTTAATGGCAGCCTCTGCGGGTTTGAGCGATCGAACGCCTTCAATCTTTCGCCCGTCGACAAGTGAGTGCGAGTGTACATCACGAGTCAACGAAAATCCTCAGTAAAACAGGTTCCGAATAAAATAATGAGACTCAAAAAGAGAGGCCCGATTCGGCTGTTAACCGAAGGGTTGTAGGTTCGAGTCGTACCTGCGGCGCCAGATAGGACGAAGGTCGCTGGAATCGCCACCGGCGGCCTTTTTTCTTTGCCAGCTCCCGCGAATCAGAGATATTGAATTCCAGAGACCCTCTATTCCCCGAGCTGCAAGTATCAGCACGAGTGGCATGATCGGTAAGCTGTAGCGACTCTCTATCCACATCGGCAAATGGATCAAGGCGAAGAATACTGGAAAGAGAATGATATGACTCAGTGAAACCCAACGTCTCCTTTCGAGAAAAATGCCGTAGATCGCTAATACGAAGACTGCGAGATTACCAAGCATGAAACTTAACTTGATTATGATCACTAAAACCCGACGCTCGTGTAGCGCCTCATCGAAGCGCATGTTGCGACTGCCAAGCAGATAGTCGCCGCTATCCAAAAACAAACGAGGATACTGCTTTAGCCGGGCTCTTAAGTATTGCGGCGGATCAGTTTCAATCCGCTCAACTGCTCGCAGTAGATATTGATGATCACCGTCAGCTTCGTCTTGTGTATCAGCTCCGTCGGAATCCAACTCTTTGATAACTTTAGCCCAAACGTCATCGCCGTAGCTTTTAGTGTCTATAGTTC
>JBKPPH010000117.1:0-7979 GCA_046733535.1 Acidobacteriota bacterium
CGCGGATCGAAAAATCCTGACGGCAACAGGCTCTGGCTGAGCATCGAGTTTTTGCCGAGCGTAAACTTCATCTGAAACCCGCTCTGCGCGCCCACGGTTGAACTAACCGACACGTCCGTCAGCGCGTCGATGACCTGTTGCGGCACCGGCGATGGGTTCACCGAACCCATTCGCAAAGATAGGAAAAACCGCTGGTTCATAAAGTTGGACCAGTAATACCTTCCGGCAAAGTTATGCGCAGTTGGCGTCCAATCGTTTCCGTCAACTCCTCCGGACGCATCGCATTGTTTGCGTCACAGACGCGCCAGAACTGTTCCGGATCGCCAAGATAACGCGCAGTGATGTTGTCCAATCGTTCTCCTTCAGTGACGGTGTGCAACTGAAGCAACTGAAATCGCTCCGCAGAAGGAAGAAAGCGTCGACGCAGGTAGACCACCGTCTTTCCGCCGGGCAGGACCAGTTCCGCCATCTCGACTCCGTAGTAGCGACTCGTGATCGGATGTGGATTTGATTTCGTCGTGTTGGCCGCGATCAATGCCTGTAAAGCGTCACTCATGGAATACCTCCAATTCCAAGTGCTCCAAACGTGCCCGCAGCACTCAACGCGGCCATGCGTTCCTTCTGTTGTTGATAGGCTAGGAATAAGCTGCCGCCTTTGGTTGAGAAGCCGAGGTCGTCATAACTCAACGCGCGCATGCCCAAGCTCACCTTCGCTCGAATCGGATTTAACTTCGTATCGAATGCTTCTTCGGTCACACTGAACTCCGTGAGACGCACCGGCAGGATTCGCTTCGAGCTCCACACGAACAACGTCAACGGAGCTTCCATCGGCATGATCTCCAACGTGCCGGTCTGCGAGAGGGCGAAGTTCATCTGGGCTTCAGTGCTGCGCGGATAGACGATCCCTTCGAGCACGGAGATCTGCGGATGAATACCGTAGTCGATGACGGTGCGGTTATTGTCCTTCTTCGCGGTTTCGAGTTGATCGGTGGCGTCGATCTCAGCGTCGACTTTGAACGTCTCGACGGGTGGTCCTTTGAGACGCAACGCTTCCGAGCGGTCGCTGCCTTCGCTAACAGCCTGCACCTGAAGGCTGCGCGTGATCGTGTCGGGGTTGTATTGCAGCACGATGATGCGCTGCACCTGCGCGGTGGTCGGGTCGAGCAGGACGATGCCGCCCTTCAGGACGTATGGTGAATTTGGAAAGCCACTCATATCACTTTGCCTGCGATTTGTTTTCCTGTTGTTTCTTTGGATCTTCCGGCGGCGCCGGCGCCGGTGTTAAGTCGGCGTTTGTCATGCCAGTGTTACTCATCATCATTGCGCAGTAATTCTGGTTGCGATTGTCCAGCAGCGCCGCTGCTCGCATGGGTGAATTACCCTCGAGATAAAACGCCCACGTAATCAGAGCGCAGTCGCCGAATTGGCTATTGAACGCCTGGTGCAGCGCCCCCATTGCGCCGCCGAAGTACGCCTGGGCCACTCGCTCCTCGCCTACGAGGCTCACCAGTTTCTCCGCAGACTTAACTTCGTCGTCGTAGCTGTTTTCGACGTAGGGCATGTTGATCTGGTCTTGCAGCTTGCGAGTGAAGTACTCGGTGACCCCTTCGTTCAGGTGCCGGTGGAGAAAAATGAAATCAGGATGCGAATGAGCGTGCAGCCCCTCGTGAATCAACGTGCCCGCATATTTCTCCTCGCGCACGTAATAGATCACCGGCCGCTCGGGCGTGGCGTGCGTCATCTGCTTACCATTGCAAGTAGGTTCGGAACCCTGGTCGGGGATCGGAGCTTTCTGGTTTTTTGGTCCCGCAGCTGGTTTGATGGGAACTCCCGTATCGGTCCAACCGACGTAACCCGGACCGCACGGAAAACCTCGGCACGTCATCCGCTCGCATATTTCTGCTTGAGTGACTACGTTCACAACGGCGTTGTGCAATGGGCCAGACGCGCCGCCACGTAAGTATTTGCCGTAATATTTTTGGATGAGTGCTTCGGCTTCGGCTGTGCTTTCTGGCTCGGTGTTACGCTCAAATAAGCCATAGAGCAATCCGGCGATCAGACCGACACCTCCGCCGATCGCGGCTCCGATTCCGGCGGCCTCTCCGAAGGGCTTGTCTTTCATCTGTGAAGCAGCAAGGAGGCCGATGCCCGCGCCGGTCGCACCAAAACCTGCAACGCCGATGCCCGTGCTGGCAGCAGTGTGCTCAGCACGCGTCATTGGCAATACAGATTGATTCGAACCGTACTGGATGGTTGGTTGTCCGCCCGCGGCGATGGTTTGTGATGCCTGCGCGGCCTCTGTTTCCAATGTTGAAAGCCCTGACGTCGGACCGGAGAAATCGTTCTGGACCACGTGGGCCAACTCGTGACCGAGCACGCTACGCCCGAAAGGAGTTCCGGGCGCGTAACCATCGGCAGCAAAATAAATGTCGGAGCCGCGAGTGACTGCGTACGCATCCATTCCGCGCGCAAAGCTGTGGGCCGGCTCGTCGTGATGGAGACGCACCTGACTGAAGTCGTGGTTGAAATGGCGCTCCATCGATCCGCGCGTCGCAGTGTCCATTGATTGCGCATTGCTGTGGACCACATGTGATGCCCAGAGATCTGCTTCGCGTTCCTCGCGATCGTTGTTGTCGTCGCTGCGCGACTTCTTTTGCAGCTTCTTGCGTTTCTGTTCCTTGGGACCTTTGTTGCGATCGTCTCCAGCAGCACCCGCGATAGCGCCGATAGCTGCGCCGAGGCCCAGACCAACTGCCGCGCCGCCGACGATTGAGCCCAGAATTCCGCCCATCAGTGCGTTGCCTTCGAGATTGCTTTGCGTCCCGATTGCAATCGCTCCGCCGATGCCTGCTAGACCGCCGGCTAACGCACCCCAGCCCAAACCCTTCTTCGCTCCACGCGCCGCGCCGGACGTGCTCGCATACTCAATTTGTTCCGCGACGATGTACTCGAGCACGTCGGGCTGCGGGGCGGAGTCGTAATGAGCTTTCTCCGAGCTGCCGACGAAGAAATAAAGATGAGGCACACCGCCGCCGACGTACGGCGCGCTCGCTTTTTCGTTACCAGGCGCTTCGATATCGATCGAATAGAAGCGGACGGTGACCGGCGGAGGTTGCGCGCGAAAGCGCTCACACATTGCTCCGAGATCCGCTTGCAGTTGCTTACAAGGCTTGCACCACTCGGCGCCGAATTCGATGATCGTGAGCACGCCGGCTTGCAGTAACGAAGGAATATCTTCGCCGACTACTGCTTCGAGACACGGCTGTTTAGCGGCAGGCGCGGTGGTCGCGCCTGCTGCCTGTTGTCGTTGCAAACTCACGCCGGCCGGCTGAATCGCAGGCGCCGGCTCTCTTCCGGAAGCGACTTGGGCCGCGCTGCGATCGGCATTCGCTTCGTAGTCGTCAGACTTGCCCATCGTGATTGGACCGGACGACGGCGCCGAGCCTTGTTGGACCACGTGTGTTAGTTCATGGGCAAGCAGTTGGCGGCCGGCGGGACTTTGCGGCGCGTAACGACCTGACGCAAACACGATGTCCTGGCCGACTGTGTAAGCTTCGGCATTGGTCGCATCGGCGGAGCGCTGCGCTTGTTGGTCGGCATGAACGCGCACGCCACTGAAGTCATAGCCGAAGCGCGCTTCCATGAAGTTTTGGGATTCACCGTCGAGCGGTTGTCCGGGAGCGCGGAGGACGTCGTGAACGATCGACGGTACTTCAACGGGCGCACCTCCTCGTTCCTTGCGTCGCAGCAAACCTTCTTTCTCCGCGCACTGCGTGCACTCGCCTTCGGATTCGGCTTTATTGCCGCAGGCGCAGCGACGCTGCAACACACGTCCGCCTCCCGTCCCGCGATATTGCAGGAAGTTAAATGAAGGCGCTCGATAGGATCTAAAAGCCATAAGTCACAAAATCAGTTCACGGTCCGGGCGGTGCTGGTCCAATCGGAATATGCCCGGGCTCGATCTCATTGTTCTTTGCCGTCCTTCTCATAATTCCGTCCGCACCGCGTTCGAAGGTCGTGATCGAATGCCACTCGAACAAGTTCGAGCTCTGCGTCCATGGTCCCTGCCCGACTTTCACATTCACCGATTCCACGAAGTTGCCCTTGTAAACTCCACCTTCAACTTGTGGCGGCACGGGCGCCGGAATCGGCATGTGACCGCCTGGTCCATCGATGCTGTAGATCCGGTTGTCTTTCGGCGCCACGTCCTCATCGGCCCATGAGTTGTCGTCGAGCGTGCCCGGCGGCGAATAGTCCTGCGACTCCCACGCGCCGTTCAGATGCATCCAGATCGCGACTTCCTTGGTCCGTTTGAAATCGTAAAGCGCGTCAGGACGATGGCCGCTGATGTCGCCGCGAAGCTCCATGAAGTTCGCGCCGCGAGTGGGATCGACACCGAGGGAAGGAATTTGTGCGCAACTCTCGCAGCGATTCTCCGGCGTCACTGCACCGGTGTTGCGGAAGTTACCGATGGTCACGCTCGGCTGCGCACTCACATCAGCCACACGTCCTTCGGCGAGATCCCGCGCCAGCAATGCGTACGAGTCAGGGTTCACCAAAGCCGTCGCGAGTTTTACGTCAGCGCACTTCGGGTCGTAAGTGTCCGTGCCACTTTCCGGCATGACACGATGTACCCACTCATGAATCAGGGTAGTGGCCTGGTACACAGGCCCGTTCTCGAAGAAGGTCGGACACAGGTAGGTTTCTTTATGTGCTTTGTAAGTGCCGTCTGGTTCAGGCCACGTTACGGTGTAAGCGACGTCGCCACTCGTACACGCTTCCTGCGCCGGCCCGCGCGGTGTTTGTATCGTGAGTTGCCCTTTGCCGGCACAAACGTACCTACTCGACGGAATGAGTTGTTGTATGGTTTCAAAAACTCCCTTGATGCGTTCGACGTCGGCAGTTGTCGCGGACGGGAAGTAGCAATTGATCTTTGAGAGTACTGCCTGCTGCTTGGACGGATCGCCGAGATAGTCGGTGATGCGTTGCAGTGCGATGGGAACAACTTCAGTCGCGCGCTTCCGAGCGGCAAGGACCATGATCGCCTGGTCTGCTTCACACGGCGGTTCGGTTTGCGTCTTAGTGCGCTCAATACCCGGCTGGCCCAACGTCGGGAAGCGCGATTGCAGCATCTGTCTCGTCTGTTTCCACTCTTCACCGTGAATCTCGCTATCAAGCATCTGAACGGTGACGCGCTCTTTCTCGCTGACGGTTGGATCGAGAAGGTCGAGCACTTCGGCATCGGTGCAATTCTCGATTAAGCGAATGATGGCGCGCTCGTCGTCGTCGAGCGTTGGACCATCCATCATGACTTTAATCAGCAGCCGTCGATCTTTGATCGTCAACGGCAACTCGGAAGGATTGTCGATCCACAGCGTAACGGCGTCGCGCGCAAGATTGTCAGCCTCATTGTTCGTTAACGTGTCGCCCGTTACTTCGCCGGCTTTTCTGAGCACCGCGACGAAAGTCTTGACCTCTTTGATTCGATCCTTCGACAGCTCCTCAGTGCCGCGATCTGTTCCACCCGCGTAACCAATCAGAGCGCCCACTCCGGCTGAAGCGCCGAGGACAGCACCGCCGGCAAGAGCACCGGCCAGTGCGCCATAACCGAGGCTGGCCTCCGTTCCCTTCCCGGCGTCGGCAAGCGAAAAGCCCACGCCTAAACCAACGCCAATCGCAGTCAATCCGCCGAGTATTGAACCGACGATCAATCCCGTCGTCGCTCCACGTCTGGCAGCGGAGCGGCGGTGGTGTTCAATCGTCTTTTTTATTTTCTCGTCGAGACTCTTGGCGTCCGCAAAAGAATCTTGCGATTCCAAATCGCGCTCGAGGTAAATGTGAACGCGGTTAGTCTGGTCGGCGCCGAGTTTGATTCCGAGGTCGTAATTCCTTTCGGCGTCCTCAGTCTTGACTCGCTCGCCGAGCGTATTCCGCAGGTTGGTGTCGAGATAGTAAAACCGCACGCGAAACGGATGCTTCACGTTTATGTAATTCGCGCAGACTTCTGCGAGCGCGCCTTGAAACTCCGCATTTTTGACAGCAGCCGCTTTTAAGTCTTCCTTCTTCTCACTCGCCGGCCGCGCGCTGAGACCAACGATTGAGATCGTGTCGAGACGAAAGATACGTTCGTACTCGCGTGCCCACAGAAAATCGAGACAGTCGGGAGGCGCGGGATGGCCGCTCATGCCGCTCGTCGGATCGAGCTTGGGTATGCCGCCGGTTTGAACTGGAACCTCCGGCTCTTTTGCGCGGGGGGTTTCTTCTGTCGATTTGGGCGCCGGTGTTGTTATCTCTGTCGGTGTCGTCGTCGGTGTCGGTGTTGTTTCCGGTGCCGGCTGGCGTTGGAGCATCCGCCGCACCGGTGTTACGCGTGGACCATCTGGTCCAATTGCTTTGCGCTGCGCCGGCTTGGCTGCTGGAGCGGATTTCGTATCACCCTTGGGTGGCTGAGTCCCAGTGATGTTGAAAAGGGTTTTGGCGAACTGCGCGTATGAATCTGCGTTTTCGAGCGCCTCCTCGGTTGTCAGATCTTTGTATTTCTGTGCGTATCGGTCCGGCTCGGCAGGATTGCGATACACGTCGCCACGCGCTCCTATAAACCGGTGGGCCATCTCGTGCGCGATCGTCTCCGCCTTTTCATTCTCGCGCCGGTCAGCGGGGTCTTGAGCTTCCCTGAAAAAGCGCGGACACACGTGAATGCGGCCGTACTTCAACGTTATCCCCCAAAGCAGTCCAGGTACTTCCCCCGCCCCGGCACCCGTGCCACTCTCGGGACATGACGGATTACATTCAAAAAGCAGTTGTCCAAACCCTGCTTGAATCTGTCCCAAGCCTTGCCTGAGCCGATTCAAATGGTCTTTGTCATCCGGTGTGATCTTAAAGTGAAGCTCCAGCTGGTTCTTCACGGACTCGTCGGGCTTTTCCGGGTTCGCCAGAACGCCATCGACTTTTGCAACCGCATTGTCGATCCACTGCTGGGCGACATTAGTTGCCGCGTTGATGACGTCCTGCTGATCCTTCGTACACTTGCGGAATCGCGAAGTATCAAAAGCACCAATTGCCGCAGCGACTATGAAGCCGGCCGCGACACCGCCGAGGGCGATTCCGCCTGCGACGAGCCCGCCGATCGCCTCACTCGACAGCTCCGCATGTACCGCGGCAGTGGGAGATTGATTCACCTCGACCGCGGCGTCGCCACTCAAAACCTCTTCAGCGACACTGTCTGCCTCTACTTCCGCAGCATCGTCAGGTTCGCTGATCGGTTTCGCAGTCTGCGTCGCGGTTGGACCACTCTCGGATTGCTGGACCACGTGCGTCAGTTCGTGGGCCAACAACCTCGCACCCTTTTCTGTACCGGGGTCGTACTGTCCGGCGCCGAAAACCACGTCCTGGCCCACCGTGTAGGCATGAGCATTGACCGCGCGTGCTGATTGAGCGGCGCTGGAATCCGCGTGTACGCGTACCTGACTGAAATCTCGATTGAAGCGCGGCTCCATGCGCGCACGCGTTGCCGCCTCCAGCGGCCGGCCAGGAGTGTGCAGCGCATCATCAACAACGTCCGGCACTTCGTCCGCCGTGTCATCGTCACTGGCTTTGCGCTGGACCGGTTTCTGCTGACCCCCAACTGCTGCTGATGGATTTACAGATTCGAGCGCCATCGCAAACTGCGCATAACTGTCGGCGTTATTCATTGCGAAGTCAGTCGCGAGCGATCCACATGGCGGTTCATACTCATCCGGGGCCTTGCTGCCATGTCTCTTCAGGTGATGGAACGACTCATGTACGCACGCTCTGGTCTGTACTTGCGGATTAAGCCCAAAAAAATCCGGAAAGACCATATTCTGAAAAGTTCTCTTCTCGCCCTCCGCAAGGTCCACCGCAGACCTCATCCATAGATCTTTCTCCGGCTCGAAGCTGCTTACGCCTTCTGAACTGCGGACGTTGTATCCAGTGAAGGGTTCCGCGGGACACGTGTATGT
>JBKPPH010000118.1:0-4470 GCA_046733535.1 Acidobacteriota bacterium
GTCAGTTCCGAACCCAGAGAGCGCGATGAGTTTGAGATAGCGCGCGGTGACCGTACTTGAAAAGTCGATCTGTTGCGGCGCAAAGGTTGAAACCAGTTCACCACGCGCAACCTCACGCCAGTCGTGACCATCGCCGCTCACTTGAAGAACGTACGCACGGATCTCGCCCTCGTGTTCGCGATGTGTTTGTCGCGGCATCAACACCACACCCGTCATCGCAACCGGCGCATCGAGTGTGATCGTGAGATCTACCTGGTCGCGCAGCGATGCATTCTTTTCTCCCATAAGGATGAAAGTGTTCGGATCGCCGTCGATAACAGCATTCGCCGGCCCGCCGTTTACGTCAGCGACGGCGCCCAGCTTTTTCATGATGCCCGTATCGAAGAACAAGCCGCGGACCTGCTCAGGCGAGACGCTGACCTGCGGCTGAAAGCAATCGCTCCGCGCGTACTTGAGCAACGAGTAACGAAGCTGTCGCGTGACCGCGTTCGGGCTTGCTGGATTCGAAACATCGAAGGCAGAGACCAGCAAACGTCCATCGCCCACTGCAAGCTCGAAAATCACGCCGAGCTTGTAGTTGCGGTTCCAGTCGTCGATGGCCCAGACCACTGGTTCCAGCTCGGCGGGCAGGATATCGAGATTCACAGCGCGCACGTTGTGGATGATCTCGGCCCACTGCCAATCAAAATACGAAGAACTTGGAAATGCCATGAGCGCCCAACTCTTCGTCTCCTCCATCTTCAGATCAATCCAAAGCCCCAGCATGCGACCCCATGCCGGACTCATCAAGCGATTCCAGAAAATCGGACTGCTATCGAGCGGCGGACTGGCCCAACTGAGATCGGTGTTGCGAGCAATCAGCAGCACGCGACCACCGGCGGCCAATTTCGGCTCCGCTTCATCCCACGAACTGGTGATCAGAACATCGGGATTGGGCGCCGGTTGACATGGTCCGCCGTCTACGGAGCTCGTCGCCTGCCTCGCAGCATATGCTTCCGGATCGGAAGCGGGATACACCCAGAAGTTCCACTCGTTTTCAAAATACGTTACTCCACGAATTGCCTTTGGTCCGGGAACAATCTCCCTCGATACGGAACTGAAGAACGATTCAGGCGCGACGGTAACTACGAGCTTGTATTCCCCCGGCGCAAGCAGCTTCGAGAGGTCGACTGTGATCTTTCCGAGCGAGAAGTTCTTTCCGATGGGAATCGTGACTGGCCCCCATTCGCCTTGTAACTTCGGACCAATCTTCCAAACGACGAGACCACGTTCGATGGGCTCAGCACCGAAGTGTGCGACTTCGACAGCAACGTCCAATGTGTCGGCTGTTGTAAACACACGCTGCCGAAACCGCGCGAGCGGCACAGTTACATTCGAGAACTGCTTGAACTCGTCCGCGGTGATGTAGCTCTTGGGATCCCAGAACGCATCGAGCACACCGACGGGCGACGTTCCCTGCCCCAGGTAGTCGTGCAGATCGAGCAGTTGATATCCACTGAGGCCAGGCGTGCGCAGGTTTGCCTCGATCTCCTCCTTGTATGCAGCGAGTTGAAAGCGGCCTGAGTTGTAAAAAAACTTGTAATTCTTCTCGAGCAGTCCGTGTGCCTTCAATGAATCGCGGAAGATCTCGTAATTGCCTGGGCGCATGTATCCCGTGAACTTTTTGATCACTTCATAATCGGGATATGCGGCCCACTGGCCCACCTCGTGCGCGATCACGGGCAAGTTGATTTCTTTAAGACTTACTCCATAATCACCGCCGAACCATCCAGACTCGCGGCGCAGCATGTTCGTTCCAATCCGGTGAATTGCGAGATAGTCAGTGCCCTCGGTAAGGTTCGGCAGTTCTCGTTCCGTGTGGCCCGTCCCGGTCGTGTAGAGCCGGCGTGGATCTTCCTTGCGATAGTGCTCGACCCACTTCGACAGCGCTTCGTGCCACTTGCCTTTGGGTTCATTGCTCGCCGAGAGCAGCATGAACGAAGGATGATTGCCATAAGCCTTGATCATCCGATCCGTTTCTTCGTAGAGCATTCGGTCCATCACCGTGCCCGGACCGATCTCGTTCCACATACCCGGCTCGACCTGCAAGTAGAAACCGAGCTGATCGGCGGCTTCGAAAGCAGCCTCGGGCGGACCCCACGAATGGAAACGCATGTGGTTCAAGCCCCAACTCTTGCACGTCTCAAAAAGTTTTTTCCACGATGCAACATCGGTGGGTGGATAGCCGGTGAGCGGAAAGTCCCCGCCGTTGTTAGTGCCGCGAAAGATGATGGGCCTGCCGTTGAGGCTGAATTCTTTTCCCACCGCTCGCAGATCACGCAAGCCGACCTTCATGTCGTAATACTCGTCGACGCCCGTTCCTCTCAACCACAACCTGAGTGGATACAAGCGCGGATTAAACTCATCCCAGCTTTCCTGATCGATGCGAAGCGGCACTTCGACTTCCGCAGTTCCGCCGTGTTCATCCCAGGTCGCCGGCGCGATACCAACATCGGGCCAGATTGCGGTTAGTGTTCCCGATCCACTCAAGCCCGTTTGATTGCCGATGCGAACTTTCACAACCATCGACTTCTGCGCGAGGTTAGGAAACGCCTGCGCATCATCGATCCACACTCTCCCCGTGTCTGTAAGTTCGATCTTACCGACGATGCCGTTCCAACTTCCGCCGAGCGAATCGGAAACACTGTGCGCGTCAGGCCGATACGGCAGCAGCATCCGATTGTCGACGCGAATCGTGAGCCGGTGACGGCCGGATGGCGCAGTTCCGAGATCATAAACGTGTGGCGCCACGAGGCTGCGGTTCGATCCGAGCTTCTGTCCATCGAGCCAGACAGTTGTTTGCCAATGAGGACGCTCGAGAGTCAGCACGAAGCGGCGGGCGGGTTGATACTGATAGATTTGTATGTCGCGCTGGTACCACGCGACGCCGACATAATGGCGCGGCGGTTGAGACAGGAAAGGCACTTTCACCTTGCCGGGTTCGATATACGCCTTGTAGTCATCGCGCAAATACCAGAAGCGATCGTAAAGCGAGAGCACCCACGGCGTGTTGATGCTGATGTCGTTGCCGTAGTGTTGTGCTTGCAGAATACCCGGCAACTTGATTGTGGCAGGCAGGTTTGTGTTGAACCACTGATTCTTCTCTCCCGAGTCTGTTGGATCGAGCATGAAACGCCAGACGCCGTCGAGTGGCATGGCGGCCTGGCAGACGGATACAGGCATCATGAGGACCACGATTGCCAGTATCCGGATAATCATGTTAGTCCGCGGTTAAATAACTTTACCGGGTCTCGATCGGCCGCGAGTTTTATGTCAGACTCAAACCTGAAACCTAACCGTTGCAGTAAGCCGATTGACGCTTCATTATCGAGAGACGTAATCGCGAGGATACGTTCGAGCCGCAGTCGTTCACGTGCGTCCTGCAACACTGCGGTGGCCGCTTCAAAAGCAAAGCCCTTACTCCAGAACTCGGGCAGGAAGGCGAAACCGATATCAGGATCGGGCAGTTCTTCTCGTTTGATCAACCCGCACATTCCCATCGGCGTGTGTGATTTCCGGAGTTCAACCAGATACAGCCCGAAGCCATTTCGTTCGTAACTCGCGACCGGACCATTCAGAATGTATTGGCGCGCGTCTTCGAGTTCCCTCACCTTCTTGTCTCCAATGTAACGAAGAAACGACGGCTCGTTGAGCAGCGCGAGAATAAACTCAGCATCGTCAACGGTGAACTCACGCAGGATCGATCGTTCAGTTCCCAGAACTGTCATAGAATGCTCAAGCTAAACGAAGGAGAAGTATGGCAGAAAGATCGTTTGTGTGTCTCGTGGTTATCTTGCTGGCGAGTCTCGTGGGCCACGGATCTCCACGGATGGATACGGATGTGCTGCACTACTCGGTAACGCTCGAGCCCGATATCAGCGCTAAATCCGTAAAAGGGTCAGTGCTGATCCGCTTTTCAACAACCTCCACCGCCGTGGAGTTTGATTGTGGCGATCTCGCGATTGATTCAGTTAAGAGCGGCGAGACACCGCTGCAATTTTCAGTGACGAATCACCGGTTGCGCGTGTCATTGCCGGCGGGAAAGCGGGAGCGTGAGATCGAGATCGAGTTTCACGGCGCACCGCGACGCGGTATTCGATTCTTTCCCGATCGCCAACAGGTCTACACGATTTTTTCCACCAGTCAATGGATGGTGTGCGTCGACGATCCAGCCGACAAGGCAACGCTGACATTCAAACTGATCCTGCCGGCGAACCTGACCCCGATCGCAAACGGCGAACTCGTTTCCAAAAGCGAACTGCCAGACAATCGACGCGTCTCCGAGTGGCGACAGAAGACGCCTATTCCAACCTACATTTTCGGTTTCGCCGCCGGTCCCTTTCACGTCGTGAAGGAAAAACGTCGAAACGTTGAGCTGCAATACCTCGCGACAAATTACAGCGAGAGTGAAGTGCGTCGCACCTTTCGCGA
>JBKPPH010000119.1:0-11335 GCA_046733535.1 Acidobacteriota bacterium
AGGTTGTCACGGCCACGAGCACCAACAATAGCAGGACGACTAACAGCAGGTAGAGGTAGCCAAGTGCTGCGAGCAGACCTACACGTAAGCGGTATAGTCCCGGCCTCGCTGCGGCGAAAGCTTCCAGCGGACGAATAAGAGAGGCGAGTTTATCTTCTTCCATTGCTGATCTCTTTCGTGAAGTGAGTTTCTGAAGATCAACGAATACTGACTGTTTTTTCTGGACCGGCTGATCAGTATTAACGGTGATTCGACACCAGGAAGGGTGGCCCGGCCCTCAGCAATCGACGCTGGTTTTTACAAGTAGCAGTCCCGAGTTGTTATGCAAATAGCACTGCAAGATTTGTTTGGTGCCCCCGCAGGGATTCGAACCCCGAACCAACAGATTATGAGTCTGCTGCTCTAACCGTTGAGCTACAGGGGCACAGCAACTTAGCGGTCGACCTCGGATGCATGAGTGTAACATGCAGTCGTTTGGAAGCTGCAAAACACCTAACCACGGATTACACGGATCAAATGATCCGCGTTATCCGTGGTTATGTTCTTGCTCGTACGACGCTGGCTCCTCAGGTTAATCGGTTCCAACCACTCCACGGACCCGCATGAGGATTTACCTGCCATATGTTGTAAAGGTTACTGTCTGCTCCCGTCCCAAACACCTCCAGACGCCCATCCGAATTTCGCTCCACGGAAATCTGCGAGACCCAACCACCGAGGCGGTTCCACGCACTCCATGGACCAGCATGCGGATTCATCTGCCAAATGTTGTACAGCGCGTTGTCCGAACCGATGCCAAAAACTTCGAGGCGCCCATCGGAATTTATTTTCGACGAGATCTGTTTTACCCAGCCGCCGAGACGATTCCACGCACTCCATGGCCCGGCGTGTGGATTCAATTGCCAGATGTTGTAAAGCGCGTTGTCCGAACCGATGCCGAAGACTTCGATGCGGCCGTCCGAGTTTACATCTGAAACGATCTGCTTGACCCAACCACCGAGGCGATTCCAGGCGCTCCACGGTCCGGCGTGTGGATTCAATTGCCAGATGTTGTAAAGCGCGTTGTCCGAACCAATGCCAAAGACCTCGAGCCGCCCGTCAGTGTTGAGCGAAACGCAGATCTGCTTCACCCAACCGCCAAGGCGATTCCAGCCGCTCCATGGACCAGCATGCGGATTCATCTGCCACATGTTGTAAAGAGCGCCATCGCTGCCGATGCCAAAGAGCTCGAGGCGCCCATCGCTGTTACGCGCAACGGCAAGTTGTGAAACCCAACCGCCGAGGCGGTTCCAGGCGCTCCATGGACCAGCGTGCGGATTCATTTGCCACATGTTGTATGCGGCATTGTCCGTGCCGATACCGAAGATTTCGAGCCGGCCATCGCTGTTCAGCGCGGAGCACAATGGTTGTTTGACGATTCCGCCGAGACTGTTAATTGGACTCCAGGGTCCCGCGTGCGGAACCTGCTGCCAAATGTTCCAGACCACTCCGCTCGTAGACCTGACGAACGTTTCCAAACGACCATCACTGTTGATTGCCGCAGTCGAGGCGTGGACGTCGACGTGCGGACGGTAATAAATGTCGACCTCGCCGCCCGGGTTTGCGTTACTTACGACGCGCGTATTTTGCCCGCAGTCAGTGATTGCATTGACGCGCGTCCAGTTCAACGCCGGACGTCCGGCAGCGGTTTGAAAATCGATGCCGGTGAACGCGGTGAAGTTTGTGTTCGGATAATCCGAACACTGCTGGCAGCCATACGCTTCGAGCGTCTCGATATTCCACGTGAGTTCCTCGATATTGTTAATAGGCAGCGCCGTGCCGGCTATTCCGGTGAACTCACAGTTGTAGTTAAAGAGTGCGGCCGGATGGCCCGTCTGCGTCATCACTCCCGTCAACACCTGTCCCGGGTGCACCTGCACGAGATTCGTGTGGAATGCTGGCCCACCTTGTCCATCCACATACCAGCTCGCCACCGTCCAGTAGGGTCCACCTCCGGCCGCGGAAGGTCCCCATTGAAGAACGGGTTGATAGATAAAACTCGAGTTCTGGATGCCATTGAACAGGAAGATCGTCTGGCCGTGGTTCGTTGCGGGGGCGGGCGGCACGACCCACTGACTCGAGAAGCGAGTCATCGGGCTGCCGCTGTTGTTTGTCCAGTAGGCATAGGAGATCCAACCTGACGCGAGGGCGGGCACCACCGCAGCAGCAGTAGCTGCAGCAGTACCAGCCATGCTCGGTGCTGCAACGCCGGGCGCAAGGGCGACATTGCCGGGCATGAGCGGTTCTGCGGTTGGGCGCGCGCGCACTGCGCCGAAATCGCGCAATTCCTTCCCGGCTAAATCCACCTTCTTCAGCGCTTCACCTACCTTCGCCAGCATGGCTCCGGGTTCGATCTGGTGGACCATCGATTTTTGCCGGTATCCGCCCGGTGTTCGCACTAAATCGGCACTGGCTGTTGCGCTTGGAGTCTCCGCACGCGCAGCCGAGCTCGGACGCATCCCTGCGGGTTCATGGCTCTCAGTCTGAGCCGCAGACTTGGGCATCATTCCTTCCGGCTCACCACCTCCGCCGGTCTTTTTATCTGCAGCCTCAGCTTTGGGGGACTCAGGCCGCATACCCGCCGGCTCGGTGCCTGGCGCAGGTCCCTGTGCTGAGCCACTCTCGGCCTTTGCACTTGTCGCGGGCCGCATCCCGGCAGGTTCGGCGCCCGATTCTTTTGCCGCGGCGCTCTCAGCCTTTGCACTTGATTCAGGGTACATGCCGGTAGGCTCAGTGCGTTCGCCGGAACCTTCCGATTCGGGTCGCATACCCTCAGGCTCTTTTTTGATGTCAGTACCATGTACCGTCGCTCCCGGCTCGACGTGATGCACCTCCGACTTGGGGCGCATGCCTCCGGGCGTCAGTACTTCTTCGTCGTCGTCTTTTTTCTTTGGCATTTCAAACTCCTCATGGTTGCGTGAGTTGATGTACATCGATAGCGTGCGGGGCGAGGTGCCGCAGTGGGCTGTTCAACCGGAGCTCTCAGTGAACAGATGTAGAGGCGCGGTCCGGTTGAACCGCACGCGCGAGTTTTGTGTCCTTAATTTAAATGAAAGAAGGACAGAAAACGTTTCTGACGGTGGAGACTCGTTGTCGTCGACACTTTCGCGAGTGAACGAAGATCCGCGAGCGATGTTCGTTGCGAGGCACCGTTCCATGTAATAGCATCATGATCCACAATGCTCGAGCGTCTGATGAATCGACAGCGTCGCCTGCCAAACGCTTGCTTCTGCACACTCGCTATTCATCCGCCGTATCGTCGCCGCGCACAACTACTCATCGCCGACGCGCCGCACGTGCCATGGATCGTGCTCACGGATAACACGGAGGACTTCGCGAGTCTGCCGGTGCGCGCGATTGCACATGCGCCCACTGGTCCAATGGCCATAGACTTTCAAACAAAATTTCCGCTCCTCGGACAAGGGCGGGGTGGTCCGGCGTATCACGACAAACGATTCGTTCTGCAAGCGGCGCTGAAAGAGTTTGACACCGCAATCTTCATCGACGCCGACTCGCGCTTTAGATCCGTGCCGCGACTGCCGCACTGTCCTCCCGGGATAGCTCTCGACAAAGTGCTCCACACAAGCATCTCGGACCATCTGAGTCGATACGGCGAATGGCGTAAACCGGCTTTCGAACAACTCGCTATCGAGTTGACTGGCGACGCAAACACGCTCGAGACCGCTCGCTGGTGTAGCGAATCTTTATTTGCGATAACCAGGGACGGAAAGGAATCAGACTTTTTCGAAGCGTGGGAGCGCAGCGTAAGCTTCTTACAAAGCCGGGACGTCTACAGCGGTGAAGGAGGCGTGATCGGCCTCGCAGCCGCCCACGTGAGTTTGAACATCGATTACGAAAGTCTCACCAAACTCGCCGTGATAATTCAGCACGAAGGACATGGGCCAAAGACTTCCTGATTCACTCAATCACCCAGCGCCATTGCTGGTTAGACCACAACTCAGCACCCGGCAAAAGATCTCCAACCGCCTTCACTACCTCCGGCCATTTCTGTTCGTCGTAATCATCGCCCGACAACCAACCGCCAGTTTTCACCTTCGGCAGCCAGGCCTCGATATCCGCCTTCACACTCGCGTAGTCGTGTCGCGCATCAACATGGACCCACTCGATTGACGCGTCTGAAAACAATCTCGCAGCGGAAACAGAATCGGCAATGATCAGTTGGATCTTGTCGCCGAAGCCACAATCCAACACGTTTTTGTGCAACGCGCCGGCAAACGTTCCGCCGCCCTGTTGGACCGCACCAGCATGGTGGTCCTTGCCACGCCAGCCTTCAGGCCCACTACCGCGACACGTGTCCACACCGATCACCGTGATGCGCTTGCCACTACGCTCAACCACTTCGCCGAGCGAACAAAGACTGCGGCCGAGATACGTGCCAACCTCGACAAAACGACTGCCATCGCCAAACCGGTTCACCGCTTCTTCCTGCGCAGCGCGCCAGTTGAACCAACCATCGATTTCGTACCAGTGCCGGCGAATCCCAAATCGTTGCAGCAGCGACTCACCAAAAACGGCTCTTAACGTGTGGTAGTGCCGATCGAGGAATTGCATGTACTTATCTCAAATGCGGAAACGGCTCGTCCGGCGCTGGCTTATTCAAAAATCGGCTCAACTCCGCCCAACCATCGCCGTGTTCCCAGCACACCACGAGGAGATCTCTGTTCACTCTGTCGCCGAAATACTCCAGCACTTCGCGATTGTGCCGCTCGTATCGCTGCGCTGACTTCCCGTAATCCCATTCGGCCGGCTCAACGCCAAAAACGTCGTCCCACCAATGCGGTTTTACAAATCGCGCGTGTCTGATTCCCTGCCGCTCGTGATGCCCCTTCAAACTCGCGACGTACGTTTCCCTGTCTTTTCGCAACGTCAGAATGAACTTGCTTCGCGGAAAGCGCTGGTCCAACTCGCGATAGATCGCAAACCACGGCCAGTCTTCAAACGTTTCAAACTTCTCTGCTTCCTTCAGCACCGGTTCGAGTTGATTGCGCTTCACATGCACGGCGAGGTCCATGTCGAACGTGCGATGCTTAAAGCCGAATCTGCGGAAGCAATATCCGAGCGTCGTGGTTCCCGTTTTGGGCAAACCGATCCCGATCACTTTGGTCGCCTTCACCGGGCGCAGTTCCGTCCAGGTGGTCCTAATTCTGTTTTGGATCTTTTGCGTAATCATGCGCCCTTGCAGCTTTGCCTCAAAGTCACTCTTGGATACGGTCAGTACCGAAACGCGGTAGCGTCGGGTCGGACGTGGTCCATCAATACCCAAGAATATCGCATGCCGAAGACTCACCCGACGCTACCGCGTGACGGTACTGACCGTGTCCAAGTCACGCTGCTGACTTTTAGGACAAAGCCCGCCGTTACTGTTTGCTCCGTTGAGAACTTCCGCATAGTAAGCCAACAGCGAAGACACTGTTTTCTCGGGAGCGAAAGCCAGCATCCGCTGCTTTGCCGCGGCGGAAATTTCGTTCAACCGCGGATCGTCCCACGCCGCAATGAGCTTGTCTGCGAGCGCTGCGGGATCGTCTGGCCCAACAAGAAATCCGTTCACCCCATCTGTAATCAACTCTTCGAAACTCGCGCCGCTTGTACCGATCACGACTTTGCCGATGCCCATCGCTTCGAGGCAACTGTTCGGCAGGTTGTCTATCAGCGAAGGCAAAGCAACGAGGTGCGCTCGTTCGATCACGGGATACAACTGAGCATGCGGTAAGTTCTCGAGCAGGATCAGTCGTTCAGCAAACGCACTGCAATGAAACCGCGCGAATGCAGCCATCGAGGATGCAATCCGAGTCTCCATGTCTCTACCAACGAGCACGGCATACGCGTCCGGGTGCCGCTCGAGAAAACGCGGTAACGCGTGGACCAGCGTGTGAAATCCTTTGTGCAATTGAAAGCGGCCGAAGTAGAGGACGTACTTTTTGTTTTTTAGCAGCCGCTCATAAGCAGTCGTGTCCCATTCGCGCGTCTCAACGTAAAACGGCGAACGAATCACGCGTGCATCGCCGACGCTGGCTTTCTTCGCCAACATCGTCTGCACGGTCTCACTCGGCGCGTAAACGTGTCGCGCAAGACGGTATTGCAGGGCTTCCAGACGTTCCGCTGCGGCGGTGTCGAAGTTTCGTTTGATTCCCGCGGCATCGTTCCAGGCAGGTTCAAACGACGAAGCCCGCACCACGTGAGCAGCGCGCAAAAAAGGAATCGAAAACACACCGCACGACGAGTAGTTCGGATACTGAATCAGATTGAACGGTTCTTTGCGATGGAGCTGTTTGAGTTTGCAAAAGACCTGCGTGCCGAAGTTGAGCCAATGCAGCGTGGTGGGAAACGTGTAACGCGTCAAACGATTAATCGTCTGCCAGCCGCGCTTGAGCATGACGCGATGGACCATCACACCTTCGTGCTCAAACTCGGCTTCGTCCTTCAACGACAGCGTTACGACGTGAACATCGTGACCGAGATGGGCGAGTGTGCGCGAGACTCTATTGAGGTAATTGGCTAAACCGCCGTCGAAGTCGTGCTCAGTCACATATTCGGGAGTGGCGAAAGCGATCCTGAGCTTCATGCAGTCATCCAGGGATGTTTTCCGTTCAACGATTCGTGACCGTTGCTGCCGGTAAGGCGTGAGTAAGTGCCGACCAGCATCGAGAGCACCGCGTCGGGTGCGAAGAGTTTCAAATAACGATCGCGCGCGGCCTCGCCCATTCGCCGGCGCAGCACCGGATCCGATGCGAGACAATGCATCGCGTCAGCAAGCGCGGCGCTGTCGCCCGGGGGGATGAGAATGCCGGCGCTGGGCGTCAGCAGGTCAGGCAGACCACCTACGTTTGTCGTGATGACGGGTAGTCCGTGGGACATGGCCTCGATAACACTCTTCGACGTCCCTTCCGCAAACGACGGCAAAACAAAAACGTCGAGCGTGCGCATGAACGCGCTGCAACCAACAGTGCCGTCATACGAGCCGACAAACTCCCACGAACCATTGAGCCGCAACTGGCGTACGCGTGCTTTTACTTCCTGCACGGCCGGACCGGTGCCCGCCAATCGCACGTGTACGTCGTCGCGAACTTGCCGCAACTGCGCCAGCGCGTCTGCGAGCACGAAAGGCCCTTTCCCGGCCTCGATGCGCGCGGCGTAGCCGAAGATCGTTTCGTGCTTACCGTTTGCCGAGAGTGTGGCGACGTTGAGCATGGCGGAGTCGTCGGTGATGAGGGGCAACACCGAAACCGACGATAAAAACGGAAAACGTTCCGACCACTGCTTCGCGAGCGTTGGCGACAATGCAGCGATCTCCGAGCACAGCGGCAACACTTTTTCGAGGCGCCGGTAGTAAGGTTCGAGCGGCGGCAAGTAGTGAGGTGTGCCCATCTCGTGATACAGGACCGGAATCGCCGCCTCCTTGCCGGCGCGAATGATCAGCGTTGCGCCGGTGTCAGGTGTAAATACGTGCAGCACGTCGTAATCAGAAGCAGCGAAGAACGCGCGACAATGCTTGTAATGCGCACGCGCGATCAGATCGAGCAGCACCTGCCAAATTTTGCGGAAGCTCGCTTCGGATCGAGGAATCAGCAGAAACATCAACAGGAAGCTCGACAGCAAACCGCGCAGACTCTTCAGCAGCGCAAAAGCGATCGAACGATCGATAATCGTGACAATCGGAACGCCCGCCTGCGTTAGCCGCCGGTGAAAGCGATCGTTCTCCGCGGGCTTGTACAAAAGCACGACTTCGACGTCCTGTCCGGCGCGCCGCAAACTGATCGCGTAGCTAACGAGAATCTCATCGGCGCCGCTGACCGGTCCAAAAAAGTGACTCTTGCAGAGTGCGATCTTCATGACTTGATCAACAGCCAGGGCCAGCGGCCACTCGCGATCGCGCGAAGAGGACGAAATTGAAAAGCGTCGCGCAGGTTTGCTCGCGCTGAAGCAGCGTCGCCTTCGTGGATGAAGTTAGTTGCTTCGGTCATCAGTATTTCATACGCGCGATTGCGAAGTTTGTTTGTGGCGTGACGGCGTCGCGCCCGGGCGGCAGCCTGCGCTCGCTTGCGAGCCAGCGCCATTTGCTGGACGCGTAGCGCTTGCTTGCAGAGTGCGGCGGAGTTTGAACACATCTGCTCGGATTGCGCATTGGCTTTCCGGTGAATCGCCACCGGCTCCGCGACAGCCGCCACTAAATGTCGCTCGCTGAGACGGAGCCACATGTCCCAGTCTTCAATCAGATTCAGCGAAGTGTTGAAGCCATTCGCGTGGAGCAGGCTCGACCTACGCGCGAGGACCGAAGGCATCGGAATGAAGTTATCTTCGAGCAACTGCCAGAAAATGTCGCCCTCGGGACATTCGTTCGGATAGATTTCCCCCGTCGGAAGTTGACGCCGCGCATCTCCGATCAACGCCTGCCCGTAACAGAGCGCGATGCGATCGTCCTGCATGATGCGGCGCAGTTGTTTTTCGAGCGAACCCGGCAGACGCAAATCGTCGTCGTCCAGAAACGCTACGAACTCGGACGAGCTTTCCGCGACCCCGACATTGCGCGCGTGCGCCAGTCCTTGATTGACGTTCAACCGCACGTAGCGAATGTCCGAACGTCTCGTACAAACCTCAGACGTTTCGTCCCTCGAACAATCGTCAACCACGATCACTTCCAAATCAGACGCCGCCGCAAACGCGCTCTCAATGGCACGTTTCAGAAGCTGCGCACGGTTGTAGGTGGTAATGACGATGCTTACGCTCGGCATAGCTAATCGATGCTGAGGACGCCCCATACAATACTACAAACCGTCGGTCTCAAACCTCTGAAATATTTTCGCGGCAATTCACATTACGTACAGAAGTTCAAAACATGTGCTCAAACGGACATCTCGTCAAAATTAGAGTCTATCGATAGATCCAAAAACCTCCCAACCCGCGCTCTCAAAGCAAGAGCCCTCAAGAAAGGAACGTCATGGCAAACTGGAAAGACTTATTAAGAACCGCGAGCATTGAGCAATCTTTGCAACGCGCCCGCACCGGACTGGAAGCAACGATTGTTTACGTACTGGGACAAGGCGGCTTCGACCCGACAAAAATGTTGACACAAAAGTGCGACTGCTCGGGTTTTGTCGCGTGGGCTATTGGAATACCGCGGGAATTCCCGCCGGGCTCATCGCGCTGGCTCGATACTGACGCTTACTGGAATGGCGGCGGCGCGGCGGCGCACGCAGCCGGATTTCCCTTACTTCGCAACGTTGCTCCGGCAGACGCCGAGCCGGGCGACATCATCGTCTATCCCGATCAAGGATCTTCGCAGGGCCACATGGGAATCATCTCCGGCGTGGACCAGCAGGGCAAACTAAAGGTCATCCATTGCTCGAAAGGAAATTTTACTCACTTTCACGACGCGACCAAAGAAACCAATTCTCACGTTTGGGATATTCAGCCAAAGACCAAGATCATGAGGATCGATTTCGATGCGATGCGACGTTACGCCGGAATCGGGGACGTCACACCTGTGCCGATTGATTTACCGGATGTGGTCTCGGGAAGTTCGCTTCGCCACTCCCTGCTCGCCAACGATGCGACGTTGCAACTGGTGTCTGAGAATAAATTGGAGTTGACTCGCACAGGGACGAGAGTCTCAGGCATTGCCGCCGTGCAGCAGGGGATGAACATTCTTGCCCGCGATTATCCGGACTACGCCATCGACCTCGGTGTCAATGAAGCGAACAGCGGTATCTTTGGACCTCGCACCGAAACGGCTTTGAAAGTGCTTCAAACAGACTTACAGCTATCGCCAACAGGAGTGCTGGACGCACCCACGCTCCACGGGCTCGATGAGCTTTTGATGAATGCCTCTGAGCACGTCGACGTCGACGACACGGATTCGACCCACATTGAATCTGAAACACCTTCGGCAGCTACCGAAATACCGCATACGCCGCTGGTTTTTGAGCTGTCTCATCAAGGGAACGCCTGGTATGCCTCAACACTTGGCCAGCGCTTTTATGTCGGCAACCGCGTCCCATATCAAACCGTTCGTCGCGGCCTCAAAAATGATCACGACCCAACCTCACCGGTTTACAAGCCCGCTGACTATGAAGGCCAGTTCGGCCATTGGGCACATTTCATTTATCCGACTGCCGTCGCGGAAAGCCGCAGTCGTTTCAGTTGCCTCAACACTTACGACATCGCCGGTTTCACTTTCGGCTTTCTCCAGTTTGCCGCACACGTCGCGGATGGCGATTTCGTGAAGTTCTTCCGCGCCCTCCTTCAACTCGACGAGCACGTTGCATATTTCCCCGATTTGGAACTGCAAGGTGGTCGCATAGTGCAGCCAACCGCAAACGGCGTCATTCGCCTGGAAACGGCAGCCTCGTCTGACGGTCTCAAAAAATATCTGAATCCTTCCGGCAATGAAGTGGAACCGAGAGAAGTTCTCTCAGCCGCGCGATTCATACATTGGAGCAGGAACAGCCAGGCTCATCGCGATCTACAGGTGAAATGTGGAGTCGAAGAGGTGCGAGCGCATCTACGCAGGGCGCACAATCGGATGAACCTTGAGGGGCGTAGCGATAAGGTGTGCTTCGTCATTGTGGACATCCTTCACCAGGGCCGCGGTACTTTCAATGCGATGAAACATATCGTCGACAACAACAACGACGCGGCCGCCTATCAAAAACTCCTGACGATCGGAGCAGACGACTACCCGGAACGAATCAATACGATTCGAACTCAGGTAGCAGAACTCGAATCTCACGGACGTATTGGTAACCGCAAATACTCGGCTGCAACGAATGACCTCGTACTTTAGAGTACGGGGCAACAGATCACGCGCAGCGCTGAGCGGAGTGAAGCGCGTCGCCGAAGGCGCGAAATAAGGTAGCCAGGGGCAAAGCGCTGAGCAGAGCGAAGCGCGTCACCCCTGGATCAATTAGTAGTACGCCGCCGCTCTGAAAGAGCGGGAGAAATAGTGAAAAGCGCGCTTGGCTATTTCGCACTTTCAGTGCTCTATTCAATTTTTTCCGGCTAACCAGGGGCGACGCGCTGAGCAGAGCGAAGCCCAGCGCCGAAGGCGTGAAATAAGGTAGCCAGGGGCGACGCGCTGAGCAGAGCGAAGCCCAGCGCCGAAGGCGCGAAATAAGGTAGCCAGGGGCAAAGCGCTGAGCAGAGCGAAGCGCGTCGCCCCTGGATCAATTAGTAGTGACGCCGCCGCTCTGAAAGAGCGGGAGAAATAGTGAAAAGCGCGCTTGGCTATTTCGCACTTTCAGTGCTCTATTCAATTTTTTCCGGCTAACCAGGGGCGACGCGC
>JBKPPH010000120.1:0-26804 GCA_046733535.1 Acidobacteriota bacterium
GAAGTGGGAAGAGGAACATTTGAGGGCTCGTAAGTTGTCCGCGCTTGCCACGGGCAGAGCTGAATCTCATCAATAGATTCTGAAGCTTTGCCTCGAAGTCAGGACCGACACTTGGACACGGTCAGTACCGTCACGCGGTCGCGTCGGGTGACTCGTCAGCGCCCCAGACTTGGACACAGTCAGTACCGTTACGCGGTAGCGTCGGGTGACTCGTCGGCATGCAATCATTTTTAGCCTCTTGGACCACGTCTGACCCGACGCTACCGCGTTACGGTAATGACCGTGTCCAACGTGGATCTGTAAGATTTATCGATGACTGCAATTTTTCAGCCCTGACACTCAGAGCTCCTCTTGAGACTTACGCAAATTAGGAACCGTCCCTTCTGACTACCTGACTAGCAGAAACGATGGATACGATTTTCGTTCGAATGCTGTCATACGCACTCTTGATGCACGAAACTCTCTACTGGTGTAGAGACGGAAACGACTACCTCGTCCGAAGTTTTCTTCCCACTCTAGGTTTGCACCTCTCGCCGCGTGCATACATGACGCTCCACCTATCTTTCATGGCCGTCTGTCTGGGGCTGCTGTTGTTTCCCGAGACGTGGCAGCTTTATCCGGTACTCCTCATCGTTCTCTCACTCATAATTGCCAGCTACAGTCTGCGGGTCTCTAATCATTTGATTCTCTCGTGGTTCATGGTGCTGACACTGTGCGTTGCGACATTCCTTCAAGCACCGGCAGAGCGCGGGTTACGGGCTTCGAACTTTCTCCTGCTCGGTATTCAGGGGCTGTGCATACTCACTTATGCATTCTCTTTTCTTCACAAGTTGAACTCGGAATACATCTCGACGAAACATAGCTGTGCCACGCAACTCGGCGACTTTTACTGTTGGGACCGCAAGATCGAACGCGAGAGAGTGGTCAAGGCAGTGCGTCTCGTGTCTATCTACGGCACGCTCCTCGTTGAAGGATTGATGCCCATCTGCCTCCTGGTCCCGCCGCTCTTACCGCTCGGGTTGTTGCTCGGACTGCTGTTTCACTTCACGCTCGGCGTTCTCGGCATCATCAATTTCTCGGCGGTGATGTATGCCGGCCTGCTGACTTTTCTTCCTCCTGCAATGCTCATGCGGGTCGCCGGCGAGATCGCGGCGCTGGGTTGGCCCACCGTCGCCTCGGTCTCGGTCTTATTCATACTCATCGTATGGTTTTTCACGCCGCAGCACGCAAATCGTCATTGCCCATACGTGAAGCGCTGGCCGGCGACGGTCTTGCAATGTATGTTCGGAATCGTCTCCGGGTTGATGCTGATGGGCGCGTTCTTTCTGGTCCGGATCGAGCCGCTCAACACACTCGGTTGGTCATCTCTCGGTCGCCCGGAACAATTATTGCTCCTCTTTTTCTTGCTCGCGTTTTCAGTAAACGGTTTGAGTCCCTACTTGGGACTGAAGACCGAATTCAGCTTCGCGATGTTCAGTAACCTTCGTCATGAGCCGTGGAAACATTTTCTGTATCCGGCATCGTGGAGACCTTTCGATCTGTGCAGCTATGTCAAGATCGAGCGCCTCGAAGGACTGCCTCCGATCAAAAAGGAAACGTCGGCGACGAAGATGGTCCTCTTCCTGTTGTCCGAAGCTGAATCCTATCGCTTCTCGAGTTACTTCTTCCGCGAAAGTATTCGTTTGATTCGCAGGGCCGCGGAAACTCCAACCAGAATTCATGTGGAATTCACCGAGCGGGGCAAACATTTCGAGATAGATGATTTTGACGGCAACTTCGATAACGGATGGTTGACTCGTCTGCGTGTAAGTCTGTTCCCATTTATGATGCCGCTCGATCCACACGCTCCTCACACCGAGCAGGGAACAGTAAAACAACAGGGAGAGCGACAGATGTTTTGAAGCAGATGAATGCGATGAGCTTACAATCTCTGGATCCGATCGCAGTCGAAACAGAACGTAGTGTCGAGCTCCTGAGAGAGCAGGGATGGTGCGTGCTGGAAGACGTCGTACCTGAAACCGACGTCAATGCGATTCGCGACATCGTTATTTCCGAAGAGCAGCGACAGACGGCCGATCGGATGGGTTGGACACGCACCAGCATCGGCAGCCCGGATTTGTCGCGTAATCAAAAGCTCTCGAAAGCACAAAACATTATTCCGAAAGTCGGACCGCGTTCGTCCTTCCTGCTCGACCATCGATACATGGCTGTGCTGCGTACTGTGCTGGGAGGCTATGTACGGGTGACGAGCGATTTTGGAATCGTGACTTTTCCGGGAAACGAAAGAGAGTTCTGGCATGCCGACTGGCCGCACAATCAAACCGTCGCGGCACACATACCCGAACCTTACGGCACCACACTGATGCATCTCGGCAGCCTCGTGATGTTGACGGACTTCACAGCGGAGAATGGCGGCACGATAGTTTTACCCGGGAGTCATTTATTTGAACGCAATCCAACCGGAACTGGCGATGAGGATTATGCAAGCACTGCGCAGCGTTCCGAAGAGCAGGTGACGGGGAAGGCGGGCAGCGTTCTTATTTACGATAGTCGCTTGTGGCATTCGATTGCACCGAATCGCACTGCGTCGCCGCGAGTGGCGCTCGCCATACGCTTCGCACCCTGGTGGCTCAATCTTGAAGTGCGTCGTCCCGGTTCGATCGAAGCAAAGCTGATCGAGACGATGGCGGCCGGCCGTCCCACGCCTGTACCAACACTGTCGCGCCTTGAGTACGAAGCATTGCCAGTCGCTGTACGACCACTTTACGAACATTGGCTGGACGGTCGTACCGACCTGCCATTACCGAAGGCACCGGCTTCCGCTGGTCCAACCGCGGCCCCGGTAGACGACTCTCTGTTGTTCGATCTGCGGCACATGCAATATGCGTTACCAATGACGCAGTTGGCGATAAACTTCGGACTGTTCCAATTTCTCGATCAGAAGTCTGCTGACTTAGCCGCGATTACCGGCTTCCTTGGCTGCACCACTCGCGCGGCTGAAGCAATGTTAGCGGTCGAGTCGTCGTTAGGGCTGCTGGAAGTGCTTGACGATGGGCGTTATTGCCTGAGCGAGGAAGCGCGTACATACCTTGTTCCGACCAGTCCTTTTTATCGTGCTGTGTTACTCAGTGATGGCGATCAAACTCTGCAGCGGCTAAAGGTCGCGTTCAAGCCGGACCATGACGCGATCTCTCCTCTCGCTGGAGAACTCGACGACGTTGACGAGAGCGAGTTGCGAGACTTCGTTGACAGGATGGACGTGCTGGCGCGCCCGGCGGTTATTTGGCTTGCTAAAAACAACTTGTGGTCCAACACGCGGCGATTACTCGACATCGGCGGCGGAGCTGGCGCGGCATGTATCGCGATCGCGCAAAGACATCCGGTCATTGCTTGCACACTGCTCGACCGCGGGCCAGTCTGCAAGATCGCAGCAGAGCAAATTGCGCAATGCGGTCTTTCCGAAAGGATCAAGACGCTTGACCGCAACATGCTGTCTGAACCATTACCAGAAGGCCATGACGCAATCTTGTTCTCCAACATCTTTCACAACTGGGACGCGCAAACCTGTCTGCTGCTCGCGGAAAAAGCGTTTGCAGCAATCGAGCCTGGTGGTGTCGTGGTCCTACACGAAGTGCTGCTGAACGAGCGTAAAGATGGTCCTTTAGGTGCCGCATGCTTCTCCGTCACCATGCTCCTTTCGCACCGCGGTAAACAATATACTCTCGATGAGCTGCGCGACATCCTGGTCCAGGCTGGATTTCAGGATTGCCGCGCAGAGCCTACCCTTGGCCGTTATCACCTCGTTTGCGCTACCAAACCGAGTCTCTCGTGATGTCAGCAAAAAGCAACGTATGGTGCTGGGCTGGTTACGGAAATGCTCCGACACATGGCGCTGACCTGGCCTGCACGCCATGGCGCGAGGGAGATGCGCGAGTACTGCTCTATGCTGGAGCACCGTTTGCCGTTCACGGCGATAGTTGGATTGTCTTCGACGGCGCGATCTACAACGCAGAGGAACTATTCCACGACCATTCGGATAACAAGATCAGCGCGTCTAATCTTTTGTCCCTGCTGTTAGAAGAAGGCCTCGACGCCCTGCACCGTATAAACGGGATGTTCGCGTTCGCTTGGTGGGACGCGAGTCGTCGCCGGCTTATCGCAGCGCGCGATCGCTTTGGTATGAAGACGCTCTACTGGCACGCGCAAACCGGCGGGCTAGCGATTGGATGCAGGATGGGCGCGCTATTGGATGTGCTCGGCGTTCCGCGCGCGATCAACCATGCCCGTGCTGTTGAGTTTCTCGTTAATGGATTCACGGATCAGGACGAGGAAACTCTGTTTGCCGGGATACGCCAGCTTTCTCCCGGCGCCGTGCTGCAATTGGATCCTGTTTCCGGCAGCCTGACGCGAGAGCAGTGGTATGAATTACCTTCGGCGTCGAGCACGATCCAATCCGAGGCCGAAGCAGTGGAGGGCTTTCGGTCCATCCTCTCTGACGCGGTCAGGATTCGCTCACGATCGTCGAGTCTCGGATTGATGCTTTCGTCGGGCATCGATAGTTCGGCTATTGCTGGCTTACTTGCACAACAGAAGCCCGGACGATCACTTCAAACCTACAAAACCACTTTCAATATCCCTCATCACGATCAGCCACAACATGTTGCCGCTGTCATTAACCGCACCGGCGCAACGCATCATGAAACGAGGTTGGCGCCCGAGGATTTGTTTCGTTATCGCGACGACCTTCTGCTCGCACTTGAGCAACCGTATGAACGCTCCATCATCTCCGCGCACTGGGCCCTCTGCAGGCGTATGGCTGAAGACACAATTCGATTCACGCTCGACGGAGTTGGGGCTGATGAGCAGCTTGGCGGATACCGTATCTTTCAGACTGCTTTCGCAGCCTTCGAGCGTGGTGAAAAGCCGCGCGGTCTGGCTTTCGTCGGATCATCCCGCCCGCCGGAGAGTTTTGATAAAGATGCCGATCTTGCCAGCTTGTACGCATGGCTTTCCGGTGATGCGCGTGATTTGGCAGTGCGGATGATCAATGACGAATCGAACACTGCCATCGACTCACTTGGAGAAATGTGTCGCTACCACATGCATCGTGGCGCGTTGCCGATGCTGCTCCGCTTCAACCGTGATATCGGCGCCGCTTTCGATCAGGAGTCGTCGTCGCCGTTCATGGATCACCGTCTAATTGAGTTTTCGATACAGCTCGACGACAGTCTCAGGGTTGCGGGCAGCCAGTCGAAATACGTTCTGCGGCGCGCCGTGGCCGACCTGGTTCCGGAAATGATCGTGCGCTATGACAACAAGGTGAGTTATCTCGATATCGAAGTCGGCTGGTTGGGTGGTCCGGGGTTTGATCAATTGCGAGCAGGCGTGCTTCGCGCCGAGTCTGAGTTGTCGTCCTTACTTGCACCATCCGGCCGATCGGAACAGCTCGATAAACCAACTATATTGCGAATGTGGCGGATTGACTGTTTAGCTGCGTGGGCGCGCGCGTTTGGCGTGGCGATATAAAACCGATGATAGAGAGTCGCAGGCTTTACGAATTATTCACCGGAGATCCTTCGGAGTACCGTCGTTTCATAGATCAGATTTTCCACGAGCGCGTTGAATCTGTTCTCACTCGAATACCGTTCTTTCGTGATTACATGAACGCGAAAGAATTGACGCCCAGTGACTTCATGACTATAGAGAGCGTGCGCAAGTTTCCGATTGTCGATCGTCGCTTCATTCAAAGTCAGGAGATGGCTAGTCTTATCAACTCTTCCGTAGATATGGCCCAACTGCCTCCACCTTCCCACACATCCGGAAGAAGCGGCAAACCACTGGAACTATATGCCAGTCGAGATTTTTACATCGCGTCGTTTTATATCATGCAGTTGAGCTATGGCGGGTCGTTGCCGTTTGTCGTCGCGTGCTTATCCGATGAGGATGAAACGTTGTCGAGGGTAGATGACTGCCAGGTACATTTCATTTCGCGCAGGAGTCCCATTGACAGATTGTATGCTCGACTCCTTGAGATCAAGCCGCAGATCGTGATGATGCGCCCTGATCGTTGGAGGCTTTTGATAGATGAATTCGGCGCCGATCTGGCGAGACTGCGCCTCACTGTCGCGGGTGCTTCAAGCGCGATGTCGACAGCGAGCGAGAGGGCCTATTTCGCAAGTGTGCTTGGTTGTCCGGTACCGAATATGTACGGCGCGACAGAATTGGGCGGCGCTATCTTCGAATGCCCTTTGGGACGAGAACATGTTATCTCTCACAATAACTATCTACACATTGTGCAGGACGACGGGAGCGACGCACGTCCCGGAGAAACCGGACATCTGATTTGGACTTCTTTGGATAACACCATCATGCCGTTTATTCGTTACAAGATCGGTGACGTTGGAGCGTTCGCCAGGGAACAGGCTTGTAATTGCGGCTGGAATGGCCCGGTTGTTGAGGGCGTCCGTCCAACAAAGCCGAAGGAGGCCGTCATCCTTCCGAATGGTTTGAAAATGAGTTTTTACCACTTCAATGTTGAAATACTCAAAACCGAAAGCTCGTCACTGTTCCGCCAGTATCAACTGATACAGGAAAGAACAGATTTGTTGCGGTTCTTAGTGGTCAAATCGGCTTCTTTCAGGGAACGTGAAATGGAGGACCTGCTGACTCGACTACGTGAGTTGCTGCTGGGCGAAGTGGGGTTGGAAGTGACGTACGTTGAGCAGATTGAGCAGACGGGAAATAAGTTTCAGTTCTTTGTGCCGCTCGAGGTGAAGAACTCATCCGCACGGCCGCTCTGTGTAGGGAGAGATAGTGACTGAAGACACAGACTTAACTTGGGAATCCTGTGTCGGCAACTCTTATTTCGATCAGTTGAAGCAAATCACAGCAGAACTACTTTCGGCAGACGACGAGGAACGACTCAGGGAAGCCGCCACAAGATTACACTCCCTCTTCGCAAATCTCACCGGCGTCGTTGATTCGATTGATTGCGTTGATTCCGTTGATTCACAACACACTCTTCTCCCAAATGGGAAAGCCATCGGTCCCAAAGATGCTGCCAGGTGTGTGTTGGATTATGTCAGGACTTCTAAATTCTTGAGAGGCGCCTATGCCGCGTTACTTGAGGCGCAAATGCGATTCCCTAACGAACGGATAGACGTTCTATATGCCGGGTGTGGTCCATTCGCTACTTTAGCTGTTCCCTTAGCGACACGATTCAGCGCGAGCAAAGTTCAGTTCACATTGCTCGATATACACTCGCGTTCGCTCGCGTGTGCCGAACGCATTTTTAAAACCTTCGAACTGAGAGATTATGTGCGTGATTATATTCAGGCGGATGCCGCACAGTATGTCCATCACGATCGCCCTCATGTAATCATCACGGAGACAATGCAGAGGGCGCTGGAGAAAGAACCGCAAGCAGCTATTACCTTCAACCTCGCGCCGCAGCTGCGGGAGGGCGGCATCTTCATCCCTGAGCAGATCGCTGTCGACGCCTGCTTTTACTCTCCGAGTCACGAGGTTTTGCTGCCGCGTGACGAATCTCTGCAGGCTCGGCGGGTGAGGATAAGTCTTGGCCGAATACTTGAGCTAGCGGCGAAGAATTCTTACGCAGTTGTCGATGACACTTGCTTGCCGACAGTAGTGCTCGACATTCCAGGAGAAATGGATCACAGTCTGGGCTTAATGCTGAGGACGACGATCAAGGTTTTTGAATCGATCGTGCTTGACGAGTATGAAACAGGAATCACGCACCCTGTTATTCTGCACGACTTCAGTTGGAGATGCGGCCGCATCGAGTTCGCCTACACTCTGGGAAGCGAACCAGGGTTCAAGTACCGGTGGGTGTAACCAACGGCGAAAAGCCACTCACGCGAGTGGCCGTAAATACTTGATTCTGTTGGAGCCGGCTGCCGGAGTTGAACCGGCGACCTTCTAATTACGAATCAGACGCTCTACCAACTGAGCTAAGCCGGCTGATGCGGGAAATAGCGGTGCGGAAACGCGGTTGAAATATACGAATGCGGTGTTTGCGGTGTCAAGCCGGATAAAAGTAATGTAGTGTCCTCATTAATAGATCGAACCAACAGGAGGGATGTATGCCGAAAGATGCGACGAAGAATGTAGATCGGTACAAGATTCGAGGCGGGCAAATTAATGAGTTTGATTACACCAGGAACCAGGAGGAGTTTGCCGAACGAGGCACAAAGGTCACTAAGCCGACGAAAGCAGCCGCAAAAGGCACAAAGAGCGCAAAGACGACGAAGAGCATGAGTGCGAAGAAGCAGGGTGCCCGAAAAGCTGCGAAGAAGTAAGTTGACTCTGGCAGTCAACGAGAGCGTGCAGCGAAGAAAATGGCCGCGCAAAGCTGCGAAGAAGTAAGTTTGAGTGCGGCGGCAAACGAAGTGAAGAAGGTGGCCTGGCGCAAAGCTGCGGACAGGTAATCGAAGCACGATAAAAGAAGTAAGCGTTGAGTAGTATGTTTTATTCCCCCACGCTATTCCGATTGCGCCTCGGCTTGTTGTTGCTTGTGGCGTGCATGGCTCAAGCGGCCGTCGCCCAAAACAGCTCCAGGAAACTTCCATCGGCCGAGAAGATTGTCGACAACTACCTCAAAGCGACGGGCGGCAAAAAAGCGGCCAGCGCGCTGAGAGACGCGACCTACGAGTGGATCGTTCAACTCAACAACCAACCGATCGGCACCGCGCGCACGCAACGAAAAGCGCCCACCTCTGAACGCTCGGAACTGACGTTCGGCAACGGCCAAATCATCTCGGGCACAAACACGCGGTCCGCATGGGAAGTCGGACTCGATAATCATCTGCGAACCCTGACCGGCCTCGAAAGCGCCGCTGCAAAGCTGCGCGCCTCGCTCGACTCCTCGCGTCTCATCAACTTCAAAAAAGCCAACGTGCTCGCGCGTGTCGTATCACTCGGCGATCTCGCCTCCGAACCTGCTTACATCGTGGAGTTCTCAACACGCAGCGGCGCGCGGTTTCAGTATTACTTCAGCGTGAAGACGTCGTTGATAACGAAGATCACGGGGGACGTTAAAAAGACCCGGCTTCTGTTCGAAGACTACCGATCGGAACAAGGTATGATGGAACCGCATCGCGTGCGCATGAACGTCGCTGGCTCCGGAGAGCTCACGCTGCTCCTACAGAGTGTCAAATACAACACCGGCATCGACGATCGTGTTTTCGATCCACCCGCCGCGACTGAAAGCCTCGACGTCGCGGCGTTGCTGCGCGAAGTTGAACGCAACCAGGAGGAAATCGAGAAACGAGTTGCCGAATACGCGTTCACACAAACTGAAACTGATCGCGAACTCAACGACAAAGGTGAACTCAAAAAACAAACTGTCAAAGTTTACGAAATCTATCCACTGCCAAATCGCGAACCGGTGCAAAAGTTGATCAGCGAGAACGGCGTACCTCTTTCCGCGGAACGCGCGGCGAAAGAAGATCGACGCGTGCAGGAAGAATTTCTCAAGGCCGAACGCGACAAAGAAAAATACGAGAAGAAGGTGGCGGAACGCCGCGCCGAGCGCGAGAAAAAGGAGAAGGAAGGGACGGAGATCTCGCCGTTTCTGAAAGCGTGCGAGTTTGTTTCACCGCGTCGTGAAATCCTGGAAGGCCGCGAGACGATTGTCTTCGACTTTCGGCCGCGTCCCGGCTTTCGTCCCAAGAACCGCGAAGAGAGTTTGATCGCGAAGTTGATTGGCGTAGTCTGGATCGATCCAATTGACAAGCAGGTGATCAGGTTGGAAGCGCGACTCGCGGAAGCGTTCAAGATGGCGGGAGGGTTGCTCGTTTCGCTCAAACCAGGAGCGGCACTCGTCGTCGAACAGACGCGGATGGACCAGGGTGTTTGGCTGCCGCGCTTTGCGCACGTGAATTTGTCGATGAAGTTCCTGGTGTTTGCAGGGAATGATTTCAATAAGACGATCGAGTGGAGTGACTACAAGCATTTCTCGGGTGATGTGAAGGATTATAAGATCGACACGCCGGCGAAACCGTGACCGCGGATCGGACGGATTGATTAAAGAGAATGAGCGCGGATCAGATACACGTGATTGGTGGTGGGTTGGCGGGCGTCGAGGCTGCGTGGCAGGCGGCGCGGTTGGGCGTGCAGGTCAATCTTTATGAGATGAGGCCTGAGAAACAAACGCCGGCGCATCGCACTGACAAGCTCGCCGAAATCGTCTGTTCCAACTCGCTCAAGTCTGACGAACCCGGCTCCGCCTCCTATTTATTAAAGGAGGAACTGCGCCAAGGCGACTCCCTCGTGATGGCGGTGGCGTCGGAGACACGCGTGCCAGCCGGCGCGGCGCTTGCCGTCGATCGCGAGAAGTTTGCGGCGTTAATAACAGAGCGCATCGAGAACGAACCGCGCATCGATTTGATCCGCGAAGAAGTCACGACCATTCCTCAAGACGGGATCACGATCATCGCCACCGGTCCGTTGTCTTCCGAGAGGTTGACGGCCGAGATCATGAAGCTAACCGGTAGCGATCAGATGTACTTTTACGACGCCATCGCGCCGATCGTCTCCGCCGATTCTATCGACACTTCGCTCGCCTTCCGCGCGGCGCGTTATGACAAGGGCGGCGACGATTATCTCAACTGCCCGTTCAACGAAGAACAGTACGCGCGCTTCTATTCGGAGTTGCTGGACGCCAAGAGCGTCCCTTTGCAGCGCTTTGAAGAGACGCGTTGGTTTGAAGCATGTTTGCCAATCGAGGAACTGGCGCGTCGCGGAGTCGACACGCTGCGCTTCGGTCCGATGAAGCCCGTCGGGTTGCGGGATCCGAAGACTGGCCGTGAGCCCTACGCCGCCGTGCAGTTGCGCCAGGAAAATTTAATGGCCGACGCATACAGCCTCGTGGGCTTCCAGAATCATCTACGCTACGGCGAACAAGCGCGTGTGTTGCGACTCATCCCGGGATTACAGAACGCCGAATTTTTGCAGTTTGGGCAAATTCATCGCAACACCTACATCTGTTCACCGCGCGTGCTCGACGCGACGATGCAGATGCGCGAACGTCCAAACGTCTTTTTCGCGGGACAGATAACCGGTGTCGAGGGCTACGTCGAGTCAGTGGCAATGGGCTGGCTGGCAGGTGTGAACGCCGCTCGACTCGCGTCGGGTGCGGAGTTACTGCAAGCTCCGGCTCGCAGCGCGACCGGAGCACTGGCGCATTACGTTTCGCACGCAGACGCGAAGAACTTCCAGCCGGTTAACATCACCTTCGCGCTTTTGCCTCCGCTGCCGGAACCCGCGAAGCGCAACGTGCGTAAAAAACGGGAACGCAGGCAGTTGCAAGTAGAATTGGCCTTGAAAGAATGGGCAGAGTGGCTCCAGCAAAATCACACAAAACGAGAAAGCGCGCAGGTGGGCTAACGAGCTTTGCGTTGGTGCTGCTGGTGCTTTTCTTTTGCGCGGCACTCGACGCCGAAGGGCAATCAGGCAGGCGCCAGGAGGCCGGCAAAGCGAAGCCACCGACCGGACCAATCGCGGATCCAAGTCGACCGGGCGCGTCAATCAAGACCACGACGAAGAGCGCTACGGATGAAGTCGATCCAAACGACGTCGTCCGCATCAGTTCGAACCTTGTTCCGATTCCCGCGTCGGTCGTCGACAAGCGCGGCAATGCAGTTATCAACCTAAAGTTGGACGACTTTGAACTGCGCGTTGACGGCGAACCGCGTCCGCTCAGCGATCTGACGCGCTCGGAAACGAGTGTGCGGCTCGCGATGCTTTTCGATAACAGCGGCAGTCTCGACGCCGCGCGTGAGTTTGAAAAGCAAGCGGCCATTCGCTTCTTTCGGAAAGTGCTGCGCGCAACAGACGAGGCCGCGATTTATTCGATTGAAACGGACAGCTACCTGGCCCAGCCGCTGACAAAAGACGTCGGTCGTCTCGAACAAACGATCGCGATGTTTGGCAAACCTGAAGGTGGCACTTCGCTCTTCGACGCCATTGTCGGAGCCGCGAGCTACCTGCGGCCATACTCGGGTCGCCGCGTGCTCGTTATCGTCTCAGATGGGATCGAAACCACGAGCCACATCAGCGACTTCGATTTCGTGGTGCAGCATGTGCTCGCGGACGATTGCCAGATCTACGTGGTCCAAACCGGATTGTACGAAGGAGCAAACCTGCGCGCACTCGCTGCCGAACGTCGCATGGAACAGTTGTCAGGACAAACAGGCGGCGCGGTGTATCTTCCAAAAACCACCGCTCAACTCGACGTGGCTTTCGACCAGATCGCGGCGGACCTCGCGCAGCAGTATGTTTTGAGTTACTACCCAAGCGCTGAACAGCGCGACGGCCGTCTGCACAATCTCGAGCTGCGGATCAAATCGCGAAATGATGTTCGCGTCCGGTCGCGAAAGGGGTATTATGCGCCGAAGCCGGCGCCGTCCGCGGGCTACTAGACAGGATGCGCAATCTCGTCGATCAATTCCTCGAACACCTCCGTTACGAACGCAACGTCAGCGCACACACCTTACGCAACTACGCCAGCGACCTTGAACAGTTCACACACTTCCTTACTGCGGACGGAAAGAGAGAAGCGCCGGACGTCTCGGCGATCGATCATCTGACGATTCGCGAGTGGATGGCGGCGCTGCACACTGCACAGAAAAGTAAACGATCGATCGCGCGTAAGCTCGCCGCACTGCGCACGTTCTTCCAGTTCCTCGTGCGCGAGGGAATGCTGGAAATGAATCCAGCCAAACTCGTCTCGACGCCGCGGCTGGAGAAGAAGCTGCCGAAACATCTCTCGATCGAGGAGGCGATCAGGTTTATCGAGTCTCCCGATCCGCAGACTGATCTCGGGAAACGCGATCGCGCGATGCTCGAGTTGATGTATGCGACTGGGGTGCGCGTGGCGGAGTTAACGACACTTGATATTGGAGACATCGATTTTAAGAACCAGTTGATACGAGTGACAGGCAAGCGCAGAAAGCAGCGAATCGTGCCTTTTGGCGATCCGGCGGGCGCAGCGCTTCGCAGTTATCTCGACGTGCGCGACAAGTTTCTTTTCAACGCGCCGATCTCGAAGCGCGATGACGAAGCGCTCTTCTTGAACTACCAGGGAACGCGAATCACGACGCGTTCGGTCGGGCGCATGGTCGAGAAATACATCGGCATCTGCGCCGGTATGCACAACATCAGCCCACACGCGCTGCGGCACTCGTTCGCGACACACCTGCTCGACAGCGGCGCAGACCTGCGCGACATACAGGAACTGCTGGGCCATGCGCGGCTCTCAACCACGCAGATCTATACCCATGTTTCGATGGAGAAGTTGATCGAGGTTTACGACAAAGCACATCCGAAGGCGTAATTAACCGCGGATTTACGCGGATTAAAATACACGGATGAAAGCCGGGTTATAACGTCGAAAAATCTTCTTCGCCGTTCGCGCTTTCAATGGCGGCCTGGCAAGCGGCGTCGTAGCGCGCGGTGGGCAACGCTTCGAGGCGCCGTTCGTCGATTGGTTGACTGCAACGCGCACAGATTCCGTAACTCCCTTCCTTCATACGCAGCAGCGCCTGATCAACGTCGGCAACGACCTGTGAACTGCGCTCCCCGAGACGCAGCGCGATCTCTTTATTCAAATCCTGCACTGAAAGATCCACGCTGTCTTTGACGCCGTCGTCATAGAGCTCGAGCGCAGCCGCTTGATCCGTGCGGACCTGATCGGTGTGTTGTCGCAATTGTTCGAGAAGAAGACCTCGGAAGTGTTTGAGTTTTTCAGCGTCCACCTGTCAACCCTTGTAGCCGGTAGTCTGTAATGCAGGCGGAGTTTACCAAATCCTAATCGGATTGCGAATTTCGACCGGGAAATAAATCCGCATTACGAATTCGCAATCCGAAATGCTAAAACCTGGCGATCAGAGCGACACGGGCGCCACGCGGCGCGCCCGGTGAGATGTTGTTGTTGCCGTCGGCGTTCAGGTAGTACTGCTTGTCGAAGAGGTTCTGAATGTTGGCTTGCAAACGCCAACGCTCAGTGATCGAGAAGAACACGGCGGCATCCGCGCGCGTGTACCCAGGCAGCACGACTGCGTTATCGACCGCAGCGAACATGTCGGCGCGGTGAATGACACCCAGCCCGAGCCCGAGTCTGGGTAGCACTTTGTAGTTATTCCACAACGAGAACGTGTGATGAGGCACGAGCCCGACCTGCGCGCCTTTGGCCGCGGAGATTGTGGCGCTGCTGATGAACGCGTCCTGATACGCGTAGCCGCCGGCAATACTCCACTTCGATGTGACCGCGCCGTTCAATCCGAGTTCGTATCCATTCGTACGTTGACTGCCGGTCTGCAAAATTCTGGTCGGGTCGTTCGGATCAGTGGCGCGGGTATTCGTGCGATCTTGTCGGTAAAGCGCGGTCGTTAGTGAAAGGTTGCGACGGATGTCCCACTTTGCTCCGAGTTCGTAGTTACTGAATTTCTCGGGCTTCGCTTGTTGAGTGATCGACGTCAAAGATGAAAACTGATCGCCTGAACTCGGCAAGTAAGCGACGCCGTAGTTCACGTAAATCGAAAGCGGCGTGATCGGTTTTACGATGACGCCCGCGCGCGGTGAAACCAAACGGTCGATACGTCGCAGCTCCTGACCGTTTCGGTTGTTGTGAAACTGTAGATCGAAATAGTCGAAACGCAGGCCGGTCACGACTTGCAGATAGCGATTGATCTCGATCTGGTCCTGAATATACGTGGCGCCGAGATTTGTCTTGATGTGATTGTCGGCGTCGGTCGCGTTCTGCCGGTACGTGATCGGCGTGTTGATTACGGGATCCGATAAGGACGCGAGAATCGAAGTCGTGGTGTTGTTAAAGAATCCAGTGCGGCGGAAGTTATCAGTCAGTTGTCTTCCGACTTCAGCGCCCGCGAGAAAGTTGTGACGAACGGATCCGGTTGAAGCATTGAACGTCACGTCGGTTTGATTGAAAAGATTGCGGCGCTTCGTGGAGTTGTTGTAACTCGAGATTGAGCCGAAATTCTTGTCTGACGTCACGGCGCCCGGCACGTAGTTTTGATAGAAACGATCGTAGTCGCCAAACATCGTGCGATTGTGAATGTTGAAGCGGCCGGCTTGATGGTCGACGCTGGCCGAAGCGAGATTCACACCAGCACGCACGAAACTGTTGTCAGGATTTCCGAAGAAGGTTTCGATCGGAACGTCTACCGGACGCCCGCGAAATGAGGGAATGCCGCGATCGGCGACGCGGCCGTCGTGAAAGTATTCGTAAGAGAGTTTGACGGCCGTTTTTGGACCAACGATGAGAGTAGCTGTTGGGTTAACGCCATAACGTTCCAGGTCGACATGGTTGCGGAAGCTGCCGGAGTTTTCGTAAACGCCGTTGAGTCTGAACGCAAACTTGTCGCCAAATGGTTGATCGAAATCGCCGCTGAAGCGCTTGTTTCCGAATGAGCCGCCCTGAAGCGTGATCTCGCGTAAAGCAGCGAAGCCCGCTTCCTTACTCACGCGGTTGATAACACCGCCACCGCCGCCGCGACCAAACATCATCGAGTTTGGTCCTTTGAGCGCTTCGACGCGCTCGACGTTGTAGAGATCGCGATAGTACTGAACGTCGTCGCGCACGCCGTTGAGAAAGAAGTCGGCGCTCGTGCTGTTGCCGCGGATGATGAGTTGATCGCGATTGTTCTCGCCCTGGTGCGATGTGATTCCCGGAACGTAAGCCACGACATCCGAGATGCTCGAGAGCGATTGATCGCGAATCTGTTCTTTGGTGACGACGGAGATCGATTGCGGAATGTCGCGGAGCGGCGTCAATGTTTTCGTCGCGCTGTTAATCGCACTCACGCCGTAAGCTGCCGTGTCGGTGATGGTGACTATGGCGTTTGATGGTCCTACTGTCAGCACGACTTCTAGCGGCGTGATATTGGCGTCTTTAACGTCTACGGTCTGGGTAACTTCCGAGAAGCCCTCGGCCATTATCCGTACCTGATATTCGCCGGGTGCGAGCGTCACCGCGAATTCGCCGTTTCTGTCTGTGACCGCGCTGGAGGAAGGAAGTCCGGCTGCGCTAATCCAGATGTCGGCTCCAGGAATGGCGGCGCGATTCGGATCGAGCACCTTGCCCTGCAGGGTTTTCTTTGTGGTTACCTGCGCAAAAACCGGTGTAATCAGGATTGTCGAGAGGAGAACAAGCAAAAAGGAACGATGAAACCGCGCGAACATTGTATTGACCTTTCCGTTGACGGCGACGTCGGTGGATTTGGTAAAGCGCGAAATTGAAATCCGATTTCAATTTCAGAGCAGGCAGGATAATACACGAATCCGGAATTTACAAGGGGCGAGTGAGGAATGCCGCGAGCAGCGGAATCGTGAGCTCGTGGTGACCGGTGATTGAATAACCGCGGCCTGCGCCGTTCTCTGTTGGTCGCCGGACCACGTTCGTCAACGGCCGGTAGGATTGAATGAAGTCGAAGTTTGCGGTCGTGATGTCTGAGAGGGTGTGGCCCAGGTTGCGCACGAGCGTCACGCATTTAAGAAAGACCTCGGGCAGGACCACCGCTGATCCGATGTTGAGATAAACGCCGCCGCCATCCATTCGTCGCACGAGCTCGGCGAGATAACGAAAATCAGTATGCGTGGTCGCGCCTAACGCTGCGCCGTCAAAACCCGGATGGAAGTGGGCGATGTCGCCGCCGATTGTGACGTGTGCAGTGAAGGGAATCTTCGACTCGTACGCAGCGCAAAGAAGAGAATAATCGCGATGCTTTGGATTGCGCGCGAGCAATGCGCGTCCGACAGCTTCGCCGAGGCCGATCTGATCTTTTGCGCCATCACGCGAGGCGCCGTTTAGCAGTTGGCCCGTTTCTTCGGCGCCGCCGAAGACTCCTTCGGAAAGTGTCGCGTCAACGTCTTCAGATGTTGAGCCAACCATCGCGATCTCTGCGTCATGGACCAGGACGGAGCCGTTTGCAGCAATGCCGTTCACGAATCCGTGCTTCATCAGATCGATGATCACAGGCGCGAGACCAGTCTTGATGACATGCCCGCCGATACCCCATATGATCGGTTTCTTCAACTCACGCGCACGCAGGATGCGCGCGCACAACTCGCGCAACGACTGACCCGCGAGAACGTTTGGAAGACTGTCGAGAAAATCCTCGAGCGATGAATCAGCATTTAGCGGCTTAGCGAAATCCTGTAGGTTGACTTTGCTGTGTCGTGACGCAAGCGGGTAGGTTTTGACTCTTTCGAGTTCGAGAGGTTTCAGATCGTCGTAGATGGATGACAAGGTCAACCCGTGCTCCGCCTCACAAATGATCGAGATCCGCTAGATCCTGCGGACGTCCAGAAGCTGTTTTATTCTTTATGAGCAATTCTTTAGAAATGATTGGAACGCTCAAACCCGCGATCTCGCCCTGCTCTCGGGTGGTCCAGGCCTCCTGGAAGTCCACTCCTGAGAGGTACGTCAAAAGGTCTATTCGATTTGGTGCTACGCCTAATTGAATTACCTGGTCTTCCTGCAGGAAGTCTTCAGTTGAAAGACCCAAATCTCCAAAGCCGAATTGGCGAATTGCGTTTACGATGCCTTGAGCATTTTCGGGAGAACGTTCAATGAAAAGATCTATGTCAGCGGTGTAACGTGGGTAGCCGTGGTACGCGACCGCAAATCCGCCCACGAGGATGTACCGCACCTTAAGAGCGTTTAATAATTCGATAAACTCTCTTAAGTCGTCCTCTAGGTTCGTCATCGTTTTGTTTAAAAATGCTTCGGAGGATGAGTAGAATCTCAATTCTCTGAGCCGGAGTCAGCGAACGGTAATATTTCTTATCAGCTTCGTCTGCCTCAGCAAAGGAGTTAAAGACCTGAAATACTTTTTCCATGCGCGCAGAATTATAGCATCTCATCACTTTGAACGTTCTGCATGGTTGCCGTTGCCGTTGCGCGTGATACGTCCATTCAGCAGCGGCCGGAGAACCTGGCCGGTGTGGGAGCGGCGTGAGCGGGCGACTTCCTCGGGGGTGCCGGCGGCGACGACGCGACCGCCGTGTTGGCCGCCTTCAGGACCAAGGTCGATGATGTAGTCGGCTGATTTGATCACGTCGAGGTTGTGCTCGATGACGAGCACGGTGTTGCCCAACGAGACGAGGCGCTGCAAAACGTCGAGCAGTTTGTGAACGTCCGCGAAATGCAAGCCGGTGGTCGGTTCGTCGAGGATGTAAATGGTCCGGCCGGTGGCGCGCTTGGACAGTTCTTTAGCGAGTTTGATGCGCTGGGCCTCGCCGCCGGAAAGTGTGGTCGCTGATTGGCCCAGCTTGATGTAACCGAGACCGACATCGAGCAGCGTCTGGAGTTTCTGATTTATCTGCGGGATGTTCTCGAGCAACGGCAGTGCTTCCTCGACCGTCGTATCGAGCAGGTCCGCTATCGACTTGCCTTTATACTTCACCGCCATCGTCTCGCGGTTGTAACGCGCGCCGCGACACACATCGCAAAGCACGTAAACGTCCGGGAGGAAGTTCATCTCGATGCGTTTCATGCCGTCGCCTTCGCACGCCTCACAACGCCCGCCTTTAACGTTGAACGAGAAACGCCCCGGTTTGTAACCGCGTTCACGCGACTCGGGCAGCATTGCGTAGAGCTCGCGCAACGGCGTGAACAGGCCCGTGTAAGTCGCCGGATTAGATCGTGGGGTGCGGCCGATGGGTGACTGGTCGATCTCGATCACCTTGTCGACGTGTTCCAGACCTTCGATCGCTTTGTACGGCCCAGGCTCGGTTGACGAACCGTAGAGATGCTGAGCGAGCGCGTAGTAAAGAATGTCCTCGACGAGGGTAGATTTACCTGAACCGGAAACACCTGTCACCACCGTCAACAACCCTAACGGAAACGAAACATCAATCTCTTTCAAGTTATTTGCGTAAGCGCCGGTAATCGTCAGGTACTTTCCGTTCGGGGATCTTCGTTCGGCGGGCACTTCGATCTTCCGCGCACCGCGAATATAAAGCCCGGTAATCGACTGCGGATTCTCCGCCACGTCCGCCGCAGTGCCGACTGCGACGACTTCGCCGCCGTGTGCTCCCGCACCTGGTCCAAGATCGACGACGTAATCAGCGCGCCGGATCGTCTCTTCATCGTGCTCGACGACGAGCACCGTGTTGCCGAGATCGCGCAGCGCAGACAGTGTTTCCAGTAGCTTCTGATTGTCGCGCGGGTGCAGCCCGATCGAAGGCTCGTCGAGCACGTAAAGAACGCCGCGCAACTGAGATCCAATCTGTGTGGCGAGTCGAATACGCTGGCCTTCACCACCTGAAAGCGTTGACGATGTGCGGTCGAGCGTCAGGTAACCGAGTCCCACGGTCTCCAAAAAGCGTAACCTGTTCTTGATTTCGCGCAGTATCGGGCCGGCGATCTGCTCTTCACGAGAAGTCAGAGACACTTGTTCAAACGCGTCGACAGAATCTTCGATCGGCAGCGACGTGTATTCAGCGATACCGCGCCCACCGACTTTGACCGAGAGTGAATCGGAACGCAGTCGTTGACCTTTGCACTCGCTGCACACGGTCGGCGAAACCAACTCTTCGAGTGCGACCCGGATCTTCTCGGAAGGTGCTTCGCTCAAGCGTTCTTCGAGCCAACTGAGCGCGCCTTTCCACTCGTTCTGATAAGTGTACAGTCCCTGATGAAAAGTGAGTTTGCCGTTGACGCCATTCAGAAATCCGTCGTGCACTTCCTTCGGCAACTCTGCATAAGGCTTCTTCGGATCGGCGTGAAAGTGTTTGCAGACGGCGAGCAACGCGCTGCGGAGATAAGCGGATCCCTGCTTGTCAGAGGTGCCAATGAATCCCAATCGCTCGGGAGTCTGCCACGCCTCGGGGATCAATTTCAGCGAGTCGATCTCCATCACCGTTCCCAAACCGTGGCAGCGCTTGCACGCGCCGTAAGCTGAATTGAACGAGAACGAGCGCGGCTCGAGCGGCGGCACGTTGATGCCGCAGTTAACGCAAGCCATTCGTTCCGAGTAAAGCTTTTCTTCCCCGTCGACGATCGAAATCAGGACCGCGCCGCCAGTCAGCTTCAACGCAGTTCTGATCGAATCGGTCAGTCGTTCACGAATGCCGGCCTTGATCAGGAGACGATCGACGACTGCCTCAATCGTGTGGTTCCTTCGCTTGTCGAGCCGGATCTCTTCGTCGAGCGAAAGCAGTTCACCATCGACGCGCGCGCGCAGGAAGCCTTCCTTTGCCAGCTTCTCCAGTTCTTTCTTGAACTCGCCTTTGCGGCCGCGGACGATCGGCGCGAGCACCATCACGCGCTCGCCTTCCGGCAGTCCCAGCACGTTCTGCACGATCTGATCGACGCTCTGCCGCGTGATGGCCGCGCCGCAGATGTGACAGTGCGGGATGCCGACTGATGAAAACAGCAGTCGCATGTAGTCGTAGATCTCCGTCACGGTTCCGACAGTCGATCGCGGACTGCGCGAGACAGTCTTTTGTTCGATGGAGATCGCCGGCGAGAGCCCGTCAACGGAATCGACGTCAGGTTTTTCGAGTTGATCGAGAAACTGGCGGGCGTAAGCGGAGAGCGACTCGACGTAGCGGCGCTGTCCTTCCGCGTAGATTGTGTCGAAAGCGAGGGACGATTTGCCTGAGCCGGAGAGGCCGGTAATTACAGTAAACCGATCGCGCGGGATGTCGACGTTGATGTTTTTTAGGTTGTGCTGTCGAGCGCCCCTAACACTGATGCGATCAATGGCCATAGCGAAAACCAGCCATTCTAGCGGACTGATTTTCGTGCGGCAAGGGCCGCCGATCTACGCGGATTAGCACTGCTTTATCCGCGCAAATCGCGTGTATCTGCGGCTAAAAATTAAACCGCAGCCCGAGTTCCATGCGCCGCGGTGATTGGGCGGAGGTCGCCTGGCCGAAGAAAGGCGAGGTTTGCACGCCGGAAAACGCACCGAGGTTTGCATGATTCAGAAGATTGAACGCTTGCGCGTATAGCTCGAGTCGATACTTCTTCGTCGAGGCGCCTGGCAGTGATGGTGGCGCAGCGCCATCACCTCCACCGATGCGCACCATGCGCACTTGCGGCCCGCCCGTTTGCTGCTGTTCCGGTCCGAAACTTCTTCCCCAGCTCATGCGCGAGCCTATCTCCCAACGCGAAGCACCACGCGCGCTGTTTCGTCCAACGCCGAACGGTCGATCGTTGATGACAGTGTCGCCGTTGTCGTCAAAGCCGGTGGTGATGTTGTAAGGCAGAGCGGAAGTCGCCTGGAAGATCGTCGAGATAGCAAAGCCCATCGGCAGTCGCTTGCTGATGAAGCCGGAGATGAGATGGCGCATATCGTTTGTCGCCGGCCCACGATCCGTGCGCACGTTGAAATTGTTCGAAGGCAAACTAAACGGGCTATCAGCTTCGTTGGTGCTCTTCATCAGCAGATAGTTCACGTTCCAGAAGAGACCGTTGTTCATAAATCTCGGCGGCCCGATTCCGATCATCAGCCGGTGAGTCGATTGATAAGCCGACGATTCGATGTTCGTAATGTTGCCCACGGCCGGATCGGGGCGCCCAAACCCCGGAATGGGCGCATTTAGATTGCGACCGTGGAGCAGGTGCACGCCGCGTTGATACTGGTAATTCGTCGTCAGGCGAAACAGCTTGAACGGGTTCGTCTCGACACCAATCGACGATTGAATGATGTATGGAATCTGTAGATCGGGATCGAGCTGAATGCGACTCGGCGGCAACACCGTCTGCATCCCGCCGCTGAAAGGATTCGGGTAACCCGGATTGGCAATCACGAGATCCCGCTGTCGCTCGCCATTAACGCGCAGAGTTTGTTCAAACGTTTGCGCGGTGAACCAGTCGTAAAAAATACCTGCGCCGCCACGCACCGTGATCGCGCCGCTCTTCTTTGGCGACCAGACAAAACCGAGACGTGGAGCGACATTGAACTTACCCGACACGTGGTTCTGCAGTTCGGCGCGAACACCGTAGCTGACCGTCAGGTTTTTGCGCAGACGATAGTCGTCCTGAACGTACCAGCCGAATTGATACTGCCTATACTTCACCGTCGGATCGCCGATGCGTTGCGTGAACTGAGTCGGCAACCCGGCCTCGAACGCATCGAGATCAGAGAACTGGAACGTACCAAACGGATTGGTTCGGTCGTTGCTGCGATAACCGCCGGCTTCGAGCTGGACGCCGAAGCGAAGGCCGTGTTTTTCGAGTGCATAGTCGACGTTGTCTGCGAGCTCGAAATCGAGTTGCCGGCGACCGCCGCTTCTCTGCGCGCTACCGTCGTTGAATGCGCCGGGGACGAGAATAGTCTGGCCTGCGCTCACCGAACGCGCTTCAGTCTGTGTCCAGCGCGCCTGCAACCGCACCTCGTTGAAAAACTTCTTGCCGAACACTCCTGAATCGCCGAGACGCGCGATGTACTCGGTCTGGTCCTGCGAATACCCGCGCGACGGCAGATCGAAGTCGCCGACACCGAGATTGTTCTGCAAGCCCGCGTTGCGTTGAAACTGAAAGCGCGCGGTGTGTGTTTTGGTTAAGACGTGTTCGACTCGTGCATCGAGGTTAAGACGGCGCGAAGGACGATACGCGAGATCGGAGAACGTTCCACTCGGAGTCGTCGCAAAGATCGGGCGCGCGTCGAAGAACAACGAACCGTCGGCGTTCAGAAACAGTGAAGTGTGATTTTTCCAGATTGGACCATCAAGTGACAGACCGAACCGCCGCTGCTGCTCCGGTCCACGAAACGGCGCGAACACCTGGCGAGCGTTCATTGCTTCATCGCGAAAGCCGAAGTTGAACGAGCCGTGCCAGGAATTCACGCCGGGTTTAGTCGTGATATCGACGAAGCCGAAGCCGGCGTCGTGGTTCTCAGCCGCGTATGGATTCGTGCGAAAACGTATTTCGCGAATCTGCGACTTGGGCGGCAGCTTGCCGCCGCGAAATCCGTTCACACGCATCTGCGCGCCCGGACCGGCGAGTTGGTTGATGGCGTTCTCGAATTCTTCCGGGTCGTCCGGCAGTTGTGCAATCTGGTCGGGGGTCAGGACGTTGCTGAACGCGGGGCCGTTCGGATTTGTATTTCGTACTTGTGCTTCGTCCGCAACGTCGACGTCAACCTTGATCACGTCGATCTCGAGCGTCACTTCTCTGCGGTGTGCGCCACTCGAAAGCTCCACCGCATCCACATCCTGAGCTTTGAAACCCGGCGCTTCGACGTGAAGCTGATAAGTGCCGGCGGCGATCTTGTTGAAGCGTGCCTCGCCCCGTTGGTTTGTGGAGTTAAGCGATTGCGGTTTGCCGTTTCGGAGCAACTGCACCTGCGCCTTGTTGATTAAAGCGCCGGAAGGATCTTTCACGATCACTTCCAGACTCGCATTAGTCTGGCCCGCACACGGAACAACGGCCAGCATGAGCGCGACAAGCGCAGCGATAGCTCGAGAATGGAGAGACTCAACTCGCATATTCTTATGTGCCTCGAGGTGTAACTGTAGGGGCGGCCCTCGGTGGCCGCCCGTTTCGCGAATAGGGTGTGTTTCGAACGGCGGGCGGCCACGGAGGGTCGCCCCTACAGTTGTACCGTCAGTGTTTCTCGAACAGGTCTGCTTTGAACTGAGGATTCAACTCGTACTTCTTGATCTCGAATTCCTCCGAGACCTCTTCTCCGGCAAGAAACGTAAACTTGTGCGGGAGGGTTAGTCCGCCGACTTTCCTGTGGTCCGTGAGCCGGATGTAGAAGTCGATCTCTTCGGGCGCGACTGGCGCTTCGGAACGCATCTTCTTCTCTGCTTCTTCACGCGCTTTGGCGAGGTCTTCCCTCGAGCCCCCCTGTCGCGTCATGGTCATGACGCGCGGCTTTGGGCCACGATAGCTCAGCAGCAGCGGCAGGTGACTCTTCTTGTCAAAGAAGATGCGCATGGCGAACTCGTCTGGACCAGTGACGTCGATCACTTCCGCCTGCGCGTCTTCAACCTCAGACTCGCCCACGTACTTGTATTCGACCGGCGAGGAAGACGGAGAAGTCAAAATCATCGCGAGCAGGTAACGAGAAAACTCAGCGGAGAAGATTCTTCGCAGTCCTGCTTCCATCTGTTCGGGAGTCGCTTGCATGCCTCCAGGTCCACCCATCCGGAAAACCATTCCACCGCCGCCGCCACTCGACGCGGTCCACGCTTTCTCGCCGTTCAGGCCACGCGTATTGATCATTGCGGTGCTGAGTCCGCCGGCGTTCATCGCATCTTCCACGAGATATTTATTTGGGAGCAGGATGCTGATCTCGCGATCGCCGCCCATCTGGCGTTCGCCAAACATGCGGCGATACTGCCCGTTGATGTGCAGGCCCTGGAGTTTTTGCAGTTGCTCTTCCCCGCCGATTGCCTGGCGAGCTTGTTTCAGGACCTCGTCGGCGCGAGAGTCTGCGAATACTGTTGTGGTGCAAAGTAGGAACAGGAGTGGAAGAAGTCTTTTCATGCTCGTATTCGCGTGAGGTGAGGAAATAGTTCCACAAGATTTCAAGATTGCATGATCAACGGGATAGACCTACAGTACGCGTGTGAATCTTCCCAACGGCCTAACTCTCCTGCGAATCTTTATCGTGCCGCTGCTCGTCGTCGTGCTCCTCACTCCGTTTTCGGAAAACTGGTTTGGAGTTCCAAGACACCTGCTCGGCGTCGCGTTGTTTCTGGGAGCCGCGCTGACGGACTATCTCGACGGTCACATCGCAAGGAGTCGCGGACAGGTCACTCGTCTCGGTCAACTGCTCGATCCAATCGCAGACAAACTACTCATCTCCGCCGCGCTGATCTCGCTCGTTGAAAACCAGCTCGCGCCGGCGTGGGCAGTCGTCATCATTATCGGCAGAGAGTTTGCTGTTACGGGATTGCGCTCGATTGCAGCAGTTGATGGCGTGGTGATTTCAGCGTCGAAGATGGGGAAGTTCAAAATGCTGGCGCAGGTGGTTACGGTTGCGCTGCTCATCGGATCGAGCGTGGCCGGAAAACCGCCGGTCGCGAACTTTGGCAAACCGTTTCCCGCGATCGAGTTTTGGTCCGTACCTGAACTGCGCACCGCGTGGCAGCATTTGACGGGCGGTGGTCCAACCAGCGGCAACGATTGGCAGGTGCTTCTTTACACGGCGGGCCGCGCAATGCTCTGGCTGGTTGTGATCTCGGCGGTCACTTCGATGTACGGGTACTTCGTCTCTTTTTACCGCAAATACACGCAGATAAACGCTGATCAAAACGATCTGCGTATATCTGCGTAAATCCGCGGCTAAAACGCTTTACTGAATCTCGACCCAATCGCCGGTGTGCACTTCACCAACGACGCGCGTTATGATCGCGGTCGCCGTTCTCGTCTGCACGTCAATCACCACCATCTCGCCGACAATCTTGCGCGGCATCGCTGGGCGATGTCGCTTAACTTCCTTCGACGTGATCGGTCGATAACGATAACGTCCTTCCGAATTCACGAACGCAGTCTCATCCTTCGCCCGCGATGCCTGACTCGAAAAGCCGCCGCCGCGAAAGCGATCGCTTTGAAAACCCGTAGCACGGTTGCGGGCGCTTTCTTCATTGTCGACGCGAGTGATATTGCCGGTGCCGAGTGGACGATAGACCGTGAGGTAGTCGCCAGGCTTGATTTGGTCTTCCGAGCCGAGGTCGATGTAAACGATGTCGTTTCGCGTGACCGTTTCGCGGCTGTCTTTCGCCATCATCAAACGCCCCGTCTGTTTGCCGGAAGGATCGGCGTACCGGTCGAGGTTTGCTCCGGCGCGTTGCAGTGGAGACTCGCGATCGGGAATTGGCGACAGGAGATCACCCAGCAGCGCCGCGTCGCAGGTAAACGTTATCTGCGCCGCCGCAGTGTTTTCCCAAACTTTGAAAACGCGAAGTTGGCCGATGTCCTGAACGTAAGTGCCGAGGAACCCGTGCTTGTGCTTGTGAACGCCTTTGACGTCGCCGCGCGGCCGGATGATCTGGAAGTTTTGTCCTTCTTTAATGCCTTGAGCTGAGCCTCTGTTAAGAATGACAACGTCGCCGTCGGCGTACGTGCGTTGTTCCTGTTCTTCCTGGGCACCGACAATCTCGGGCATGTGTGGGAGTCGTTGATAGCGAATGTAACCGGCGCAGTAGAGACTGGATTCACCGGCGACGCGCAGCGGTTGTGTGGGCGCAGGCATCGTAAGTTGTGGTGTGGGAGCCGGCGATTGCGCGTTGGTTGCGAAGGCAAGCGCGAGCAGACAGACGAGTGCGAACAGCGGTGCTTTGAAGTTTATGAACGGTGCCATGTGGCTAGTCTCCTTAGATTGGGTTGAGGGACAAGGGCGAAGTGACGCGGTGAGGTTTAGTCATCCTACTTTGCTGCATCAATTCAGGTCAATTTATTTGTTCGCACGCCTTCGCTAAATGCGCAGAGTGGATGTGTTATCTGCAACACTCCCTGCGACTTGCGTTTTTGAAAGTCGCTTGGTAGTATCCGCATTTTGTCGGAATACGCTATTTGTACTCTATAGCGGGCCGGCGTAGCTCAGTTGGTAGAGCATCTGATTTGTAATCAGAGGGTCGGGGGTTCAAGTCCCTTCGCCGGCTCCACGGCAAAACAAGGTGATGCAGGGGTGGTCGAGTGGTTAATGGCACCGGGCTGTAAACCCGGCGGGCTCACGCCCTACGTAGGTTCGAATCCTACCCCCTGCACCGGTTGATTTTTGGGCGGGTGTAGCTCAGTTGGTAGAGCATCAGCCTTCCAAGCTGAGGGTCGCGAGTTCGAATCTCGTCGCCCGCTCCAG
>JBKPPH010000121.1:0-12285 GCA_046733535.1 Acidobacteriota bacterium
GGTGAAGTGCCGTTCAAAGGTTCTTCGATTCCGTCGATCATGAAGAAGCACCTCACGGTGCCGCCGCCGAGTTTTCAGTCCAAGGGTGTTTCAGTGCCGCCTGCGATCGAGGCGGTTGTGCGTCACGCACTCGAGAAAGAAGTTTCAGCGCGCATCGAGTCGATTCCGGCTTTCCTCCGAGAGCTTCATGCCGCATTGAACGCTGAGCCGGTGGTCGCGTCCGCACTGCGTGAAACGGTGTCGATGGATCCGAACCGGACCATGACGTCCACTACGACGCCGATCGTTGAAGCTCCCGATCTGTCGGCAACACAGCCGCCGATCTCACAGGAGACGAACTTCGGTGCAGCTTTCGATTCGATGAGTGGAACGGTTAGCGGTACCCAATTAGATAAAGACGCGCAGGAAAGAGACCGGCTACACCAGGAACAGCAGGAAAAGTTCGACCGCATGGCCCAGCAGGCGAAGGATCTCGAAGACCGGCTCGAACGACTTTCCGGCAGCATGCCGCCTGCACTGGATCCCGAAGCCACCCGCGTGCAGAGTGCTCCCACTGTACCGATCGCCAGCAGCGTCGCCGCTGAGCCGGTTGGACCACGCAAAATGGTCGTGGATTTTCGTCCACAGCGCAAAGGTCCGCCGGTGTTGTTGATCGTCGGAGCAGCGGTCGCGGTGCTCGTGCTGGTAGGAGTCGGACTCAGTGGTTACCTCGTGTATCGATCAAGCTCGACTACCCCAAATCCAACTCCAACACCTCCCGTCCCCGGAAAAACAAAGGCTGAGCCGGTAGCAATCCAGGGCGGCAGCTTTATGATGGGACGCGACGGTGGACCACCGCAGGAAACGCCCGCGTATCCCGTTACCGTGCAGCCGTTCCTGATGGACCGCACCGAGGTCACTAACACTGACTATGCCGAGTTCATAAAGGAAACAAAGCACGCGGCGCCGAGTCACTGGGCCGGCTCTCAGCCGCCGTTCGGTCAGGAACTATGGCCGGTAGTTAACGTCTCCTTTGACGACGCGAATGCGTTTGCCGACTGGCGATCGAAACGCGAGGGCGTCAGGTACCGTCTGCCGAGCGAGCCGGAATGGGAGTACGCGGCTCGTAATGGCGCCAGGAGCGACCTGTACCCGTGGGGACCGGATTGGAAGGACAATGTCGCGGTTCTCAAGCAGGTCAGTCCAACCGCAGTCGGTTCGCACCCGGAAGGAAAGAACAAATGGGGTGTGGTTGATCTGATCGGCAACGTTTGGGAGTGGACTTCTTCGAAAGTGTATCTGTATCCGGGGAACAAGGCGGAGATTCCCGACGCCATCAAGGACTGGGTAAGCATCAGAGGCGGTGGTTTCGTTAGCGATCCGGCCAGATCCGATAAGCCCGTATCGTCCTGCATGCGCGACTTTGTGCCCGCCACAACCAAGAGTTCGCAGTTGGGCTTCCGGCTTGTCCGGAACGCTCCATGAATAAAAGAGCCGCGGATTTTCGCTGATAAACGCAGATCCGCGCTCATCAGCAAAAATCTGCGGCTTTGCCACGCTTTGAAGCTGATCTACAATCCAACGAGGGTTTGTCTCGACAGTAGCAATCCAAACAGAGAGCAGCAGGAGAGTAACGATGGCACCTAACGTAATACTGCGCGCGGCGGCGTTGAGTTTAGCCGCTTGCTGTTTGAGTCTGGGTGCGGTTGCGAGCGTTTCCGCCCAGGACGTAGGCGCAGACGTTGGTGGCGGCGCAGGGATCTTCAGGGCCAAGAACCCTGAGACGAAAAAGAAGCCGGGCACGGCAACGAAGCCGGCCGGCCGAACCGCCGGACCCGCACGCCCGACGAGGGCGTCAAACATCGAAGAGCGTGTCGAAGACTTACTTGATAAAGGCAACGAAGCTCGCGACGCGCGCAAGTTTGCCGAAGCTGAAGATGCCTACAAGGAAGTCTTGAAACTCAAAGCACGCGACGCGCGCGCCGCGTACGGTTTGGGTAACGTATACTCGGACCAGCAACGTTGGGACGATGCCGAAGCTGCGTATCGCAACTCAGTGACGTGGGCGCCGACAAACGGCGACGCTCACGTGGCGCTCAGCGTGGCGTTGGTCCAACCCCGCGCCGGTGGCGACAACGCGAAGAGGTTTGCCGATGCTGAAGGGTTCGCGCGGCGTTCCGTCCAGCTCGATCCGAAAAACGCGGTGGGCTGGGATCGTCTCGGAGTCGCACTGCAAGCACGTGGACTTGCAAACAGTGAAACCGAGCATTCGTATCGCCGCGCGATCGAGTTGGATCCGCAGTTCGCGGTCGCGTACGCGCACCTGGCGCGCATGCTCAATCGAGTAGGTCGTCCAGCAGAGGCAGCGCCGTTGTATGAAAAAGCGATCGAGTTGGCAAAAGATCCCGCCACTCTCAACTTGATTGCCGATTCACTTCAGGGCGAGCAATTGTGGCCGCAGTCTGAACCGGTATTGAAAAAGGCGCTCGAGTTGGATTCGCGCAACCCGACTTCGCTGCTGTTGATGGGACGGTATTTGATCGTCTACAAGAAATTTCAGGAAGCAGAACCGTATTTGAAGTCTGCGACCGAAGTAAGCTCGCGCGCGTTTCAACCTTTCAATCTTTTGGGCCGGGTGTACTTGGGAATGAATCGGTTTAGCGACGCCGAAGCAACTTACGAGCAGGCATCCACCTTCGCAGCAGCAGGCGAGAAAAAGCAACTTGCCGGGATGTTTGGCTTTGAAGGTGTCGGCGACGGCTATCTCAAGTCCAACCAGAAGGACAAAGCAGTTCGCGCTTATCAACGCGCAGTCGAACTCGATCCCGGCAATTCGGGCGCTGCCCAGAAGCTCGCCAAAGCTCGCGCAAATTGAGTGCGTATTCGAAATCTGAACTCCCGCTGAAGAGGTCCGTGTAAATGAAGAGTTGCCCCAAGTGTAATCGTACGTTTCCTGACGAAGGCCAGAAGTTCTGCACGTTCGACGGTGGCCTGCTGATAGCGCCACAACCACAATCCTTCGATCCGAATGCGACGATACGCGCGACGTCTATCGACTTGAATGCTCCGTCGGAACTGCCGACGAGCCGCGACCTTCCGGACCCGAACGCGACAATGATGGACAGCTACCCGGCGACGGTTGCATTGCCGCGTAACACTGGTCCAACCACGTCTCCTGGGGCTGCTCCAAACACGTCAGATATTGCCCGAGCGCCAGTAACGCCAACTCCGCCACCACCATCGCCTCCTCCGCCTGTCGAAGCTGTAACGACAGGCGAGATAAGACCGCCACAAGCGACAGTCGCAGCGCCTTCCGCGCCATTGCCGCAACCGGCTGTCGCTCAGAAGAAGTCGAAGCTGCCGTGGATCATCGCCGGCATTCTTATTTTTCTCTTGCTCGGCGGCGGCGCGCTCGCTGGCGTGTTCTTCTTCGTTGTGAAACCACGACTCGACGAGATGACAGCGCAACGGCGGCCCGATCGCCAGGTTGAGAACACGAACCTGAGTACGCCGACTCCAACGAGTTCCGTCGCCGCACCATCGCCGACACCGGAAGAGACTTTTGTTCCACCGCCGGGCACGGTGCAGTTTACAAACTCGAATGACAAGCTCGACGGAAAGTTAGCCGAGCACTATTTCGACTTCTCCTTTTATTATCCCGAGTCGTGGGACCGCGATCCGAAAGCGGGAGTGCCGGGCGCGAGCAACTTCGTGAAAGTTGATCGCACCTTGCCGCCGGATTTCACGCAGGAGAATTTTGCTGTAGGTTGGTACACCAGCACCGGAACGTTTACCGGCGATCTGCCAAGTTACCCGCAGCGCGTGCAGGAATTCAGCAACTCGCTTGCTAAGATCATTCCCGAGTACCGCAAAGTTTCCGAAGGCCCGACGAAGATCAACTCGATGCAAGGTTATGAGTTCAGATGGGAAGGTCTCTCAAAGGGAACTGAACGCGGCGACTTGAAATTGTGGGGCCGCGTTGTGTTCCTGCCGACCGGAAATGAAGGCGACACGACCGGCGCGACCCTGAGTTTGCTTTGTACTTCTCTGGCCGGCGAGTTATCGTCTGTGCAGGATGTCGGCGAACGGGGCGAGTCTCCAGTGATACTCGAGTCGTTCAGGTTTGGTAAAAAGAAGTAGTAACGAATGTCAGAAAGAAAGAAAGTACTGAAGGAAGTGAAGTTTTGGACACCGCTGCGGCTGGTTGCGACGGTGCTCGTGCTTGGACTCGTAGCTGCGTTCGGCGCTTCCAGTTGTAATTCGATCGATCCGGCGTCGAAAACACCGGCAAGTTCGACGTCAGTTCGTCCCGGAACCGCGGCAAAACCGGCCGGCTTGATCAGTTTGCCGCGACTCGTGCTCGACACTGAAAACAGGGCAGCCACCGGCGCACCGATAAAGATTGCAAACTATTCCGGAAAGGTCCTGCTGATTAATTTATGGGCCACGTGGTGTGGTCCATGCAGAATGGAAACGCCCGAACTCGTAAAACTGCACAAGGAATATCAGGCGCGTGGCGTGGAGATGATTGGACTCTCGACCGAGGATCCCGAAGCTTCGGAGGAGAGCGTCAGCGATTTTGTGCGCCAGTATAAAGTCGATTATCAGATTGGTTGGGCGACGCGCGACGTGGCGCTGACGTTGATGCAGGGACGCACTGCGATCCCGCAGAGTTTCATAATCGGGCGCGATGGCCGGATCTTGAAACGATTCATTGGTTTCAATCCCGAGAAGACGCCCACACAACTCAAGGAAGCGCTCGAAGAGGCGCTCGTCGACAAGGGTTAATCCTCATGATCAGTTTGTTGTAATCCTTCGGCTACCTCCCGTTTAGCTTCGTCTTCAAGTCTTTTCATTTCCGCTTCGGCGCGTTCACCCGCCTGATCCATCGGCGCCGGTTCATCCAATTCGTCCTGTGTTGTTATCTTGTTTTTGTCGATACTCATGATTAAAGGCTAGCAAGACAGCCGTTACAGAAGTGCCACAAAGAGTACAAAAAACATTAGCCTCAAAGGGGCCTTTTGTCGCGCCGTTTTCTCGACAAACCCGGCCAGCGGGAGTAGACTGCTGGCAGGATGAGTTCGGTCTTCGCGAACAAATTAGTGCGTTTGTTTCTCGCGGTCAGCGTCTCGATTTGGATGGCCGGCGGGTGCCTGTTCGGTTGTGGCAGCACCGCGATGGCGTATGAAGCCGATGACTCAGCGCAGACGGTTGTCGCCGGCGAGAGTTGTCACACAGAGCATTCACACGACTGCTGCGCTACCAAAAAGGCAAAGAAACAGATCGCGCGTAATTCGCAGCACGCGGCAGCGCCGTCCGTTCCGTCTTTTCTTCCGATGCCAACCGGCATGATGAAAGACTGTCCGCTCGTCGTTAACGCGACCGCCGCGACGGCTAAAAACAGTAGCCACTTGCCGGATCCCGCACGTGGACCCGTAACTGTTTTGACGTCTGTTGAGACCACGCCCGAACAATCCGACAGTTTCCTCGTTGCTCCTATCCTTCCGAATCGCGGTCCCACCTATCTTCGTTGTTGTGTTTTCCTGATCTAGAGATCTGCCTGCTCGCAACTGAACATTCTTTGCAGGTGCTGGTTTGTCCGGCATCCGTCGTTCACAGATCTTTTGAAACAGGAGAACAGAAATGAAACCCCATAAGAACACTATTCTCACGCTGGTGCTTGGGTTGATGCTCATCGCATCTGCCGCAGTAATGGCCCAAACCCCCGCTCAAGGCGACCAGCAGAACAAGACCGAAGCTTGTTGCTCGATGGACTCGTGCTGTTGTTGTAACGGCGACTCGTGCCCGATGAAAGCAGACGGCACAACCGCTGATGCAAAGCACAGTTGCTGTGGTGATTCGTGCAAGATGAAAAAGACCGACGCTAAGAATCACGCGGACGACCACGAGTGCTGCAGTTGTTGTGGTGACTCATGCGACATGATGAAGCACGACGGCGCAATGAAGCACGACGCGACCATGAAGCACGACGCCAAAATGAAGCATGGCAAGGCCGACTGCTGCAACGCGAAGAACAAGAAGACCACGGCTAAAAAGGCTGCGTAAAACCAACTGTGGGGGCGGCCCTCCGCGGCCGCCCCTCGGTTGAATTCGATCCGACAAGGTAACAATGAAGTACGTCTTACTGTGCGCGGCATTAGTTCTCGCCGCGCACACACAATCTTTCGCACAGCACGAGGGCCACACGATGCCGCAGCCAAAACCTGCGGCGACGCCTGCCGCCAGTCCGGAAATGACGGAGAACGCCGAGGAGCCAATGCACATGGACCACGGCGTCTTCGTCATGCACGGCGATCAGATGTTCATTCGCCTCGGGCAGAGCGAATCGAACCTGATGCCGATGGGCCGTATGGGTTCGGGAACGTCATGGCAACCCGCATCGAGTCCGATGCCGATGTTGCACAAGCAGGCGGGCGAGTGGCTGCTGATGTTTCACTACAACTTCGTCGCGGGCGTCAATCGACAAGGTGGACCACGCGGCGTCACGAAATTCGAGTCGGCAAACTGGTTCATGCCCTCGGCCGTGCGGCGCGCAGGACCGGGAACACTCGAACTCCGAGGCATGTTCAGCGCCGAGCCGTTTACTTTTCCGCCCGGCGGCTCGCCGCTGCTTTTCCAAACAGGGGAAACTTACAAAGGCCAGCCGCTGATCGATCGACAGCATCCGCACGACCTGTTCATGGAATTGAGTGCGACTTACACAGTTCCGGTCGGCGAACGCGCGAGCTGGTTCATTTACGGCGGCTATCCCGGTGAGCCCGCGCTTGGTCCGAATGCGTTCATGCACCGCGCGTCGGCGTCGGAAAACACGTCCGCGCCCCTGTCGCATCATTTGCAGGATTCAACGCACATCAGCTTCGGCGTCGTCACGACCGGCTTTACGTATCGCTGGTTCAAACTCGAAGGCTCTGTATTCAACGGCCGTGAACCGGGTGAGAACCGGTACAACTTCGAGGCGAACCCGTGGAACTCGCGCTCCGCAAGGCTGTGGTTTGCGCCAAACAGCAACTGGTCCATGCAGGTGAGTCATGGCTTCTTGAAGGACCCGGAGGCACTCGAGCCCGGCGACGTGCGTCGCACCACCGCTTCGATCAGTTATAACCGCAGCCTGGCACGCGGCAACTGGGCCTCCAGTTTAATCTGGGGACGCAATCACGAGGGACACGGCGGCGAGATTTTCAACTTGAACGGATACGTGGCCGAGTCGACGTTGAAGTTTCTCGATCGCAACTACGCTTACACTCGGCTCGAACTGGCCGACAAGAACCAGCTACTGCGCGCGGCTGAGCGTGCGAGCCTTGGCATCGCGGACGATCATCCGTCGTTTCGCATCGGCGCTTACACGGCGGGCGGCGCGCGCGACATTTGGAACACGGAGAAGACTTCGCTGGCGATCGGAAGTGATGTTACCTTCTACTCCAAACCGTCGATCCTCGATTCTGTTTATGGTTCGAACCCGGTTTCATGGAAGGTTTTTGTTAGATTACGACCCGGTCCGATGAGCATGGGGCATTAAGATTTCAGGAGTTGAATTCAGATGAAGAAGAACTGGTTATTAATAGGCGGGGTCGCGTTGCTGCTGGTTGCGGCAGTGCTGATGGTGAATTCCGCGCGCACAAGCCAATCGGAATTGCACGACCCGAATCACGCGGCAGCTCCGGCGGCGCACAACCACGCAACCGAAACGCCGGCGACGCAAGCCAAAGACATCCCTGCTTATCTTGAAGTCGCGCCCAGCCGGGCGAGTCTTCGCCCAACGCTTCCGCCGGAGCAATTCTTTGGTCCAGCCCGCGAGGCGTATCGCGCCGTGCGACAAATACCGGTGACGATCGCGCAGTTGCCGTGTTACTGCCATTGCGATCGAGGCTTTGGTCACAAGAGTCTGTACAGTTGTTTTGAAGACGATCACGCGTCGCATTGCGCTGTTTGCGTCAATGAGGCTTTGCTTGCGCTTCGGCTCGAGAAGGAAGAGAAGCTGACCCCCGCGCAGATACGCGACCAGATCGTTGCTCAATACGGTCAATAGACAGGATTACTTCTTCTTTATATCAATCACCTTCATCACCCCGGCATTACTCTCGAGGGTGAAATCGATCCGATCGTTGACGGCGAGTCCGGTTAACAGCGCCGCGTCCGTAACCGGAAATTCCATCTGCATCGCCGGCATCAATCCCTCGATGTCCTGGTGATCGATTTCGATCGCGGGAAGTTTTGGATCCACTCTTTTCACAATCCCGACGCCTTTATAAGTGTGCGACTGCACCGCCGCCGCAGGGCCGGACGGCGTCGGGGTAGATGGTTGATGGTTTACTGGCTGGTTACCGCACGCAGCCATCAGCACCAGTGCTACGCATGCAACGTTTAGTTTCATTGATTACTCGCTCTCACCAGCCAAATACTGCGCTGCTCTTTCTCCTTCGCAATGTAAGTTACATACAAGTGGTCGTTTGCAAATACGCCTGCAGGCAGTTCCGCATTCGCCGCCACGCTGATTGCGGAGCCTTCTTTACCGAGTTCGCGCATTTTGGTTTCGCCCGCGCCGCCACTCTGCCAGAGTGCAATCGTGTTACTCGGTCCGGCAGCGAGCTCAGGCGTGCCATGCACCACTCCCTCGGAGATCAACTGGCGCGGTGAGAAGCTGCGCGCATTATCTTTCGACTCCGACAGGTAAAGTCCGGTCGCGCCAGCCTCGCCCGCCGCATACCAGAGCACTTTCAGACTTCCGGAAGAGGGATCGAGAGCAAGTGACGGACCCGAAACCGGGCAGCCCTGAAGCATCCAACGATCGTCACTCACGATCACTGGCGCCGAAAAACTTGTTCCACCATCTTTCGAACTCGCAACTGCGATGTGACGAAAGCTTCCCGGTAACACCTGGCGCCAACTCGCGTACAACGTTCCGTCAGGAGCGACGAGCAGCGACGTCTTACAACACGGGCACACTTCAGTCGCAACTCTTTGATTCGCAGAGAAAGTGCGGCCGCCATCAGTCGAGTAAGCAAGAAAGAGATCGCGATTGCTTTCCATGTGGTGCCCCTCCGCTTTGTCGGAGGGCTTGGGTTGGTGGACGTTGCGCTCGTCCAGCCAACCGACATAGATTCGACCGTCCTTCGCAACGGCAAGCGAGTGCATGCCATGGTCGCCCGGCGCCTTGTCGTCGTTGACTTTCACTTCACTCGCAAAGCTTTGCCCACGATCGTTCGACGCTGACAGGTAAATATCTGCGCCGTGTGCACCCGCAGTTTCAAGGCGCGCGGTCCAGCCGACGTATACCGAACCGTCGGTCGCAACCGCGACGCTTGGCTGATCGCCGCGCCATGCAGTTGCCGCACCCGCTTGCCGGTTCACGCGCACGGGCGCGCGCTGCATCTCGCCCTTTGTGTTGAAATGCGCGAGCATCACGTCAGCCTGCTTCGCCTCATGCTTCACCCACGCGACGTAAAACGATCCGTCGGGAGCCGCGGCTGTCACTGGCTCGGCAGCATCGACGCCCGGCGCAGAGATCTGAGCTGCCGGCGACGGTTCCTGTAAGGTTATGCGCACGCAACCTGCAAGCAGAACGACAGCGACCGAAAGACACACAAAGCACATCACGATGCGCAAATCCTTCTGTGCTTTCTCATGGCCCATCTTAGAAACTCACTTTCATCCCAAACTGAAACTGCCGCGGATCGAACGCCGACGTCGGTTGTCCAAACGTCGCCAACGGTGTCGCGCCAGGACCGAACGTATTGTTCGGCACTCCATAATTCGCGCGGTTCAGCATATTGAAGCCCTCGGCCAGAAGCTGCAAGTCAACTCGTTCAGTGACTCTGAACGTCCGGCTCAAACGCAGATCGAGCGAAGCGAAATCAAAGCCGCGTCCCGTATTTCGTCCCACGCCGAGCGGCCGATCGTTATTGTTCGTGTCGAAGTTGCGATCGCTTCCGAGCAGCACGTTGAAAGGCAAACGCGAACCGTAAGTGAAGATGTAACCGAGTTGGAACCCGCGCAACACACGGTTGCCTTCCTGCGGCGCTTCGAGCGAGCCACTGACGACGAGCCGATGGCGCTGATCGTTGTCGGATCGGCCCCGATCGTCACGAATGTTGAAGTTGTCCTGCACGGTCGAGAAGAAGAAGTTTCCGGCATCGTCGATTGTTTTCGAGAGCGTGTACGAGACGCGCATGTTGGCCCAGCGCGCGGCGCGTTTGTTGAATGAGACTACCATGCCGTCGTAGTTCGAATTACCGGAGCTCTCAAACCGCGAGATGTTGCCCCAGTTCGGATCGGGCCGGCCGAGGTTTGGAATGCCCGCGGACGCGGGCACCGTGGGCACATTCACGTTTCGCGAAAGGATAACGTGTTGCGCGCGCAGGTGCAGGTAGCCGGCTGAAATCACGGCGTTGCCCGGCAGCTCGCGCTCGATCTGAAGATTGGCCTGTTGGCTGTAACTCGCCTCGATGTCCGGATCAATACGCGTAATGTTTGGTCTCGTCGGGAGCGTTGCCGGCTGGACTGCCAGGACGTTCGGAAAGACCGGAGCGCCAGGTTGCCCCGGTGACAACTGCGCCACCAGGTATTTCGAGCCGTCGCGTTGCAGCGCGTTCGAAGTAGCGCGTAGCGGAATGCGATCGTAGAAGAGTCCGAAGCTTGCGCGGACGACTGTCTTGCGATCGCCCGGAGCGTAGACGATTCCCAGTCGCGGCGAGATGTTGTCAGTGTCAGTCTTGATCGGCTCCGGTAAGAATTGCAGATCGTATCGAAGGCCGGCGTTGAGCGTCAGATCCGGCCGAACTCGCCACTCGTCCTGAACAAACACACCAGCATTCGGGTTTGACTGAAACTGGCTCGGCGCGCCAAACGCCTGCTGGTAGTTGAGATAGTTTCCGTTCAGGAAGTTGTTGAGTGAACTGAAAGCGTAAACACCCTGCACCGCGCCGGGGAAGACGATGTTCACGCGGTTGTAGAGAAAATTGCCGCCGAACTTCAACGAGTGCGAGCCCTGCAACGTCGAGATGTTATCGACTGCTTCGAATAGATTGATGTCGCGCGCCAGGGGCGAGACTGTCGCAGTTCCGAAATTCGCCACCCCGGCGATATTGACAGCCGGACCGGCGTCATCGTTGACGGGGGCGTCCAACCTGCTGTTGGTGAATTGGAAACGCGCCTCGTTGAGTGTGCGCGTGCTGAAGGTCGTCACGTTGCTGACCTGAACGGTTTGGTCTGTATCGTTCAAACCCGTACCGCGACTGACCGCATTGAGCCCGCCTACGCTGCGCGAGTTGACGGCGTCAATGTGATAGAGGCTATAGCGCGCGCTGAGCTGATTGCGCTGATTGAAACTGTGGTCGATGCGCGTGAAGAAATTAGTCGTGTCAAAACTCGCGGGCACGATGCCGGTACTGACCAGCGGCGCGGGGTAATTTACCGAGCGCAGGCGATCGTTGATGGCGCTCACCGCCGCGGGCGAGATCGTCAACACGGTCGAATAGTTTCTGCGGGTCTGTTCGAAGTTACTGAAGATGAAGGTGCGGTCGCGTCGCAACGGCCCGCCGAGAGTCAGGCCGTACTGCGCCTGCGTCAATAGATCCTTTGCCGGTGCGAGCGGATTGCGAGCATCGAAACGCTGGTTGCGGAAGAAGCCGTAGAGGCTGCCGCGCCAATCGTTGGTGCCCGACTTAGTCAGGATGTTGACGACGCCACCCGACGCCCGACCGAATTCCGCGATGCCGCCCGAAGTCACGACTTGAAACTGATCGATAACTTCTTCGCTGTAATACGTCCCGGTTAGATCCGCCGCGTCGTCATTCGCCGAGACGCCATCGACGACAAAGCTGTTGTAGAGATTTCGCTGGCCTGCGATCGAAATGCCTTGTCCGGGCACGGCCGAAGTCTCGGCGAATCTCTGATTGCTGCCGGTGTTTGTTGGCGACACTCCGGGAATCAGCAACGCGAGGTCGAGATAGTTTCGACCGTTCAGCGGCAGTTCGTTGATCTCGTTTGGACGAATGGTCTCGGTGATCTGCGTGCGCACTGTTTCAATAACCGGCACGTCTGACCCGATGTTCACCTGCGCTGACACATCCGCGACGTCGAGTTTTACCGGCAGATCGAGTGACTGGCCAATCGAGACGGTGAGTTGTTTGGTCACGGTCGAAAAACCTGCCGCATCGATCGTGACTTCGTAGCCGCCCGTACGCAGGTAAGGGAAGCGAAACCAACCATCGAGGTCGCTGGTGGTTGTGAGTTGCTGATTTGTTTCGAGGTGAGTGGCGGTCACACTTGCGCCGCTCACTACCGCGC